>NZ_CAUDLI010000005.1:0-403422 GCF_958439105.1 Ralstonia flatus | reverse complement strand
CTTCCAACTTGAAGCTCGCGTCAAACTGCCGTCTCTCTCTTGCCATTGCTTTTTCCTCGTCGTGGCTCATTGTCCGCCTATCGACTTGTCCGAGGAAATTGGACCACTACAAGACAAAGAAAGTAAGTCGGCCCCGGCAGGGGACGAAACAAGGGTTGCACCATCAACACCAAAAACCCCACAAGCAAGGTCCCAAACCCCACCGACGAGGTTCGAAACCCCACCCCTCGACGTTCCGAACCCCATCAAAGCAGTCCCGAACCCCACCGCTGAGGTTCCGAAGCCGTCCAAAGCAGTCCCAAACCCCATTCACGGCGTTCCAAACGCCAAGAGCGCCAAGGTCCGACCCAGCAAATGCCGTTCTGAACAACACGGATGGAGTTCCGAACCTCAGCAATGCCGTTCCGAGCGCCATCAAAGAAGTTCGGAACCCCACCCCCACCATTACGAACCTTAACCGGCCACCTTGTAACCCATCCGGAACCCACCCCAGTGGCGGCCCCTGACGTAAATCGGCGCCGACACATCCTTCATCATCGCGAACGTCCCGTTCCCCATATCGCGACGATAGGTCTGCAACAGGAACGCCTCGGTATTGCGCGCCGCCCCCAGCCCCGTGCGATCGGTGAACAGCCGGCGGTTCCGGCTGTTGGCCGCATTCCAGACCGGGTCGCTGCCCTGCGGCTGCGAGAACTTCAGGTTGTGCGTCGGCAGATAGCCATTGGTGTCGACCGCCGCACAGAACACCACGCGCGGATCCAACTGGAGCAGCGGTTCCTGCACCGCAGGCAACACGCGGTCCGTGAACGCCGTGAACCGCGCCATATGCTGCGGCGGGTCGGTATTCGGCACGGGCACATAGGCGCGATCAAACAAATCCCCTTCGCTGATATCGCCGCGCGCCAGCGCCGATTCAAACAACGCACTGATCTTGCCGGCCGCCGCTTGCACCGCTTCGATGAACGGCGTATCGGCACTCTGCACACCAGTTGAAGCCGTCAGGCGGATCAACGTTTCCGACGCGCCCAGCAAGCCCGACAATTGCCGCTGTGCGTTGTCGATGTTGTGGCTCGATTGCTTCACGCCCTCGGCCATGGCATCCACCTCACGCGCGAGCGACGCACATTCGTCTTCGATGGCGGCAGTGGATTCCGCAATGCTCGTCGCCTCGACATCGAAGCGCGCGATCGCCTCGCCCGCCACGCCAATTACCGCACCAATCGCCTGCGTGCCGGCATCCACGCGCTGCGCGCGCGCCACGTTGGCGCTGCTGTCGCCGATGAGCTTGTCGGTCTGGCCGGACAAATCGGCCAAGGTGGTTTCGATCCGCTGCGTCGCTTCGGCGGTCTGCCCGGCGAGCTGCTTCACTGCGCCCGCCACCACGGCAAAGCTGCGGCCCGATTCCCCCGCACGGGCAGCTTCAATGGCGGCGTTGATCGCCAGCAGATTGGTCTGCTTGGCAATCTGCGAAATCTGTTCAGACGCCTGCGCCACCTGGATCAGCGCTTCACGCAGTGCAGCAATCTGCTGCTCCATGCTCGCCACGCCCACGGCCAGCTCGCGAATGTCGCGCAGCGATGCATCGACCGTTGCACGCGACCCGCTCACCTCTTCGCTGGCATGCGATGCGACTTCGCGCGCATGCCGCGCGGCGACGGCGATATCGTGGTTGCCGCGCATGGTCACATCGGCGGCGTTGCGCAACTGGTCGAACACGCTGGCCTGCCGGCGCAGGCGCACGGCCACATCTTCCACGTTGCCGGAGACTTCACAGATGCCCATGCCGACGCGGCCGGCCTCTTCGGCAATGCGGGCAACAAGGTCAGGAGAGGCTTTCGGGCCGCGGCCCCAGGCGAATGGCTTCACGTGCGGTTGTCTCCGGTTGTTCGTTGTTGTGTGCGCCCTCGCACGGATGGCGAGCCGGCCCTCTACGGGGTGTATCGGCACGGGTGAATGCGCGCTTGAGCGACGCTACCCGCACAGACTTACGCGGGCATTACAGGCGCTTTGCGCGCCGCCACGTCGAGGCCTAGGCCGGCGCGGGGCGGTTGCGGCGCAGCCGCGCCTCGTAGGCGCCGGCCGTCATGGGCGGGCCAAACAGGAAGCCCTGCAACTTGTCGCACCCGGCGGCCTGCAGGAATTCGGCCTGCTCCAGCGTCTCGACCCCCTCGGCGGTGACCGTCATGTCGAGCGATGCGGCCATGGCGACGATGGCGCGCGAAATCACCACCGAATCGCGGTGGCGCGGAATGCCCGAGACGAACGAGCGATCCACTTTCAGGTTGTCGATCGGGAAGCGCTGCAGGTACGACAGCGACGAATACCCCGTGCCGAAATCATCGATCGAGATGCGGATGCCCAATGCCGTGAGCGCATCGAGCACCGGCATCACCGCAGCGGTGTCGCGCATGAGCAAGCCTTCGGTGATCTCCATCTCCAGCGCGCTCGCGGGCAGGCCCGCTTCGGCCAGGCAGCGCGAGATGGTCGGCACCAACCCCTCGCCAAACTGGCGCGGCGACAGGTTCACGGCGACGAAGAAATCCGGCATGCAGGTGGCGCGCCAGTGCGCGGCCTGATGACACGCCTGCGCCAGCACCCATTCACCGATGTCGCCGATGAGCCCGGCGTCTTCTGCCACCGGAATGAACTCGGCGGGCGACACCTCGCCCAGCTCGGTGCTGTGCCAGCGCAGCAGCACTTCAGCACCGACGATGTCCATCGATGTGGCGTCGACGATGGGCTGGAAGCGCAGCGACAGCTCGCCCGCCGCCAAGGCACGGCGCAGGTGGTACTCCAGCTGGAAGCGTCGCTGCGCCCGCTGCGACAGGCGCGCGGTGTACACGCGATGCTGGTTGCGGCCGTTCTGCTTGGCGTTGTACATGGCGGCATCGGCACAGCGCAGCAGCGTGGCGGCATCGTTGCCGTGTTCCGGGTACACCGCAATACCGATCGACGCGCCCAGGTAGTACTCGGTGCCGCCCGTCGAAAACGGCTGCGCGATCGAATGGACGATGCGCTTGGCCAGGCGCTCGGCCTCGCCCAGCGAGCGCACGTTGTCGAGCAGCACGACGAACTCGTCGCCGCCGAGGCGCGCCAGCGTATCGCTCTGGCGCACGCAGGCCGACAGGCGTTGCGCGACGATGCGCAGCAGGTGGTCGCCCGCCTCGTGGCCGGCCGTATCGTTCACTTTCTTGAAGCCGTCCAGATCCAGGAACAACACGGCGACTTGGCGCGCCTCGCCGGCGTGGCTGGCCTCACTGGTAGCCTGTTCCATGACCGCCTGCATGCGTTGCGAGAAATACGCACGGTTGTACAACCCGGTCAGCGCATCACGCTGCGCAAGAAACGTGAGCTGTTGCTGTGCGGCACGCGCCGGCCCGATGTCGTTGAACGAGATCAGCACGGCCGAGGGGGCATCGTCGCCGGGGCGCACGATGGGCAGCACGTTTTCATGCACCCACACCACGTCGCCGTCCACCAGTTCCAGGCCGACGGTCAAGCCGAGCAGCGGGCGGCCCGTCGTCAACACCACGCGTGTCGGGCGCTCGTTGAACGGGATCTCGCTGCCGTCTTCGCGCAACGAGCGCCGCATCAGCGCCAGGTGGCTGGTGCCCACGGGCGACAGGTTGCCGGCGCGGAGAATGCGCCGCGCGCTCGGGTTGCACGCGAGGATGGTGCCGTCGGCGGCCTGCACGACGATGCCTTCGGTCAGGTTGTCGACGGCCAGGCGGTAGCGTTCTTCGCTCTCCTGCAGCTCGCGCGCGATATGGGCTTTCTGCACCGCCACGCCGATGATGTCGGTAATGCCGTCGAGCAGCCCCATGGCGTCGCGCGTGGGCGCACGCGGGGTGTCGTAGTAGATGCCCATCGCGCCGATCATCTGCGCGTTGTCGCCGCGGATGGGCGTCGACCAGCACGCGCGCAGGCCCAGCGGCGCAACGATGTCGCGGTAGCCGTCCCAGAGCGGGTCGGCGTCGATGTCTTCCACCACCACGGTCTTGTTCAGGAACATGGCCGTACCGCACGAACCGACCGCAGGGCCGATCGCGATCCCCACCAGCACCTGCGAGAGCATGAACGGCAGCGACGGCGCCACGGCGTGCGTAATGTGCTCGCCGTCGCTGCTGAGCAGGACCGAACACATGGCGCCGTCGTCGAGCAATGCCTCGACGAGCCGGCACACCTCGGCCAGCAGGTCCGGCAGCGGCACGTTGCGCGAACTGAGTTCGAGCACGGTCTTTTCGCAGCGCAGCAATTCCTTGGCGCGTGCGGTTTCGGCGGCCAGGGCGCGGTAATTGGCTTCGGATTCGCGCAGCGCCTGTTCGGCCTGCTTGCGCTGGGTGATGTCGCGTGCCACTACCTGGATGGCGGTGCGCCAGCCAAGCTGCACCGGCGCGGAAAGCACCTCGACTTCCACGGGCGTGCCATCGCAACGCAGCAAGGTCTGCTCGACAGGCGGCAAACCCGCCCCGTGCGCGACCATCCACTCGCGGCGCTGCCGGGCGAGGTGCACGGAGTTGTCGTGCACGAACTCGTCCAGCTCGTGGCCGACGATGTCGCGCGCGGATTGCGCCCCAAACAGGCGAACGCCGGCCTCGTTGACGAAAACGATGATGTCGTCCGCCACGATGTACAACGCATCCGGCATTTGCCGGACGAGCGCTTCGTAGCGGTCGTCAGCGAGCGGCAGCGGCCTTGGGTTGTCCTGGTCGATCACATCCGGTTCCGGACGGTCAGGCCGCTCAGCAGAGGTGGCGTCCATATTTGGGTTGTTTTTCACGATATCGACCATCGTGTCGGGAAAGTTAAGGCGTTTGGCTGCCTTTCCCCACTTCAGAGTGGGGCAAATGGCCGATGTGCGGATAAGCGGCACGCAGGTTGCGGCACAATGCCCGCACAACGTTTCTGCGCATCTGATCGCACATTGGCCTTATGCAATCGTTTTCGTCTTCCGTCGGCCACGTGGCTGGCCTGATTTCGCGACGCACCCTGCTGCCGGGCGGCCTGGCTGAGGCCGCCGTGCAATTTCGCGACGGGCATATTGCTGCGTGTGACGCCGACCCCACGCCCGGAATGATGGACTGCGGCGACCTGCTCGTCCTGCCCGGCATCGTCGACTTGCACGGCGACGCCTTCGAACGCGCCGTCATGCCGCGCCCCGGTGTGGCCTTTCCCTACGAGACCGCCCTGGCCGATGTTGACGGCCAATTGCTTGCCAACGGCATCACCACCGAATTCCACGGCGTGACGTATTCCTGGGAAGGCGGCTTGCGCGGCCACGCCTATGCGCTGCGCATGCTGGACACCCTCGATGCGATGCGTCCGCACCTCGGCGCGCAGCACCTGATGCACCTGCGCTTCGAACTGCACCACGCCGACGGCGTTGCCGATGCGCTGGCCTGGATGGACGCCGGCCGCGTGCACTTCCTGTCGTTCAACGATCACCTGCCGATGATGCGCGACAAGCTGGGCGACGCGCGCAAGCTCGCACAATACGCCGATCGCGCCGAGTGCGACATCGACACATTCCTCGCGCGTATGAATGCGGCCGCGGCCAACACGACGAAGCTCGCCGAGGTGACCGGCACGCTCGCGCGTGCGGCGCAGCAACGCGGCATCTGCATGGCTTCACACGATGAACCCGACATCGCCACGCGCAACACCTTCCACGCACACGGCTGCACCGTCACGGAATTTCCGTTGACCGAGGAGGTTGCGCGGGCAGCGCGGGCGCATGGCGGACATACCGTCTTCGGGGCGCCCAACGTGGTGCGCGGCGGCAGCCATAACGGCGCGCCGAATGCGGCGGCCATGGTGGCGGCGGGGCTGGGTACCGTGCTGGCGTCGGACTATTACTACCCGGCGCTGCTGGCCGCGCCGTTCAAGCTGGCCGAGCGCGGCGTGGTGCCGCTGCACGAGGCCTGGGCGCTGGTGGCAGCCAACCCCGCCGAAGCCGCAGGCCTGACGGATCGTGGCACGCTCGCGACCGGCCTGCGCGCCGACGCCATCGTGGTGGATGATCGCCGCCCGGGCCTGCCGCGCGTGGTGGCGGCCGTGGTGGGTGGGCGGCTGCGCCATGCCGCCGCACAGTTGCCGTTGATCGGCTGACCCGCGCCATGGAGCCAGCGCCGGCACCCTTATCGTCGTCTACGCCGCCCGCCTGGCGATACGCGCTCTACCTGCTGCCGCCTGAGCCCTGGTACGGGCTCGGCACACGCTGGCTCGGCCGCTGCGCCCGCACCAACACCGCCATCTCAGCCGATCAACGCGAGGCGTTTCTGCGCGAAGCCGGCATCGACCTTGCCACGCTCGACCGCTGGACGGAAGCGCCGCGCCAGTACGGCCTGCACGCTACGTTCAAACCGCCGTTCCGCCTGGCAGGCGATCGCACGGTCGATGAACTGGACGCCGCGCTGCGCCGTTTTGCACTGCAGCAGCACCCCTTCACCATCGAGCCGGCCCTGCAGACGCTGCGCGGCTTCCTGGCCTGGCGGCTGCGTCATGGCGATCCTGCCCGCGACACGCTCCACGCATTCGCCGATGCGTGCGTCAGCGAATTCGACGGCTTCCGCGCACCGCCACCGCCCGCAGAACTCGCGCGGCGCCGTCGCGTCGGCCTGTCCGATGCGCAGGAGCGTCATCTGCAGCGCTGGGGCTATCCGTATGTGTTTGGCACGTTCACGTTCCACATCACGCTGACGGGCCGGCTCGACCCTACCGAGCAGCTTGCCTGCTATCGGGCGCTAGAGGCCACGAGCGTGGTGCTGCCCGCCGCCATGCCGGTCGACCACATTGCGTTGTTCTCGCAGGCTGCGCCGGAAGCGCCGTTCAACGTGGCGCGTGTGTACCGGTTTGACGGCAGCACGGAAGACTTCGACGCGGCCCAGAGTGCGCTTAGCGCTTGAGTTCGACCACGTCGATCACCTGCGTCTGGCCGTGCTGCTCAACCTCCTGGCGCATCACGACGGCCGCTTCGGGGCAATACCAATCGGTAATGTGCGCCACGGTGGGATCGGGCTCGAGCGTTTCATTGCCCAGCCGCAGCACCCCGAGGCGCGCCGTGCGCGTGTAGCGGATCGGCCGGCACTGCAGCTCACCCACCACGGTGTTCATCGGCTGCGGGGGCCCGACCTCGCGCTCCGAGACCTCCACCTTGGCGCGCTCGGCCCGCATGCGCCCGACCGAAATGCCAAGCCGCGGCGACACCACATCGAAATCGAAACTGGATTCGTACGTATCGCCGGGCAGCATCTGCGCTTCGGGCGCCAGCCCCGCGCCGTACAGGAACATGCCCGAGATGGCGGTGCTGACGGTGCCGACCAGATCGGCATGTTCGCTTTGCGCAAATACGCGGCCATTGATGCTGACAATGCGCGTGACGACGCCGGCTTCGTCCACCAGCAGCTGGTGCTCCTGGACCGTCTCGATCGGGCGGCCGCCCAGCGCCACGAGGCCCGATTTGGCGTAGATGTGCAGGCCGATTTCGCAGCCGTCCTGCATGTCGCGATTGACATCGTGCAGCGTGAACTCGACGATCATCGGCGTCTTGCCGTTGCCGTCCAGGCGCACGCGACTGCCGTCATGCACCCACGGCGCGGAGCACAGCCCCGCCGCATGCGCGGGTAGCGCCAGCGCAAACACCGCCACAGCGGCGGCGTTCCACAAAGAAAAACGCCGATGCATCCGGCGATGCATCAGCGTCTTCATGAACCCGATCGGCACGGGCTTACTGCTTGGGCGCGTCCTTCTTGTTGGCGCCCTCGCTGTACGGGTCGAACTTGCCGCCAGCCTTGGCACCCTGGCTATACGGATCGAACTTCTCGCCGGCCTTGGCGCCCTGGGTGTACGTGTCGTACTTGCCCTTCTCCACATTGGCAGGCTGGGCGCCGGGGTTGAGCGCGCTGGCAGTGCTGTCGTTCTTGTTGGCGCCTTGCGAATACGGATCGAACTTGTCGCCGGCCTTCGCACCCTGTTGGTACGGATCAAACTTGTCGCCGACTTTTGCGCCTTGGCTATAGGGGTCGAACTTCTTCTGGTCGGTCTGCGCGAGGGCCGCGGTGCCGACGGCGGCTACGACAGCGACCGCTGCCACGAGGGTAAGACGTTTGTACGGCATCTGAAGCTCCTTTCCTATGGGTCGTTTGGGCTGGCTGACAGCACAGCCTCGTTTTGAACGCATCCCGATGCCGTGCGCAACTGGCACGTTGGCGCCGGGAAACCCCCTCTCCTCGTCGTACGCTATGGCAAGCGCACAGGAAAGTCAACGCACAGCAACTGCATATTTTTTAGGCAGATTCGTGCTGCAGCGCGGGGCAATCAGCGACGGTCCGGCGGGCGGATCGCCCGGGGCCCCGCCACCGCAATCAACGCCATGGTGAGCGCCACCACCGACAGGCCCCAGCGCAGGTCTGAGCGATGCGCGATCAACCCGATGATGACCGGGCCGATCAGCAAGCCCACGTAGGCAAAGCGCGCCACGGCGGCGATGCCTTCGGCGGCCGGCACACCGGGCAGGCGCGACGCGGTGATGAAGAAGATCGGGACCATGTTGGCGGCGCCCACGCCCATCAGCGCAAAGCCTGTCAGGACAGCCATCGGCGCGGGCCACAGCAGCGCAAGCAGGATCCCGCCCGTGGCCAGCACGCCACTGGCGCCGAGCACACGCATGTTGCCCCAGCGCCCGCGTGCAAAGTCGCCGCCGAAACGCGCCAGCGCCATCCCGCCCGAAAACGCTGCGTATCCCGCGCTGGCAACGGCTTCGGGCGATTGCGCGATCTCGCGCATGTACACGGTCGTCCAGTCGTACATCGCGCCTTCGCCGACCAGCCCGAAGAACGCCAGCACGCCCAGCACCAACAGCGTACGGCCCGTGGTCGGATGTGCGGATTCGCCTTCCGCATGCACGTGGTCCGGCAGCATGAACGGCCCGGCACATAGCGCTGCCGCCATGGTGACGAGCGCCATGCCGCCGCAATGCACGGCCGGCGGCACGCCCAGTTCCAGCAGCACGCCACCCACCGCCGCGCCCACCATGCCGCCCAGGCTGAACATGCCGTGCAGCGAGGAAATGATCGGCTTGTGATGATTGGCCTCGACCGTGGCCGCTTGCGCATTCATGGCGACATCGAAACCGGCGTTGGTGATGCCGAACAGCAGCAGTACCGCCAGCAGTGCCGGGTAGGTCGGCATCAGCATGATGAGCGCGGTCATCACGCCAAATGCCACGCCGCCCTGCACGCTCGCGCGGCGCGTGCCGACGCGCGCCGCCCACTGACCCGCAAACTTCATCGCGACGATGGCGCCGGCCGCCACCATGAACATCGCCAACGACAGCGACGCCTCGGACAGCCCGAAGCGCGCCTTCACCGTCGGAATGTGAATGCCCCACGTCGCAAACGTTGCACCGTTGGCGAAAAAGAGAGCCATCGTGGCCGCGCGGGCCGACAGGGGAAGCCGGCGGGGCCGCAGCGCGCCGGCAGATTGGACGTATTCGGAAGACATGAAGGACAGCTGGGAAAAACGCGCAGCGCGAACGGGTCACGCCGCAAAGGCCTCATGCTACCGCGCTCTGCTGATGAACGTATGACGCCGCCCCGCGCCACGCAGGTATGCGGCTTGCGTCACCACGCTCGAATCCACCGCATCGGGAGACCTGCCATGCCCCGCGTGATCTGGAAGGGCGCCGTGAGCTTCGGCCTCGTCCATATTCCCGTTGCGCTGTATCCGGCCACCCGCAGCGACGACCTCGACTTCGACTGGCTCGACCGTCGCACCATGGACCGCGTCGGCTACAAGCGCATCAACAAGACCACCGGCAAAGAAGTGCCGCGCGAGCAGATCGTGCGCGGCTATGCCTACGAGAAAGACCGCTACGTGATCCTCACCGACGAGGACATTCGCGCCGCCAACCCGGTCTCGACGCAAACCGTCGATTTGCTGACCTTCGTGGATGCAGCGGAGATCCCGTTCCTCTATCTCGATACGCCGTACTTTCTTGCGCCCGACCGGCGCGGCGAAAAGGTCTACGCGCTGCTGCGCGAGGCGCTGACACGGTCGCAAAAGATCGGTGTCGCCAACGTCGTGCTGCACACCAAGCAGCATCTGGCTGCGCTGATCCCGATGGGGCCGGTGCTCGTGCTGCATACGCTGCGCTGGTCCAACGAAGTGCGCGACTGGTCCGAACTCGACTTGCCGGAAGAAGGGGCCAAGGCGGCCAAGCTCACGGCCAAGGAAATCGACATGGCCGAAAAGCTGATCGACGACATGAGCGGCAAGTGGGACCCTGCCGAGTATCACGACACCTTCCGCGACGACATTCTCACGCTGGTCGATCGCAAGGTGCGCGAAGGCCGCACGGAGTCCGTCGAGCCGATGGAAGCCGAAACCGCCGCACCGCGCTCCGGCAACGTGATCGACCTGACCGACCTGCTGCGCCAGAGCCTTGCCAAGCGCGGCAAGGGTAAAGCTGCGTCAAACGACGAAGCGGAAGACGAACCCGCCCCGCGCAAGCGGGCACCGCGCAAGACGGCCGCCAAGACGGCGCGCAAGACCGCCACACGCAAGCGCGCATAACACGACGGAGCCGACGCCATGCCACGCCATCTCGCCGACTACCGCCGCAAGCGCGATTTCACGCAGACCCAGGAACCGGCCGGCGCGCGGCGCAAAGCCGACGAGCAGCGTGAAAACGGCGCCCTGCACTTCGTGATCCAGAAGCACGACGCCACGCGGCTGCATTACGACTTCCGGCTCGAACTCGACGGTACGCTCAAGAGCTGGGCTGTCCCCAAAGGCCCGAGCCTGGACCCCGCCGACAAGCGCCTCGCCGTGCATGTTGAAGACCACCCGCTCGACTACGCCGATTTCGAAGGCCACATCCCCGAAGGCCAATACGGCGGTGGCGATGTGATCGTGTGGGACCGCGGCACGTGGCATCCGCATGGCGATCCGCGCAAGGCGTACCGAGACGGCAAGCTCAAATTCGACCTCGACGGCGAAAAACTGCACGGCGCGTGGGCGCTGGTGCGCACGCACTTGCATGGCACCGGCAGGCATCCGAAAGAACAGTGGCTGCTGATCAAGGAGCGCGACGATCAAGTCCGGCCATCCAGCGACTACGACGTGACGCAGGCACTGCCCGCGAGCGTGATCACCGGAGAGAACGTCGGCGCGAAACCCAAGGCCAAAGGAAAAGCCAAGGCCGACGATGGCAAGACGGAGGGCTCCGAACCGGCGCAAGTCCAACCGCCCGCCGGCGCCGTGCCCGCCACGTTGCCCAGGACGCTGGAACCCCAACTCGCCACGCTCGTCGATGGGCCGCCCACGCAGGGCGAATGGGACTACGAAGTGAAGTTCGACGGCTACCGCATCCTCGCGCGCATCGACGGCAACACCATGCGCCTGTTCAGCCGCAACGGCCGCGACTGGACAGCGAAGCTGCCGCGTCAGGCGCGCACGCTGCAGGCGCTGGGCCTGCGCGAGGCGTGGCTCGACGGCGAAGTCGTGGTGATGGGCGAGCGCGGCGTGCCCGACTTCCAGGCGCTGCAGAACGCCTTCGAAACCGCGCATGCCGAACACATTGCCTATTACCTGTTCGACATCCCGTTCTGCAACGGCATGGACTTGCGCGGTGTGCCGTTGCGCGAGCGGCGGGCGCTGCTGCAACGCATTCTCGAGGCGGCCCCCGGCGATCTCGACCGCGATGCGGTGCTGTTCTCAGGCACGTTCAACGCGGCGCCCGAAGACCTGCTGTCTTCCGCGTGCAGCATGTCGCTCGAAGGCGTGATCGGCAAGCGCGCCGATGCGCCGTACCGCGCCGGCCGCAGCCCCGCGTGGATCAAGCTCAAATGCGGGCAGCGGCAGGAGTTCGTCATCGGCGGCTACAGCGCACCCAAGGGCAGCCGCAGCGGCTTCGGCGCGTTGCTGCTCGGCGTTTATGACGACGCGGGCAAGCTGCGCTATGCGGGGCGCGTCGGCAGCGGCTTCAACGAGACGAGCCTGCACGCTTTGCATCACGAATTGACAGGGCTGACCGTCGACACGCCGCCCTTTGCGAACCCGCCCACCGGCAGCGATGCGCGCGACGTGCAATGGGTCAAGCCGGAGCGCGTGGCTGAAATCGCGTTTGCCGAATGGACGCGCGAAGGCATCGTGCGGCAAGCCGTCTTCCAAGGTTTGCGCGACGACAAACCTGCGCGCAACATCGTCCGTGAACAAGCCAAGCCGCCCAGCGCTGCCGCTCGCAAGGAGACCCGCGCCGTGAATGCTGCCGAACGCAAGGTGCGCCCCGGTGCCGAACGCATCGCCGATGTGGACGTCACGCATCCGGATCGCGTGATCGAGAAAGCGAGCGGCACCACCAAGGCGGATCTGGCGCGGTATTACGCGAGCGTGGCCGAGTGGATGCTGCCGCATCTGCGCAACCGGCCGACGTCGCTGGTGCGCGCGCCCGATGGCATCGACGGCGAGCGCTTCTTTCAAAAGCATTCCGCGGCGCTCAAGCTGCAGGGCATCACGCAGCTGGACCCATCGCTTGATCCGGGGCATCCGTCGCTGCTGGCGATCAACTCGGCCGAAGCGCTGGTCGGCGCAGTGCAGATGGGCACGGTGGAGTTCCACACGTGGAATGCGCTGGCCGACCGCATCGAACAGCCCGACCGCATCGTCTTCGATATCGACCCAGACCCGGCGCTGCCTTTCGCACGCGTGATCGAGGCCACCCAACTCATGCTGGCGATGCTCGATGAACTTGGCCTGAAGGCCTTCCTGAAGACCAGCGGCGGCCACGGCATGCACGTGGTGGTGCCGCTCACGCGCCGCGAGGCCTCGGGCTGGGACACGCTCAAAGCATTCGCGCAGGCCGTGGTGCAGCACATGGCCGCGACCTTCCCCGACCGCTTTGTCGCCAAGATGGGCCCGCAGAACCGCGTGGGCAAAATCTTCATCGACTACCTGCGCAATAACCGCGGCGCGAGCACGGTGGCCGCCTATTCAGTGCGCACTCGGACGGGCCTTCCGGTGTCGGTGCCGATCCGCCATGACGAACTCGAAGGGCTGCAGTCGTCTGCCCAGTGGACGCTGCGCACGCTGCCGGATCGGCTCGCCAAGCTCAAGCGCGACCCATGGGCCGACTATGCCGGCACGCGCCAATCGGTGACGGCCGACATGCGCAAGCGCGTCGGCGCCAAGGACTGAGCCGTCACACCTGCGGAATTCCCAGAGAATTGGGCGGTGAACGCCCCACTGCTTGTCGGCCGAAGTGTGGGGTCGCTGCGTTAACATGCCTGCGTCTGCACTTGGCGCACGCGTGTGCGCCCCACTCTGCCCCCCCGCCGATGGCCCGAACTCGTCCGACCCGTTTGTTGAACCTGTCGCGCGGCGCGCTTGCCTGCGCGGTGCTTCTCGCCATTGCGGCCTCGCCGCTGGCGCATGCCAAGAAGGCCAAGGCCAACGCGACCCCGCGCGCGAGTGCCGCCCAGGCACGCCAGGCGGCGCACAACCCTGCCGGGTTGCCTGCCAACGTGGCGCTGGCCTTTGCGCGCGCGCATATCCCGCTGGATGCAGTGAGCGTGTTCGTGATCCGCACCGGCACCGCCACGCCCATCCTGCAATGGAATGCCGACGCCGGAATGAACCCCGCGTCGACCATGAAACTGCTGACGACCTTCGCGGGGCTGGACCTGCTCGGCCCGGATTTTCGCTGGAAGACCACCGCCTATGCCGACAGCGCTCCCGTCAACGGCACGCTCAACGGCAACCTGTACCTGCGTGGCCAGGGCGATCCGAAGCTGATTCCTGAAGAACTCGTCAAGCTGGTGACCGACGTGCGCCGCGCCGGCGTGGATGAACTGGCCGGCAATATCGTGCTGGATCGCACCTACTTCGAGGGTGGTCTGTCTGAAGCGCCGCCGCTGGACGGCGACAGCGCGCGTGCCTACAACGTTGCGCCCGACGCGCTGCTGTATTCGTTCAAGACGCTGACGTTCACGCTGTCGCCGGATGCGGGCAATGGCGCGGTCAACATCGATGTCTCTCCGCCACTGGCGCAATTGCAGATCGACAACCAGCTGCGCACCACGCGCGGCGGCTGCGGCGACTGGAAGACCGCCGCCGGCGCCAACATCTCCACGCAGACCGACGGCCGCGTGCTCGCCAGCTTCGATGGCCGCTATGCCGCCGCGTGCGGCGAACGCGTTTTCAATATCGCCGCGCTCACGCATGCCGACTTCATCTGGGGCGGCTTCCTCGCGCTGTGGCAGCAGGCCGGTGGCACGACGCGGTTCACGCCAGGCCTGCGCGAAGGCAAGGTGCCGCGTCAGGCCGTTCTGCTGGCCACGCACTACGGCCCGCCGCTGTCGGAAGTCGTGCACGACATCGACAAGTATTCGAACAACGTGATGGCGCGGCAGCTCTTCCTGACCATCGGCGCGGAAATCGGCCGCAAGCCGGCATCGGTACGGCAGTCGACCGAGGTCATCAACCGCTGGCTCGCCAAACAGAACCTGACGATGCCGGAGCTGGTGCTGGAAAACGGCTCGGGCCTGTCGCGTGTGGAGCGCATCAGCGCACGCAACATGGGGCGCCTGCTGCAGCAGGCTGACGCCAACCCGAACGGCGGCGTGCTGCGCGATGCGCTGCCCGTCGTCGGCGTGGACGGCACCATGCGCAACCGCCTCACGCGTGCGGGCGTTGCCGGCAATGCCGAGATCAAGACCGGCACGCTCAACGACGTGCGCGCCATCGCCGGGTATGTCGAAGGCGAAGGCGGCCAGCGCTTCGTGGTGGTCAGCATGATCAACCATCCGAACGCCAGCGGCGGCCAGGCCGCACACGATGCACTGCTGCAATGGATTTACCAGGGCGCACAGCGATGATTTCACGCAAGGCATTGCTTGGCATCACCGGCACGTCGGGCAGCGGCAAGACCACGCTCGTCGAGCAGCTCATCTCGCGCTTCGTGCGCGACGGGCGCCGCGTGGCCGCCATCAAGCACACGCATCACGGCTTCGATCTCGATTCGCCCGGCAAGGATTCGCACCGCATGCGAGAAGCCGGCAGCGCCGAAGTCGTGCTCGTGGGCGGTGAACGGCTGGTGCTGATGCGCGAATACGCCAACGCGCTGGAGCCTGAACTCGACGACGTGCTGGCGCTGCTGTCACCGGGCACCGACCTCGTCCTCGTTGAAGGCTACAAGCGCAGTACCTTTCCGAAAATCGAAGTCTTCCGTCCTTCGCTTGGCCGCCCGCCGCTGTGGCCGGAAATTGGCGGCGTCGTCGCTGTCGCAACCGATGGCCCCGATGCCGTACATCCCCCGGAAGGCGTGGCCGTACTGGATTTGAACGACATCGATGCGGTCTATAAATTTGCCGTACAGCAACTCGCCAGCGCAGCCATATGAAGCGCTCTTAACCTCCGGGCGAGGCAGCTTGGCTATGATGGGGCGACCCAGTTTTCGCCAGCCCCCTCCCAAGAATATGTAGTCCCGTCGATCGGCCGCGCTGCTTGGCGCGGCTTTTTTTCGCCTCGCCATAACAAAAACGCCCGCTTCGCGCGGGCGTTTTGCTCGGTGGTGCACGATCAGTGCGTGACGCCGTCGGCCAGCAGGCGTTGCAGCACGTTGCTGGAGATCAGGCGATGGCCGCCGGTGGTGGGGTGCACGCCGTCGGCAAACAGGTAAGATGTGTCTGCACCTGCAGTCACCAGCGTGTTGGCGGAGCAGAACAGCGAGCTGCCGCCAGCGCCCGGGACCAGCGTGTTGATCTTGGTCGCATTGCAAGCCGGCACGCTGGTATTGCTGAAACCGAACGTCGCACCGTTCTGAATCACTGCCGTCAATTGCGAATTGAAATCGATCACGCGGGCACCGGTACCGGCAAGCCCAGCCTGCAGCGTGGTGTTGAACGCGCCCACCAGCGCATGCAGCAACGCCTGGCCTGCCGCACCGCCCGCCACGCCTTGCGGCGTCAGGCTGCTGTCGGGCAGGTTGAACACGTAGAGCTGCGTCGCGTTCTTGCTGATCATGTCCTTTACGTAACCGACCAGCTCAGTCGCGGCCTGCTGCACCTGTGCGGTGGCGATGGCGGGCGTCACACCCGAATTGGGTGTCGCCACGGCGGCAGCCCAGTAGAAGATGTCGTTGTTGCCGCCAAAGACGAACACCACGTCGTTGTTGCCGTTGAACGTGTTGTTGCTGGCCGCGTAGAAGTTGGCGAGCTGTTGCTTGACCGGATACGTGAGCGCCCCGGCGCCACCGTTGTGACCGATACCGTTCGGATCGGTCACGCGCGAACCGCCTTGCGCGTAGTCGAAGCAACCGGGTTTCGGGCAGCTCTGCACCGAGTTGGCATAACCCATCACGGCCGGTGTGAGCGCCACACCGAGTTGCGCCGCCACCGTTTCCGCCCAGACCGGGCCGGGGTTGGTGGTGAACTTGCCGCCGCCCACGGCAGCCGCCGCCGGCGTGTAGGTCCCGGCGTCGCTCAGGCTGTCGCCGAACACCACCATGCGCTGCACTTTGGCGACGTTGGGGTTGCCGCTCTGATCGCTTTCACCGCCGCCACATGCGGCGAGGCTCAAGGCCAGGGTCGCCGATGCGACGACGCCCATCCATTGACGCAACTTCATGATGTCTGTCTCCGTGTGGAATTTTTATGGTTTGTGGTGCCGCGGTGCGTAACCTCGCCGTGCGCGTTTGAAGCACGCGGAACGACACAACGCCCAAGTGTAGCGAGGTTGCCGGGCGCACGGCGAACGCGCGGCCCGTAAGAATTAGAGGTCCGACTCGAACTACGCGGTGAACGCGGCGGCCGCGCGACGCAGGCGATCGTTGACCGCAGCCCAGGCGGGCGTGTCGGCTAGGGTTTCCACCCAGATGGCGTCGTAACCGCCGCGATCGAGTTCGCGCAACAGCGCGTAGAGCGCATTGGCATAGGCGGCGGGGGTGGCGGGGGCGACGCGCTGGTCGCAGCCGTCACGCAGTGCCACGGGGGCACCGAGCCACACGATGCGCTTGTCCGCGGGCAGTGCGGCCAAGCGCGCAGGCACATCGGCGGACGACAGCAGATACAACGGCGTGCGCGGCGCGTAATGCGCCTTCAATGTGCCAGAAGCACGCGGTGCAGCGGCATCAGGAAGCGCCGGCAATTCGCCGGTCACACGCTCGATGTCTTCAGGCGTGATGGCGCCCGGGCGCAGCAGCACGGGGCCAATACCCTGATCCAGCCGCGACAGATCGATGATGGTCGATTCGATGCCCACGTCCACGCCGTCCCCTTCGAGCACGAAGACGGCATCGCCGAATTCGTCCCGCACATGCTGCGCGGTGGTTGGGCTGACCTGGCCGAACTTGTTGGCCGACGGCGCCGCAATGCCGCCGCGCCCACGCTTGAAGCGCGACAGCAACGCCTGCGCCACCGGGTGCGAGGGGCAACGCAGCCCGATGCTGTCCTGTCCGCCTGCCACGGCGGCCGGGATGTGCGGCGCACGCTTCAGGATCAGCGTCAGCGGCCCTGGCCAGAACGCTTCGATGAGCTGCAACGCGATGCCGGGCACCTCGTCGGTCCAATACGAAATATCGGCGCCATCCACCACGTGCACGATCACGGGGTGATTGGACGGCCGGCCCTTGGCCGCATAGATCTTGGCGATGGCCTGTGGGCTTTCGGCATCGGCGCCGAGTCCGTACACGGTCTCGGTCGGGAAGGCGACCAGCTCGCCCGCCTCCAGCCTGCGCGCGGCCTCTTCGAGGCGTTCGCGCGATGGCATGACGTAGGGGTTGGTCGAGTTGTGCATGATGAAGCCCGCAATCAGTCCGGCTGCAAACCGAGCACGTGCGCGGCGTGGCGGAACGCTTCGTCCACCACTTCCGGCGAGGTGCCGACGCAGTTCACGTGGCCCATCTTGCGGCCCGGGCGCGCATCGGCCTTGCCATACAGGTGGACCTTCGCGCCGCTGTGGCCCATCACCTCGTGCCACGCGGGCGTACGTTCCAGGCCGTATTCGAACCACACATCGCCCAGCACATTCAGCATGCGCCCCGGTGAATGCTGCCGCGTGCTGCCCAGCGGCAGGCGGGCCATGGCGCGCACCTGCTGCTCGAACTGGCTCGTCTCGCACACATCCATGGTGATGTGGCCGGAGTTGTGCGGACGCGGCGCCATTTCGTTGGCGACCAGCGACCCGTCCTGCAGCACAAAGAACTCGATGCACAGCACGCCGACGTAGCCCATTTCTTCGGCAATCATCGCGGCGGCGGCGCGGGTGCGCGTGGCAATGTCGTCCGACACGCTGCGCGACGGCATGATCGTCGAAAACAGGATGCCGTCACGGTGCGCGTTCTCTGCCAGCGGCCACGTGGCCGTGCTGCCATCGGCGCCGCGGGCGGCCAATACAGACACTTCGTAGGCCAGCGGCAGCATCTTTTCCAGCACGCACGGCACGTGCTGCATGGCGGCCCAGGCTGCGCGCAGCTCTTCCACCGTCGAGACGCGCGCCTGGCCCTTGCCGTCGTAGCCCATGCGCGCAATCTTCAGAATGCCGGGCAACAGGTCGGCGGGCAGTTGTTCGATGTCGGCTTCGTGCTCGATCACCCAGCTCGGTGCGGGGTGGATGCCGGTGCGTGCGGCGCACAGCGCGAAGAATTTTTTCTCGGCGATGCGGTTCTGCGCGATCGAGACGCAGTTGGCACGCGGCGCAACGAACGCGCCGAGCTGCTCCAGGCGGTCGAGCGCCATGGCCGGCACGTTCTCGAATTCGGTCGTGACGGCCGGACAGAGCGCAGCCATCTCGGCCAATGCGGCTTCGTCGGTATAGCCGGCGCACAGGTGGCGCTCGGCGATGGTGCCGGCCGGGCTGTTCGGGTCCGGATCGAGCACGCAGACCTTATAGCCCATGGCCTGCGCGGCGTGCGTGAACATGCGGCCGAGCTGGCCACCGCCGAGCATGCCAAGCCAGGCATCGGGCAGGATCGCGTTGGGAACGTTCAGCGCGCGGGATTCCGCGGTGTGGGCTTGCGCCAGGCGCGGGTTCAGGTCGTCGGCCATGAATCGGGTCGTAGGTTACTTAGGCGCCGTGCACAGGGAGCGTCATGCCGCGTGCAACTTCGGTCTGCTGCGCGCGGAAGGCTTCGAGCTTGTCGGCCAGGGCCGAGTCGGTGGTGGCGATGGTGGCGATGGCGGCCAGCGCTGCGTTGGCCGCACCGGCTTCGCCAATCGCGAATGTCGACACCGGAATGCCCTTGGGCATCTGCACGATGGAGAGCAGCGAGTCTTCGCCGCGCAGGTACTTGGACGGCACCGGCACGCCGAACACCGGCACGATCGTCTTCGCGGCGATCATGCCCGGCAGGTGCGCTGCCCCGCCAGCACCGGCAATGATGGCGCGCAGACCGCGGCCGCGTGCGGCTTCGGCGTAACGGAACATGTCGTCCGGCATGCGGTGCGCCGAGACGACCTGCGCCTCGAACGGAATGCCGAACTGCGTGAGCATGTCGACAGCGTGGCGCATCACTTCCCAGTCGGAGCTGGAGCCCATCACCACGCCAACGAGCGGAGCGGATTGCTGTGCGGTCATTGTCATCGCTCCGGTTTAACGCAGGGATTCACCGGTCAGGCAGGTCAGCGCTTCGCGGTATTTGTCAGCGGTTTTTTCGATCACGTCGGCAGGCAGCTGCGGCGCCGGCGCAGTCTTCGGCCAGGGCTTGCCGTCAATGCGCACGGCTTCGAGCCAGTCGCGCACGAACTGCTTGTCGAACGACGGCGGGTTTGTGCCGACCTGGTACGAATCGGCCGGCCAGAAGCGCGACGAGTCTGCGGTCAGCGCCTCGTCCATCAGCGTGAGCGTGCCGTTTTCGTCCAGGCCGAACTCGAACTTGGTGTCGGCGATGATGATGCCGCGCGTGGCGGCAAAGTCGGAGGCTTCCTTGTACAGGCGGATGCTCACATCGCGGATCTGCGCGGCGAGGTCCGGGCCGATGCGGCGTTCGACTTCGTCGAAGGAGATGTTCTCGTCGTGCTCGCCCATCTCCGCCTTGGCGGCGGGGGTGAAGATCGGCTCGGGCAGCTTCTGCGCGTTCTGCAGGCCAGGGGCCAGATGCACGCCGCAGACGGCGCCGGTCGCTTGGTAATCCTTCCAGCCGCTGCCGGCCAGGTAGCCGCGCACCACGGCTTCCACCAGGATCGGCTTCAGGCGCTTGACCACAATCGCGCGGCCGCGCACCTGGTCGACTTCATTCGGGGCCACCACGGTTTCCGGGGCGATGCCGGTCTCGTGCGTTGGCACGATGTGGCGCAGCTTGTTGAACCAGAAATCCGACATCTGCGCGAGCACACGGCCCTTATCCGGAATCGGCTGGCCGAGAATCACGTCAAACGCCGAGAGGCGGTCGGTGGTGACCATCAGCAGCTTGTCGTCGCCGACAGCGTAGTTCTCGCGCACCTTGCCGCGGCCGAGCAACGGCAGGCTGGTGATCGACGATTCGTAAAGGGCGGAGGATGCAGCGGGGTTGTTAGATGCGGCGGACACGGCGGAACCCGGGAGGAGATAAGAAAACGTGGAAGGCCAGCATTATACGTGGCCCATGCGGTGACCCATGCAATGCAAAACGGCTGGCGCAGTGCCAGCCGTTTGCTAAATGTGACGCGAAATGCTTATTGCACCACTTGCGCCAGATCGCCGCTTTGGTACTTCTGCGCCATCACCGACAGGCCGATCGGCTTGATCTTGCCGGCCTGACCTTCGCAGCCGAACTGGATATACCGCGCCTTGCAGATTTGCTTGGCGGCTTCGCGCGCCGGCTTGAGCCATTCGCGGGCGTCGAACTTGTCCGGGTTTTCGGCCAGGAACTTGCGCACCGCGCCCGTCATTGCCAGGCGGATGTCGGTGTCGATGTTGATCTTGCGCACGCCGTACTTGATGGCTTCCTGGATTTCCTCGACGGGCACGCCGTAGGTTTCCTTCATCTTGCCACCGTACTGGTTGATGATGGCCAGCAGCTCTTGCGGCACGCTCGACGAGCCGTGCATCACCAGGTGGGTGTTCGGGATGCGCGCGTGGATTTCCTTCACACGGCTGATCGCCAGGATGTCGCCGGTGGGCTTGCGCGAGAACTTGTAGGCGCCGTGGCTGGTGCCGATGGCGATGGCCAGCGCGTCGAGCTGCGTCGCCTTGACGAACTGCGCCGCTTCTTCCGGATCGGTCAGCAGGGCCGAGTGGTCGAGCTTGCCCTCGGCGCCGATGCCATCTTCCTCGCCAGCCATGCCGGTTTCCAGAGAGCCCAGGCAGCCGAGTTCGCCTTCAACAGTCACGCCGACCTTGTGGGCCATCTCGACCACGCGGCGCGTCACGTCGACGTTGTAGTCGAAATCGGCGGGCGTCTTGCCGTCTTCGCGCAGCGAGCCGTCCATCATGACCGAGCCGAAGCCCAGGTCGATGGCGCCCTGGCAGATGGCCGGGCTTTGGCCGTGATCCTGGTGCATGACCAGCGGGATCTCCGGATAAGCCTCGACAGCGGCCTGGATCAGGTGCTTGATGAACGATTCGCCGGCGTATTTGCGGGCGCCTGCGCTGGCTTGCAGGATGACGGGTGCGCCGGCTTCCTTGGCAGCTTCCATCACGGCCTGGACTTGCTCCAGGTTGTTCACGTTGAATGCCGGCAGGCCGTAGCCGTTTTCAGCGGCGTGGTCCAGCAGTTGGCGCATCGAGACGAGTGGCATGGTTTTCTCCTATGGATCGATCTGTATTCGGTCTCTGGAACGCGTGGGCATCTGAAAGACGTAGCAAACGGCGTTCCGTCGTGGGCGTCAGTGCATGCCGACGCGAACAATCTTGAGCGTGTTGGTGCCGCCAGCCTGGCCCATCGGCTCGCCGACGGTCAGGACGATGAAGTCGCCGCGCTGCACGACGCCGCGCGCGACCAGCAGTTCTTCGGCCTGGTGCAGCGCTTCGTCGCGATCGGTGCTGTTCGCCAGCGGGAGCGACTGCACGTTGCGGTACAGGGCCATCTTGCGCTGCGATGCCACGTTGGGCGTCATCGCATAAATGGGAATGTTGATGCCGTGGCGGCTCATCCAGAGCGCCGTGGCGCCCGAATCGGTGAGCGCGGCAATCGCCTTGACTTGCAGGTGGTGCGCCGTGAACAGCGCGCCCATGGCGATCGACTGGTCGATGCGGCTGAACGTCTGGTCGAGGAAGTCCGCATCCAGATGCACGGTTTGCGACTTCTCGGCTTCCACGCAGATGGCCGCCATGGCTTCGATGGTCTCGACCGGGTAGCGGCCGGCCGCCGTTTCCGCCGACAGCATCACGGCGTCGGTGCCGTCGAGCACGGCGTTGGCGACGTCCGACACCTCGGCGCGCGTCGGCACCGGGTTGACGATCATCGATTCCATCATCTGCGTGGCGGTAATGGCCAGCTTGTTGGTTTCACGGGCCAGCTTGATCATGCGCTTCTGCAGCGCCGGCACGGCCGCGTTGCCGACTTCCACGGCCAGGTCGCCACGCGCGACCATGATGCCGTCGGAGGCGGCCAGGATCTCTTCGAGCACGCCGGGGCGAATGGCCTCGGCACGCTCGATCTTGGCGATCATGCGGGTCTTGTGGTTATGCGGCGCGCCGGCCACAGCGGCCAGTTGGCGCGCCATTTCCATGTCGGTCGCGTTCTTGGGGAAGCTGACCGCGACGTAATCGGCGCCCAGCGCCATCGCGGTCTTGATGTCTTCCATGTCCTTGGCGGTCAGCGCCGGTGCCGACAGCCCGCCGCCCTGGCGGTTGATGCCCTTGTTGTTGGACAGATCGCCGCCGATCTTGACGATGGTCTCGATCTCTTCGCCCACCACGCGCTCGACTTGCAGAACGATCAGGCCGTCGTTGAGCAGCAGCAGATCGCCGGGGCCCACGTCGCGCGGCAGTTCCTTGTAGTCGAGGCCGACGCGCTCCTGGTTGCCCAGCTCGCAGCGGGCGTCGAGCGTGAAGCGATCGCCCGGTTCGAGCGTGATCTTGCCGTTCTCGAACTTGCCGACACGGATCTTCGGGCCCTGCAGGTCGGCCATGATGGCCACCTCGCGGCCCACCGAGCGCGCGACTTCGCGCACCAGCTGCGCGCGATCGATGTGGTCTTGCGCCGCGCCGTGCGAGAAGTTCAGCCGCACCACGTCGACCCCCGCAGCGATCATGCGGGTCAGGACTTCCTGCGTGCTGGACGCGGGGCCGAGCGTTGCGACGATCTTGGTAGCGCGGGTCATGGGCGGCAGTGTCTCGTTGTTGTGGTGGGGATGTTGGCGGCGTTTGCGTCAGGCCACAGCGGCCTGGTTCTGCGCGCGTTGCTCCAGGATTTCGACGGCCGGCAGCGTCTTGCCTTCCAGGAACTCGAGGAACGCACCGCCGCCGGTGGAGATATAGCCCACCTTGTCGGCAATGTTGTACTTGGCGATGGCCGCCAGCGTGTCGCCGCCGCCGGCAATCGAGAAACCCGACGAGGCAGCAATCGCCTCGGCCAGCACCTTGGTGCCATTGCCGAACTGGTCGAACTCGAACACGCCGACCGGGCCGTTCCAGACGATGGTGCCGGCGCTCTTCAGTTGTTCGGCCAGTTGCGCAGCCGTCTTCGGGCCGATGTCGAGGATCATGTCGTCGTCGGCCACATCGGCCACGTCCTTGACGGTAGCGGCCGCGGTGGCGCTGAATTCCTTGGCGCACACCACGTCAACGGGAATGGGTACCGACGCGCCGCGCGCCGCCAGCATCTCGATGATGGCCTTGGCATCGCCCACAAGGTCGGCTTCCGCCAGCGATTTGCCGATCTTCAGGCCGGCGGCCAGCATGAACGTGTTGGCAATGCCGCCGCCCACGATCAGGTTGTCGACCTTGTCGGCCAGCGATTTCAGGATGGTCAGCTTGGTCGACACCTTCGAGCCGGCCACGATGGCCACCAGAGGACGGGCCGGCTGGCCCAGCGCCTTGCCCAGCGCGTCCAGTTCGGCAGCCAGCAGCGGGCCTGCGCACGCGACGGGAGCGAACTTGGCGATGCCGTGGGTGGTGGCTTCCGCGCGGTGCGCGGTGCCGAAGGCGTCGTTGACGTACACGTCGCACAGCTTGGCCATCTTCTGGGCCAGTTCGTCGCTGTTCTTCTTCTCGCCCTTGTTCACGCGGCAGTTTTCCAGCAGCACGACCTGGCCGGGCGCGACCTCCACGCCATCCACCCAGTTCTGGACGAGCTTCACGTCACGGCCGAGTAGTTCGGACAGGCGCTTGGCAACCGGTGCGAGCGAATCTTCCGGCTTGAATTCGCCCTCGGTCGGGCGGCCCAGGTGCGAGGTCACCATGACGGCGGCGCCGGCGTCCAGCGCGGCTTTGACGGCCGGCACGGAAGCGCGGATGCGCGTGTCTTCGGTGATGTTGCCGGCATCGTCTTGCGGCACGTTGAGGTCGGCGCGGATGAACACGCGCTTACCGGCAAGCTTTCCTTCGGAGATGAGATCGGACAGACGCAGGACGTGAGGCATGGCAGCTTCGGAAGAAATCGCGGAAAACAACGATTTTACCCGATGCGCCTGGTCAAAACGTGCGTTTCTCGGCGGAGTCCTCCGGGCTCGGCCGTCTTGCCGAGGCCGATTGGCGGGGTCTACGCCGGCAGCGGCGTGCGGCGGCGCAGTTGCATCCAGCTTTCGGCCGAATACACGGCCAGACCTGCCCAGATCAGCACATAGCCGGCCACCTTGGGGCCCGCAAACGGCTCGTTATAGAGCCAGACGCCGAGCAGCAGCTGCAGCGTCGGGCTCACGTACTGCAGCAAACCCAGCAGCGACAGCGGGATACGCCGCGCGCCGGCACCAAACAGCAGCAGCGGCAGCGCCGTCAGCGGGCCGGCCAGCGCCAGGAGCAGCTGCGTGCCCGGCGATGCGGCCAGGAAGGCGTTCTGATGCTGCGAAGCCAGCCAGCCGAGGTAGGCCAGCGCCAGCGGAAACAGCAGCAGCGTTTCCAGCGTCAGCCCTTCCAGCGCACCCAGCGGCGAAGTCTTGCGCAGCAAACCGTAGAACCCAAACGAAAACGCCAGCGCCAGGGCGATCCACGGCAGCGTGCCAGCCTGCCACGTCAGCCATGCCACGCCCGCGGCGGCCAGCGCCACCGAGACCCACTGCACCGGCCGCAGCCGCTCGCCCAGCACCAGCGCGGCCAGCATCACCACCACGAGCGGGTTGATGAAATATCCGAGGCTGGCTTCCAGCACATGGTCGTGATTGACCGCCCAGATGTAGGTCAGCCAGTTGGCGGCCAACAGGCTGGTGCTGGCGGCGTAGCGCCCCACCACCCGCGGTTGCTTGCGCAACGCCCACAACCAAGCGCCGTGCCGCTTCACGAGCAGGATCACCACCATCACCGCCAATGACCAGATCACCCGGTGCGAAAGAATCTCGACCGGCGACACCGCCTTGAGCAGCTTGAAGTACAGCGGAAACAGGCCCCACATCGTGTAGGCCAGAAACGCGAAGATCACGCCGTTGCGATTGGAAGCCGACATGTTCATCCCCAGAGACGCAGCACGGTAAAAACGCCCATGCCGACGAAGATCATGCCGAGCATGCGCCGCGTCGCAACGTAGAACGCGGTGGCGGCAACGCCAGCCATCAGGCGCGGGTTGGTCCAGCTCGCGTCGAAGTGCCCCTGATTCCAGAGGAGGTCGGGCAGCACGATGGCGACGAGCGCGGCAGCCGGCGCAAAGCGCAGCGCGTGCTGCACGCGGGTAGGCAGGGTCATGCGGTTGCCCACGATCAGGAACAAGGAACGCGTGACGATGGTCACCACGGTCATGCCGGCAATGACCAGCCAGATTTCCAGCGCGCTCATGCGTCGTCCTCGTCAGCTGTCGCCTGCGCGGCCCGTCGGCGCTGCCATTGCAGGCGCGCGGCCGCTTCGTCTGCCGCCAGGCCGGCGGCCATCGCGCCGGTGACGGCAATCACGAGGCTCAATCGATACGGCAGCTTGAAGGCAACCAGCGCCAGCACCGCCGCCACAGCCACCGCCATGAGCGTGGCACGGCTACGAATGGTCGACACCATGACAGGAATGAGCGCAAGCGTCCCGGCCAGCGCCAGGCCCCACGCATCAGGAAACAGGCTCGCCGCGACGATGCCCAGGATGGACGACACCTGCCAGCCCACGAAGCTCAGCAGGACCATGCCCCAGTAATAGCCCTCCTTGCCCGCCTGAGGCGCGGCCGAGGGGTACTGCTGAGTGAACAGCACGAACGGCAGATCGCCGTTGAACACACCCAGAACCACGCGCCGCATGAACGGCAGATGCCCGAAATGCTGCATCAGCCCGGCGCTGAAGATGATGAAGCGCACGTTCACAATGAACGCCGTCAGCAGCACCGTCCAGATCGGCAATCCCGCTGCCAACAGCGGCAGCACCGCCAGCTGCGACGACCCGGCATACACGAAGATCGTCATGCCGATGGCCTGCGGGATGGTGAGCACCGACTTGCTCATCGCCACGCCAGTCACCAGCCCCCAGGTGAGCACCGGCGGCATCGACGGCATATAGGCGCGCACGCCGGCAAAGAAGCCCGCGCGTTCTGCTGGATCAATGGCCTCCCAGCGGCGCTGCAATGCCGCCGCCCAGCGGACTAGCGCCATGGCGCCCCCAAAAGTGGCGAATCAGACTCTTTTTGAGGCGCCGGGCAGGGGCAGCCGGCAGCGCGGGCGCGCAGGAACGTCGGGGGCGACATGGGTGGCTCGTAGGAAACACACGATTATACTTTTGATGTTAAGCATCCGCTTAACGACAAAGCGCGCGCGTCGGACCAATGGAACGATTCATGCCGGGCGCCACGCACTGCAACAATCGGCGTTGGCGCGCCTGCGCCCACCCCTTACAATTTCGCCTTTGTCGGTTCTTGAACCTGCGGCCCATATCACGGCGTGGCTGACCTGCTCAGACCGCGCCGGCATTCCTCACTCACCATGACCACGCAAACCGCACCCACGATCGAAATCGGCGCAGACGACCTGCCGCTGCACTGCCCGACCGCCAAAACGCCGGCCTGGAACTATCACCCGCGCGTGTTCCTCGACATCGCCGACACTGGCGAAGCCAAGTGCCCGTACTGCGGCACTGTCTACAAGCTCGCTGCCGGCGTTGAACTGAAGGGCCACCATTGAGCCCGATTCACCTGCAGTACACCGGTCGCCGCACTCGCCTGGCGATTCGATGATGCGCAAGATTCTCGTCGTCGCCCCCAACTGGATCGGTGATGCGCTGATGGCGCAGCCGCTGTTCGCGCAACTCAAGGCGCGGCACCCGCGCGCGCAGATCCACGCGATCGCCCCGAAATGGGTGGCGCCCGTGCTCGCGCGCATGCCGGAAATCGCCCGCGTGCTGCCGACCGAACTCGCCCACGGCAAGCTGCAGCTCGGCAGCCGCACGATGTTCGCCCAGCAGCTCAAGGGCGAAACGTTCGATGCAGCGTACGTCCTGCCGAATTCGTTCAAGAGCGCGCTGATCCCGTGGCTGGCCGGCATTCCGCTGCGCATCGGCTACAAAGGCGAGTCGCGCCTGGGCGTGCTGAACGTGCGCTACCCGAATCCGCCCAAGAACGCGCGTCCGCCGATGGTGCAGCACTACGCGGCGCTGGCTTTCAAGCCGCACGCCAAGCTGCCCGACACGCTGCCCGATCCGAAGCTGGACGTCGATGTGCAGCGCGTGGCCGCCACGTCCGCCAAGTTCGGCATTCCGGGCAACGCGCGGCTGATTGCCTTCTGCCCCGGCGCGGAATACGGCCCGGCCAAGCGCTGGCCGGCCGAGCATTTCGCAGAGCTGGCGCAGATGCTGCGCCGCTCGTTCCCGTACGCGCAGATCGTTGCGCTCGGTTCAGGCAAGGACCGCGACATGGCCAACGCCATCGTCGAGCGCGCGCCGTTCGTGCGCAACCTGTGCGGCGAAACCTCGCTCGACGAGGCGATCGAACTGCTTGCCCGCGCCGAAGCCGCCATCTGCAACGACTCCGGCCTGATGCACGTAACGGCTGCCCTGGGACGCCCGCAGGTGGCCGTATTCGGCTCCAGCGACCCCCGCCACACGCCGCCGCTGTCGCCCGCTGCGAGTATCATGTGGCTCCATCTGGAGTGCAGCCCGTGCTTTGCACGCGAATGCCCGCTGGGCCACTTGCGCTGCCTGCGCGACATCGGCCCCGAGATGGTGTTTCATGAATTGCGCCGGCTGCTGCAGCCGCAGTAACACGCTCTCCTCAACTTTCATCGCCATGCCACGATTTGCCCGCCTGTTCGAAGCCGCCGAGGACATCCTCGAAGCCTATCGCGATGCGCTTAAGCGCCGCGATGCCGATGGCGCGCTCAAGCTGTGGCTCGACGAGGATTCGGTGAGCTTCATCCTGCCGGACGGCCAGCGCCTGCACGGCCACGAGCAGCTGCGCGGCTGCCTCGATGCGCTGGTCGAGAAGAACCCGGTCTGGATCGAATGCCTTTCGCAACAGGTGCATTCGTCCCTGGGCGTGTCGATCTTCGAAGCCACGGAAGCGCTGCGCTTCTCGGCCACCGCCACCGAGGCTGATCTTTACGTGCACACGACCTACGTCCTGATGCAGAACCACGAAGGCTGGCGTATCGCCCATGTGCATTCCAGCCAGGCCGCCGAAGAACGCGTGGCTGCGTCCATCGCAAGCGTCACGCACTCTCTGCACTAAGCTGCCGCGCTCGGCGTGGCCGCCGTCTCTTTCGATGACCCATCCGTCTCGCCACGCCACTCCCCTTGAACTGAATCTGAGCGCCCTGCTGGCAGGGCCGTTCGAGCCGCACGCGTTCCGCTCGCCGTGGTGGCTGATCGGCGGCAATGCGCAGACGATCGTGCCCGCGCGCCTGTGGCGCTTTCCTCGGATTGCGTATCGGCGTGAACGCTGGGACACGCCCGACCACGACTTCATCGACCTCGACTGGACCACACACGAGACCGACGCGCACGCGCCGCTCGTCGTCATGTTCCACGGCCTGGAGGGCGATTCACGCAGCCATTACGCGCGGCTGCTGATGGACGCGCTGCGCGGCCGCCGCTGGCTGGGCGTCATTCCGCACTTTCGCGGGTGCTCGGGCGAGATGAACCTCGCGCCGCGCATGTACCACTGCGGCGATGGCGCCGAGATCGCGTGGATCCTCGAACGCCTGTACCGGACGGTTTGCCAGCCGCAGGGCCGCAAGCTGCTGGTTGTCGGCATCTCGCTGGGCGGCAATGCGCTGCTGCGCTACCTGGGCGAACACGGCACCGATGCCCGCTACGTGACCGCGGCTGCGACGGTTTCCGCACCGCTGGACATGCGCGCCGGCGGCGCAGCGCTGTCCAAAGGCTTCAACATGGTCTACACGCGCATGTTCCTGCGCACGCTCAAAGCCAAGGCCAATGCGAAGCTCGACCAGCACCCCGGCCTGTACGACCGCGACGCCATGATGGCCACGCGCACGTTGGGCCAATTCGACAACCTCGTCACCGCGCCGCTGCACGGTTTTCGCGACGTGCTCGACTACTGGACGCGCGCCTCGTCGAAGCCCGTGCTGCGTGACGTGCGTGTGCCGGCGCTGGTGCTGAACGCACGCAATGATCCGTTCCTGCCCGGACAGCATCTGCCGGGCGTGGCCGACGTGTCACCCGACATCACGCTGGACCAGCCGCTGCACGGCGGCCACGTCGGCTTCCTGCTGCGTCATGGCAAGACGGGTCGCGTCGATTGGATGCCTGCACGCGTCCTGCGCTTTTTCGATGATGTGCTGGGCCGCCAAGCCAACGCGGAGGATGCTCATGGATGACATCGTCCGCCAGGCCATGGCCAAGTGGCCGAACGTGCCGAATTGCTTTGGCTGGCTGGCGCTGGATCGGCGCGGCCAATGGCGCATGCGCAACGAATATGCGCAGGCCAACAAACTCTCCGGCGAGCCGATTCGCCACACGGCGCTCATCGACTTCATCGTGCGCAACTACGCGCATGACGATGCTGGACGCTGGTTCTTCCAGAACGGGCCACAGCGCGTGTTTGTCGAACTCGATTACACGCCCTGGGTGGCGCGGCTGTCGGCCGATGGCGCGCTGCCAGCGTTCACGACCACCACAGGCGCTGCGTTCTCGCCGACCGGCTGCTTTGTCGACGAACAAGGCAGCGTGCTGCTGCCCGGTTACGTGGGCGGATACGAAGCAGAGGAAACCATCGCCCTGCTGCACGACCATGACCTGGAGCCGTTTTCTTCGTTGGCCCACTGGCACGGAGAGGCGTGCGGAGCCGCGCTGGGACCGCTGACGCTGGGTGACCGGACATTCGACATTGAGCCGATTGCGCGCGCGGAAGTCGCAAAGCGCTATGGCTTCGTTGCGCGGCCAGCGGAATAGCCGCGATAGGCCCACCGGCTCTACTTCGGCAGCGCCTTGTCTTCCGCCTTCTCTTCCCGGTATTGCCGCTCCATCTGGTGCAAGCGCGCATCGACTTCGGATAGCGTGTAGAAATCCGCATCCCCCGCATCGCGGGCGAGCTTCAGTTGCTCCACAGCCGATCCCCACGCCCCATCCCGCGCGTATTTCTCCGCCAGCGCGCGATGCTGCTCAACGCGCTTGCCCTTGTCGGCGTAAGCCCGGGCGAGCATGTCCCACCAGATCGGCTGGGCAGTGTCTTCGCGGGTCTTGTCTTTCAGATAGGGAATCGCGTCATCGGTCCGGCCGGCCGAGAGCAGCGTTTGCGCATAGGTGATGCCCACCGCGCGCGACAGCGGATACGCAGCCAGCGCCGCGCGTGCCAACGTCAGCGCCTCGGGCGCACGGTTACGCGCGCGTGCCAGTTCGATGGCGGTGACATCCAGCTCGACGCTGCCCGACGTGATGCCGGGAATGTTGCCGTACAGACGTCGCGCTTCCTGCAGCGCTTGTTCAGCGTCATCCAGCCGCCCCGCCATCTGATTGGCAACTGCCACGCCGTACCACAAGGCTGCGCGCTTCTCGACCGGCGCATCCGGCGCTGACGACAGCTGCGAGCGCATCGCGTTGCGCACGTCGATATAGCCGCTCGTCGACGTTTCCTGCAGCACGCGCGCACGCACCTTCGCAAAACCAAATTCCGGGCGACGCGGTTGGCGCGGATGCGGCAAGCCACGCGCGCGGTCCTCCATGTCGGCGATGCGCTCGCCGGTCAGCGGGTGGGTGCGCGCATAGCCGGGAATCACGCCCGTATCGGCAATGTTCGTGACGCGCTGCAGGCGACGGAAGAAGTCCGGCATGCCGTCCGGGTTGTAGCCCGCGCCCGTGAGCAGCGTGAAACCGACGCGATCGGCCTCGCGCTCCGCGCCGCGCGAGAACGCGAGCTGGTTCGACACCGCCGCCGCCTGCCCGCCCATCGCCAGGGCCTGCGCGGCGTCACCGCTCTTGGTGGCCGCCAGACCGGCCAGCAGGATCGACGCCAGCGCAATCCACATCGACTCGCCCGATTTATCGATACCGCGCGCAATATGCCGCTGCAGCACGTGACCGATTTCGTGGCCGAGCACCGAGGCCAGCTCCGATTCACTCTCGGTCGCGACCAACGTACCCGTGTTCACGCCGATGTAACCGCCCGGCAACGCAAACGCGTTGATGCCCGGATCCCGCACCGCAAACAACTCGAAGCTCGACGCCGACGTGCTGCCCGCCACATGCTGACGGCGCGCCGCTTCGATCAGCTTGTAGCCGATGGTGTTGAGGTAGTCGGTGATAAGCGGATCGGGTACGAAATCCGGATCGCGGCGGATCTGGCGCATCACGCGGTCGCCCAGGCGCCGCTCCATCTCGGGCGACAGCGACGCCGTCGACGGATCGCCCATATCCGGCAACTCGTACGTCGGCGCGTCAATGACGCTCGGCTCCTTCGGCAAATACGGAGACTGCCGGCCGATCTGTACGCTGCGATTCAGGTTGCTCTGCACCTGATCGGCTGCCCCGGCAGAACCCAGCCCAGCGTTGATCGAAGCCGCCGGCGCGGACGCCTGCGCCAGCACAGGCAACGGCAGGGGCGCCAGCCACGTCGACAACAACACAGCGGCCGTCAGCTTGCGGACGCGCGGCCGAAAAAGGGAAAGCGTCATACGGAAAGCACGGAGAGCGGAATCAGCGCGGCAACATCGCCGCAAGCCGGGTGCTTGCTATCATAAAACGCTTCGTACCCTGCCCCGCAAAACGCGCTGTCACTCATGTCGCAACTCACCCACTTCGATTCCGCCGGACAAGCCCATATGGTCGACGTCGGCGACAAGGCCGTCACGCACCGCGTGGCCGTGGCCACCGGCACGATCCGCATGCTGCCCGAGACGTTTGCGCTGGTGCGCGATGGCAATGCCAAGAAAGGCGATGTGCTGGGGATTGCGCGCGTTGCTGCGATTCAAGGCTCAAAGCGGACGTCGGATTTGATTCCGTTGTGTCATCCGTTGGCGTTGACGAAGGTGGGGGTCGAGTTTGCCTTGGATGAGGCCGCAAGCACTGTCCGCTGTACGGTTCGGGCTGAGACGCGCGGGCAGACTGGCGTTGAGATGGAGGCGCTGACTGCGGTGCAGGTGGGACTGCTGACGATCTACGACATGTGTAAGGCTGTGGATCGCGGGATGGTGATTGGGGATGTGCGGCTATTGGAAAAGCATGGGGGGAAGTCGGGGGATTGGGTGGCGGATTAGAAAGAACAGAGAGCGCCGACGGCGCTCTCATGATTTCGCGATTAAATTAGCGGCATTCTGCAGGAGCAACGTTTGCCGCCAGCGACGGCTTCGTCTCAAGGTCCGCCGTCCCGGCTCTGACAGTGGCGTCCTTTGCATAGCAATCCCAGCGAATCGGACCTATGGGCCGAACGCTGCTCGCGCTTGATCCGCTCATAGCCTCGTCATGGGTTGTCGGCTTAAGTACCAAGACGTTTTCACCGTCTTTCGCCACCGAATCCGTGTATTTGATCTGAATTTCGCCAGTCTTTTGACTGATCACGATGCCCTTGGCCTGGACGTAGCGAGTGGCTTTTGTATCGGAAGCGAAACCTTGGTCGAACGGCACACCTGCGCTGGCGTTCTCTGCCACAGTGGTCTTGGCCGAGGCGGCTAGGGCCAATCCCTCGCTGACGCGCGCGCGTGTGACGTAGTCTTGATAGGCCGGCACAGCGATCGCGGCCAGAATACCGACAATCGTGACGACGATCATCAACTCGATCAAAGTAAAACCGCTCTGGTGTCGCACGTTGAGCTGGCAATGTAACTGCATTTCTCTCCTCCGGAAGCAAATAACACCTCATTGAAATCAATGAGGTGGAAAGAGAGTAGCGAATCAATTGCCTATTGCCTTGAGCTATAACTCATTTTCACAAAATTCGTCTATTTTATTGCACACGCCAAAAAGACACCTCAGTGAGGCATCTGATTCATTCGGCCATTGCAGCAGATATCAATTGGCACCGACAAGTAAACCCTCTGCTCTGAGTTGAGTACAAAATGCCTTTAGATGATCAACATTTCGAGAGCACGCTTGAGTAAGCACCGATGACTGCGACGCATAGTCGATCCAGTATTGATTGTGGAACCGACGTACCTGTACCACGGCCTCTGCGGTTTTCCCTTGCATTGCCAACGCTAAGGCATACCGCTGCGAGGTACCGGCACCAGGATAGAACTGCGTCGCCTGGCGCTCCAGGGCGGCCATTACAGGTGCCATTTCTGGTGTAATTACCGAATTGATGGCAATGGCCAAAGTAGCATACGGAACCAAGAGCATCTGACCGCTCTGCTGATAAATCGGCAGTTCCTTGCTTAAGCCTTGGGGTGCGTAGTAAAGTCGCTCCACAGAGCTATAGTCGGCCCACATACGTGGAAGCAACGCGCTAGCGCACACTACGACCACACCGCTCAAAACCCACGCCATGCTCGGGGAAGGGAAGCGCATCGCTCGGGTGTCGAGATAGCCCAGCACAAAAGAAAACGGCAACAAGAAATAGAGGTAATGCAGTGGGTATTCAAGCATCGCGTGGATACCCAATACCGCAACCAGGGACCACAGAAAAGCGGGCCCAGGCGCCATCTTGGATTTCCATACAAGTCGGATCAACCCCACAGCTGGCAGCACGACCGCCAATAGCCCAGCCACGCCGACTTTGGCCAGCAGGTCCAGCACGATGTTGTGCGCGTTCAATGACATCTCGACATGGCCGAGCAGGTCAGTCTGAACGTACTGGTTCCACGCGTAGTCACCCCACCCTGCACCAAGCCACGGATGAGAGAGGAACATGTGCCATGCGTGGTTCCACAGGAGTGGGCGTAAACCAGCGCCTTGCTGCATACGCTCGCCCAACGAGGTCGGCAGCCCCCATTGAAAAATGACGTTGCCATAGTCCATCAGCCAATTGCATAGCTGATAGGCGATTGCCAATGTCACCGCTGGCAAAACAAGACTAAGCCAGCGACGATGCCCAAACTTTGAAGATGCCCTGTACCAACCAGCAAACGCCCCGATGGCAATGACGTGCAGCCAGGCCATACGAGACACCGTGAGAGCCATTCCGAACAAAAAGATAAAAATCAGAACGCTCAGAAAACTACGCCGACCAAGTGATCGCGCGCCATGCTGAAAGAAGAGGCATGCGGCAATGCTGCATGACAGGTAGGAAGCTACGTGATTTGGTTGATTCAGATTGCCCCACATCCGACGCGCGGCTCCCTCGGGCGCCATGCCAAAAATGGCTTCAGGAAGCCCGGAGACACGAAACAGGTGAATCAACTCGATCGCGAATGTCGCCAGGCCCCCAAGGATCAGGCCCCCTGCGATGGCTTCCAATACGCCTGGGACCGCCCTGCAACGCGCGCCCAAACCGCAAGCTACGGCTGCCGCGAGTAGGAAGACACATGCGACAAATGAGAAAAAGGGATTGAGCGGTGTCGCAACCACCAGTTGCACCAAAAGCACCAAACTCAGCGCAATGGGAGCCAGAGCGATACGTGGCAGCCCTTCTTTGCTTTTCCAACTGAACCCCAGGGTGTTCAAAGCGAGCAAGATCCAGCAACACGCGGCCACAAACTCACTGTAGAACGTGGGGATTGGATACGTGTGGCGAGCAACAAGAAAAGGGATGACCCAACACCCTGCGGCGGCGAACCACACGAGCAGTAGTAAAAATTTTGACCGGGGCATTTGGAAACGAAAGCGGTAACCGGAGAAATAAAAAGAGCGCCCGAAGGCGCTCTCACACTACTTACAAATACTCGCTTAACGGCATTCAGCCGGAGCGTACTTGCTTTGCAGGGTACCAGCCGTAGCATTCGTAACGGCCGTCGACTGCGCGGTCAGACACACCCACTTGATCGGATTGGCCGGCGGCGTGGTTGCGCTGACAGCGCTCGTACCATCCAACGGGGTCAGGATAACGGTGTTTGCGGTGGCGGGTGCCACATTCGAATTGTACGCAATCGTGATTGCGCCAGTACTCGAAGCAATCGAGATGGTACTCACGTTCTTCAGATTGGACGGCGCAGTATAGCCGGTCGACAAATTGCCGGTGGCGTTTGCCGCGTTGTCAGCAACCGTGATCTTAGCTGCCGCAGCCAGTGACAGACCTTCCGTCACGCGAGCGCGGATCGTGTAATCCTGATACGCCGGAATAGCGATAGCAGCGAGAATACCGATAATCGCGACCACGATCATCAGTTCGATCAGCGTGAAACCCTTTTGGACACGCTTGTTCAGACGACGCATCGACTTCATGGATTTTCCCCCGGAAAAATTTTGGTTAAGGATGATGCGAGGTTCATAGAGCAGGGACCGTGCCAGCCAAATTTCCATCCTTTCGCCAAGAAAACTGACGCGATCCGCTGTCATAGCAACCTCGCCCTTGACAGTTTTTGACACCATATGACGCGTTTGGTCAAAATATGCGCGCCAAAGCCACAAATGGCTTTCGCTCTCAATAAAAGGGAAAAGCGCCCCTCAGGGCGCTTTGATTCGACGAGCAGCCCCCATTCAACGACACTCTGAGGGCGCGTACTGGGCCGGCAAGGTGGCAGCCGATATTGTCACGGTAGCTGCTGGCGACTGCTTCCCCGCCGCGGAACAAACCCATTCGACAACGTTCGGCGGCGGCATGTTGGCCTGCAAGTTTGCAAACGGCGATGATCCACCGCCTGAGTAGGGGGTCAACACCAGCGTATATGTGTTTGCTCCACTCACCGCGGAGGCGTACGTGATGGTGATTTCACCAGTGCCTCCGTTGATGCTCAAGCTACTTACGTTCTTACTGGCAGGAATCGAGGCGGAACCCGTTGATAGACTACTCTGCGCGTTGGCAACGTTCTCCACCACCAATGCCTTAGCCTGGGCGGCCATCACCAACCCCTCCGTCACCCGCGACCGAATCGTATAGTCCTGATACGCCGGAATCGCCAACGCCGCCAGAATCCCAACAATCGCCACCACGATCATCAGCTCGATCAGCGTAAAACCGCCCGCCCGCCGCCTTGTTCCCTTGCTGTGCTTGAAGCCCATGACCTCTCCCCAAAAGGCATTTTGTTGTTGGGAGGCCACCGTGCACGGACTATGCCAAGGCACACACCATATTTCGGGGAAAAAACTGGCGCGCTTTGTCGAAATTTGCGGCGCAAATCTGACCGTTCTTGACAGAATTCCGGACAGAACCCGTCATCACCTACTTTCGAGGGGATCCGTTCGGATTAGGCCTGGCGCAACGTTCGCCGGCTGAGCCACCGGCCTACGCCCACGACGAGCAGCGCCCCTACGCACCCCACCACCACGTCCGGATACGGCACCGAGCGCTCAAACCACGCCGCATCGATCGGATCGGTGACGAGCATGTCGCCCGCCAGATAGCCAAGCAGCGCCGCCCCGAGTGTGATGATGACGGGAAAGCGCGCCATGATGCCCACCAGCAACGTGCTGCCGAATACGATCAGCGGTACCGACAACCCAAGCCCCAGCGCCAGCAGCAGAAACGTCGTGCCCGGCGGTCCCTTCTCGGCCGCGGCGGCCACGGCGACGACGTTATCGAGCGACATCACAAAGTCGGCGATGAGGATGGTTTGGATGGCCGCCCATAGGCCGGCACGCTGATGGCGATCGGCGGCCTCCTCGTCGGCTTCCGTCAGCAGCTTCACGCCGATATAGACCAGCAGCACCGCGCCAATCGTTTTCAGGTATGGCAACGCAAGCAGCTTGACGGCCAGCACGGTCAACACCACGCGCAGCACAATGGCCCCGGCGCTGCCCCAGAAAATGGCCTGCTTCTGCTGACGCTTGGGCAGGTTGCGCGCGGCCAGCGCGATGACCACCGCGTTGTCGCCCGACAGCACGATGTTGGTCAGGATGATGGAGCCAAGAGCGAACCAGAATGCGCTTGAGGTGAGCGCCATAGTGTTCTCGAAGATGTCCTTGCGGGTTGGCGGGAAATCGGTTTGCAGCGTCTTGTGTGCTTATACACATGTCATACCTGGATCGCATGCTGCATCGCGATCAAACAAAAACGGGAGCCGAAGCCCCCGTTCTCGCACAACCTCGAACCTTGTCGATTACAGCATCGCCTTGAGCAGACGTGCCATTTCCGACGGGTTCTTGGTGGTCTTGATCCCGCACTCTTCCATGATGTCGAGCTTGGCTTGCGCGGTGTCGGCACCGCCCGAGATCAGCGCGCCGGCGTGGCCCATGCGCTTGCCCGGAGGCGCGGTCACGCCAGCGATGAAGCCCACCACCGGCTTCTTCATGTTGTCCTTGATCCAGTAAGCCGCGTTGGCTTCGTCCGGACCGCCGATCTCACCGATCATGACCACGGCGTCCGTTTCCGGATCGTCGTTGAACATCTTCATCACGTCGATGTGCTTCAGACCGTTGATCGGGTCGCCGCCGATACCGACTGCCGACGATTGGCCCAGGCCCAGCGCGGTCAGTTGACCCACAGCTTCGTACGTGAGCGTGCCCGAGCGCGACACCACGCCGATGCGGCCCTTGCGGTGGATGTGACCCGGCATGATGCCGATCTTGATTTCGTCCGGCGTGATCAGGCCCGGGCAGTTCGGGCCCAGCAGCAGCGTCTTGCTGCCGGCCTTACGCATCTTGTCCTTGACCATCATCATGTCGCGCACGGGGATGCCTTCGGTGATGCAGACCACGAGGTCCAGCTCGGCTTCGACAGCTTCCCAGATGGCATCGGCGGCGCCTGCGGGCGGCACGTAGATCACCGACACGGTTGCGCCGGTTTGTGCCTTGGCGTCCTTGACGGTTGCGTAGATGGGAATGCCTTCGAAGTCTTCGCCGGCCTTCTTCGGGTTCACGCCGGCGACGAAGCAGTTCTTGCCGTTGGCGTAGTCGCGGCAGCCGCGGGTGTGGAACTGGCCGGTCTTGCCGGTGATCCCCTGAGTGATGACCTTGGTGTCTTTGTTGATCAGAATCGACATGCTGTAATCCTTTTATGCAGCGAGCCGCGCCGTCGTACGGTTGCGTACTTCGAGGCGCCGCCCGCGTTCGCGTATGGTTGGGTCAGCGGGCGGCTTACTTGCCGGCGGCTGCGGCCACGACCTTCTCGGCGGCCTCTGCCATCGTGTCTGCGGCGATGATGGGCAGGCCCGACTCGGCCAGCATCTTCTTGCCGAGGTCTTCGTTGGTACCCTTCATGCGCACGACCAGCGGCACCGACAGCGACACAGCCTTCGACGCAGCGATCACGCCTTCGGCGATCACGTCGCAACGCATGATGCCGCCGAAGATGTTGACCAGAATGGCCTGCACGTTCGGGTTCTTCAGCATCAGCTTGAAGGCTTCGGTCACCTTCTCGGTGGTGGCACCGCCGCCCACGTCGAGGAAGTTGGCCGGCTCGCCGCCGAACAGCTTGATGGTGTCCATCGTGGCCATGGCCAGACCGGCGCCGTTCACCAGGCAGCCGATGTTGCCGTCGAGCGAGATGTAGGCCAGGTCGAATTTCGAGGCTTCGATTTCGTTGGCGTCTTCTTCATCCAGATCGCGGTAGGCGACGATTTCCGGGTGACGGAACAGCGCGTTCGAGTCGAAGTTGAACTTGGCGTCCAGTGCGATGACCTTGCCGTCGCCGGTCAGGATCAGCGGGTTGATTTCAGCTTGCGAAGCGTCGGTTTCCCAGAACGCCTTGTACAGGCCTTGCAGGGCTTGGCGAGCTTGCGCGATCGAAGCATCCGGCACGCCGATCTTGCGGGCGATGTCGTCAGCCTGCGCGTCTTGCAGACCGGCTTGCGGATCGATCAGCAGCGTGTGGATCTTTTCCGGGTGCGATTCGGCGACTTCTTCGATGTCCATGCCGCCTTCGCTCGAGGCCATCAGCGCCACTTGCTGCGACACACGGTCCACCACCAGCGACACGTACAGTTCCTTCTTGATGTCCGCGCCTTCTTCGATCAGCAGGCGGTTGACCTTCTTGCCTTCCGGACCGGTCTGGTGCGTCACCAGCGTCATGCCCAGGATGCTGCTGGCGTATTCCTTGACCTGCTCCATGCTCTTGGCAACCTTCACGCCGCCGCCCTTGCCACGGCCACCCGCATGAATCTGCGCCTTCACGACCCACACCGGGCCGCCCAGGGTTTCAGCAGCCTTGATGGCCTCGTCGACCGAGAAGGCCGGAATGCCGCGCGGAACCGGCACATTGTATTTGCGCAGGATTTCCTTGCCTTGGTACTCATGGATATTCATGCGTGTTTCCTTTGCTAGGCAGAGTGAGTGTGATGAGTATTGAAAACGCGAACGGCGCGGTGCCCTTCAGGACGAGGGCTCAGGCGTGAGTTCGGTGGGTGGCGGTTGGATCTTGGCTTCGGGCTGGTATGCAAACCAGCGCGGGTAATGCTTGCGGACCACCTCGCCCTCGAGATGCAGGGCATGGCAGCCATGGAGTTGATACGGCGGCTTCTCGCCGGGCTCGATCGGACGCAGGTCGTCGGAGTTATCGCGCACCGGAAAGACATCGCCGGCGAAGGCCTGGATGGCGGCGGTCGGCAGCACGCCACACAGCTCAGTCAGATGCGTACAACCCGCCACGCCGCCGAGTCTCTCACGCGAGGCCTTTCGAAATCCCTTCATCAGGTTCAGGCCGATGAGTTTGCGGTAGGCCGGGCCAATCGTGTCGCAATGTGTGGGGTACGGCACCCAGTCGGAACACGCTTCGGCATCCACGACGTTCATGCGGGTATCGATGGTCACGCGCAGCCACAGGTCATGCAGCGGCTGGCCTTCGGGACGCACGCCGCCGCTGGCCAGGGGGATATCGCGAGGCTTGGTGTCGGTCAGGTGCGCTTCAATGTCCCACAGGCCGTCTTCCCGCAAATAGGCCTCCACCGTGATGGCACGGCGGTGGCGCATGACGCGCGGGACGGGGGCAGACAGAGGCATGGACCAGACAGACCGATAGGACCGATGGAGGCGGCACACGCGGATCGCGCGCATCGCCTACGGGACGTATGCGACAGCGCATCAGCCGCCACACACGAACATACCGCCCTGCAACCGAAAATAAGGTAGGGGCGGTATCAAAGACCGGTATTTTAACACGTCGTCACGACCAAGCCGGTCGCCTGCTGCAATGCAGTGTGAAAGCGGTTGCAACAACCGCGTGAGGTGCAACCAACGCGATTCGTGCGCAGCCGGATTGTCCGAGCGAATTGTTGGGAGATCGACGGCATTCAGACCGACTCGTCGCCATCTTCCAACAGTTCATCAGCCCCGGCGATGATGCGCGATACGACGGAACGAGAGAAACCGCGGGCCATCATGTAGCGCACCTGCTTGGCGCGTTCGGCCAGGTCCGCCGGCGGGCGGCCGAAGCGCTTTTCCCACAAGGCTTTGGCTCGCGCCGCCTCCGTACTTTGCAGTAGCGCCTTGACCTCGCCCAGGGTTTCTTCGCCGAGTTGATGGGTTTTCAGCTCCTGCATCAGACGAGCCGTACCGTAACGGCCAGCGCGGCGGTGCACCATGCTCTCGGCAAAGCGCGTGTTGGAGAGCCAATTCTCGCCTTCCAGCCAATCCAGCAGCGCGTCGACCTCTTCGACGGACTCGGCGTGCGGCACCAACTTACGGCGCAATTCGACGCGACTGTGCTCGCGCCGAGACAGATAGCCCAGCGCACGAGCCTTCAGCGATAACGGTGGGCGCGGCAACGGCATACGATTTCAGGCTCAAAAAGAAAACGCCCGCCGTTGGGGGACGGCAGGCGTATGAAGCTCGATAGAGCCGTCGATCTGCGCCGACGGCCAACCCAATTACTCTTCTCCGATTTCCTCGGCCACTGCGACGGCGCCCATCGGCGTCACGCCCAGTGCTTCGCGGACCTTGTTCTCGATGTCACGGGCGAGGTCCGGGTTCTCGCGCAGGTATTCACGGCAGTTGTCACGGCCTTGGCCGATGCGCTCGCCACCGTAGCTGTACCAGGCGCCAGACTTTTCAACGATCTTGGCTTCCACACCGAGGTCGATGATTTCGCCTTCGCGCGACACACCCTGGCCATAAAGGATGTCGAAAATGGCTTCGCGGAACGGCGGCGCCACCTTGTTCTTGACGACCTTGACCTTGGTTTCGTTGCCAACGACGTCGTCGCCCTTCTTGATCGAGCCGATACGGCGGATGTCCAGACGCACCGAAGCGTAGAACTTCAGTGCGTTACCACCCGTGGTCGTTTCCGGCGAGCCGAACATCACACCGATCTTCATGCGGATCTGGTTGATGAAGATGACCATGCAATTGGTCTTCTTGATGGTGCCGGTCAGCTTGCGCAACGCCTGGCTCATCAGACGTGCCTGCAGGCCGGGCAGCGCGTCGCCCATTTCGCCTTCAATTTCAGCCTTCGGCACCAGCGCGGCCACCGAATCGATGACGATCAGGTCGACCGAGCCCGAGCGCACCAGCGCGTCGGCAATTTCCAGAGCCTGTTCACCCGTATCCGGCTGGGAGATCAGCAGGTCCGGCACGCTGACGCCAATCTTGTCGGCGTAAGTGACGTCGAGCGCATGTTCTGCGTCGATGAAGGCACAAGTGCCGCCCAGCTTCTGCATCTCGGCAACCACTTGCAGTGTCAGCGTGGTCTTACCCGACGATTCCGGACCGTAGATTTCAATGACGCGGCCGCGCGGCAGACCGCCAACGCCCAGCGCCACGTCCAACCCGAGCGAACCCGTCGACACGACCTGGACCGGCTCGACCTCGGCGTCGCCCATCTTCATGATGGAGCCCTTGCCGAACTGCTTTTCGATCTGCGCGAGCGCGGCAGCCAGCGCCTTCTGCTTTTCTGCGCTCATCGCGGCTGCCTTCTTACCGTCTTCCATGGTCGTCCTTCGTGCAAATTGGTGTATAAATGGGCCGCAAGGGCTTGCGATTCCAGCGGTTGCCTGCAACAACGGGCCGCTGGCTGATTGCCCCGACGCGACCCATTCCATGACTTTAGCGCCGCCAAGACTACAGCACCGCGAATTCGGAGTACTGTATAAAAAACCAGTGGTTTTGACAAGTCTCCAGATCAGTTGTCGCGCGAAAACAATGTAGCGGGCGGGATGGGCAAGACATCTTGCCCGGCATCGCGGGGAGACACGCATGCGCATCCTGATTGCCGAAGACGACGCCACGCTGGCTGACGGGCTTACACGCTCGCTGCGCCAGGCGGGCTATGCCGTCGACCAAGCCTCCGACGGGGCGACTGCCGACGCGGCGCTGTCCGCGCAGACGGCCCAGACCTATGACCTGCTGATTCTCGACGTGGGCCTGCCCCGTATGTCGGGGCTGGAGGTCCTCAAGCGCCTGCGTTCGCGGGGGGCCATGCTGCCGGTGCTGATCCTGACCGCCGCGGACAGCGTGGAAGAACGCGTCAAGGGCCTAGACCTGGGCGCCGACGATTACATGGCCAAACCGTTCGCGCTGTCCGAGCTGGAAGCACGCGTGCGTGCGCTGGTGCGACGCGGCACGGGCGGCGGCGCCACACTCGTGCGCCACGGGCCGCTGGCATTCGACCAGGTCGGGCGCATTGCCTATATCCATGACCAAGTGGTGGAACTCTCGGCGCGCGAGATCGGGCTGCTGGAGATTCTGCTGGCGCGCGTCGGCCGCCTGGTGTCGAAAGAGCAGCTGGTCGACCACCTCTGCGGCTGGGGCGAGGAAGTGAGCAACAACGCCATCGAGGTCTACATCCACCGGCTGCGCAAAAAGATCGAAGTGGAAGGCATCCGTATCGCGACCGTGCGCGGGCTGGGCTATTGCCTGGAACGCATGGCCACGCCAGCGACCACCACCGCAGCCGCTGCCCATGGGTGATCGGCTGGCCTGGCCGTGGCGTCGGCATCGCGCATCGCTGCGCGAACGTGCCGGCACGGCGCCAGGGGCAGACGACCGCGATGACGGAGGCGATGGCGGCGGCAGCCTCACCGACACCCTCCCCCACCTCGAAGACGACGCCACGCGGCCCGTCGCCCGATCCCTCTTCGGCGAAATTCTCGACTGGATGCTCGCGCCGCTGCTGTTGCTGTGGCCGATGAGCATTGCGGTGACGTACCTGGTGGCCAAGTCGATTGCGAATGCGCCATACGATCGCGCGCTGGAATCGAGCGCGATCGTGCTCAGCCAGCAACTGCGCGAAGTCAACGGACGCGTGACGCTGCAGTTGCCGATCTCGGCGCGTGAGATTTTGCGTGCGGACGAAACCGACAACATCTATTACCAGGTGCTCGGCACCAACGGCGAGTTTGTCTCCGGGGACCGCGACCTCCCGCTGCCGCCCGAAGAAGACGCCAACGCGGGCGGCCTCGTGCAGCTGCGCGACGACCACATCCACGGCACAGAGATTCGGGTCGCGTATACCTTCGTGCAGCGGCCGGGCTCCGGCGACAAGCCCGCGCTGGTGCAGGTGGCGGAGACGCTCGACAAGCGCGCGCAACTGGCCAACGAAATCATCAAGGGCGTGATCCTGCCGCAGTTCGTGATCCTGCCGTTGGCGGTGATCCTGGTGTGGTTTGGACTGACGCGCGGGCTAGCGCCGCTCAACGCGATTCAGGAACGCATTCGCGCGCGCAACCCGGGCGACACCAGCCCCATCGACGAAGGCGCCGCGCCGCAGGAACTGACGCCGCTGGTGGCGTCGTTTAATGATTTGCTCGGGCGGCTGGAGCAATCGGTGCATACGCAGAAGCGTTTCATTGCGGATGCCGCGCATCAGATGAAGACGCCGCTGGCGGGTCTGCGCATGCAGGCCGAGCTGGCACAGCGCGAACAGTCGCCCGACGAACTGCGCCGCACGCTCGCGCACATCGCCGACAGTTCGGATCGCACCGCGCACCTCGTCAAGCAGCTGCTTTCGCTCGCGCGCATGGAAAACATGGGCACCACCGACGGTATGGTGCCGCTGGATATCTGCGCGCTGTCGCGCCAGGTGGTGGCCGACTGGCTGCCCAAGGCGTGGGCCAAGCAGATCGACCTCGGCTTCGAAGAGCCGGGGCCGCCCGTCACGATTTCGGGCAACGCGACGATGCTCGCTGAGATGCTCAACAACTTGCTCGACAACGCGATCCGCTACACGCCGGACGGCGGACATGTCACCGTGCGCGTGACCACCGCGCCGTTCGAGCCGTTCGTCTTCATCGACGTGGATGACACCGGCCCCGGCATCCCCGTGGCCGAGCGCGAACGCGTGATGCAGCGCTTTTACCGCATCCTCGGCACGCAGGCCGAAGGCAGCGGGCTGGGTCTGGCCATCGTGCGCGAAATCGTGCAGCAGCACGGCGGCGACATCGAGGTGCTCGACAACGTGTATCAGGCGTCGCCGCGGCTGGCGGGGGCGCGCTTTCGCATCACGCTGCACCGCGCCTCGTCCGGCGAAGAGGCCACCGCATGAGCATCACGCCCGGAACGCCGGCGCGCCGCCGGTGGATTGCCAACATGCGCTGGATCACGGCGCTGCTCGCGGTGTGGTTTGTGGTGACGTTCGTGATCGCGTTTTTTGCACGCGACCTGTCGATGCACGTCTTCAACTCGGACTGGACCTTCGCGTACTGGGTCGGCGCGCAGGGTGCGCCCATCGTCTATGTGCTGATTACGGTCGTCTATGCATGGCGCACGAATCGCGCCGCGGATGCTGCATCGCGGGATGCCGATGCGCCGCGCGAAGGTGCCTCTCCGCCTCCCGCGCCACCCTCCATTTGATGCGCCGAAGCATACGAGTCGTGCTGTCGCGCTAGGCGCACATCTGAGCGTATACCCCGATGCAATTGGGTCGTTTGCCGGGTGTTTGTGTCAGAACGCAGTAAGTTTCGCTTTCCACAATCGCTCACAATTCCGCGGGCAAAGGGGCGGTGATGCGTTGCCTTGTCATGTCCATGCCCAGCGGGACGACCTACGAAAAGAACAGGAGACAACATGGCAACCGTGCAAAGTGCACCGAACACGCCTGTCGGGCGTGTGCAGCCCGCGCCCATGACGAAGGAGGAGAAGAAGGTCATCTTCGCCTCGTCGCTGGGAACGGTGTTCGAGTGGTACGACTTTTATCTCTACGGCTCGTTGGCGGCCATCATCGCCAAGCAGTTCTTCTCGGGGCTGGACCCCACGGCGGGCTTCATCTTTGCGCTGCTGGCGTTTGCCGCCGGCTTCCTGGTGCGCCCGTTCGGCGCGCTGGTGTTCGGCCGTCTGGGCGACATGATCGGGCGCAAGTACACGTTCCTGGTCACCATCGTCATCATGGGTACGTCGACGTTCATCGTCGGCCTGCTTCCGTCATACGGCACGATTGGCGTTGCCGCGCCGATCATCCTGATCGCGCTGCGCATGCTGCAAGGCCTGGCGCTGGGCGGTGAGTACGGCGGCGCTGCCACGTATGTCGCCGAGCATGCCCCGCACGGCCGCCGCGGCGCGTACACGTCGTGGATCCAGACGACGGCCACGCTGGGCCTGTTCCTGTCGCTGGTCGTCATCCTGGCCGTGCGCGAGCTGACCGGCAAGGCGTTCGACGACTGGGGCTGGCGCATTCCGTTCCTGGTCTCGATCCTGCTGCTCGCCACGTCGGTGTACATCCGCCTGTCGATGAGCGAATCGCCGGCATTCCAGAAGATGAAGGCCGAGGGCAAGACCTCCAAGGCTCCGCTGACGGAAGCGTTCGGCCAATGGCGCAACCTGAAGATCGTGATCCTGGCGCTGATCGGCCTGACCGCCGGCCAGGCTGTGGTCTGGTACACGGGCCAGTTCTACGCGCTGTTCTTCCTCACGCAGGTGCTGAAGGTCGACGCCTTCACGGCCAACGTGCTGATTGCCGTGGCGCTCGCCATCGGCACGCCGTTCTTCGTGTTCTTCGGCTCGCTGTCGGACCGCATCGGTCGCAAGAAGATCATCATGGCCGGCTGCCTGCTGGCGGTGCTGACCTACTTCCCGCTGTTCAAGGCGCTCACGCACTACGCCAACCCGGCGCTGGAGCGTGCCCAGCAGACCGCGCAGATCACCATCACGGTCGATCCGAAGGAGTGCTCGTTCCAGGGCAGCCCGATCGCCCGCGAGGTGGACTTCCGCTCGTCGTGCGACATCGCCAAGCGTACGCTGGCGCAAGCGTCGGCCAGCTATGAGACGGTCGAAGGGCCGGCCGGCACGGTGGCCTCGGTGTCGATCGCGGGTAAGCAGATCAGCTCGCTCAACGCCACGCGCACGGCAGACGGTCAGAGTTTCGACGCCGACAGCAAGACGAAGATCGCCGACTTCAAGAAGCAGGTGAGCGAGTCGCTCAAGGCGGCCAACTACCCCGCCAAGGCCGATCCCGCCCAGATGAACACGGTCATGGTGCTGGTGATCCTGGTGATCCTGGTGATCTACGTGACCATGGTCTACGGCCCGATCGCGGCAATGCTGGTGGAGATGTTCCCGACGCGCATCCGGTACTCGTCGATGTCGCTGCCGTATCACATCGGCAACGGCTGGTTCGGGGGCCTGCTGCCGACCATCTCGTTCGCCCTGGTGGCCCAGAACGGCAATATCTATCACGGTCTGTGGTACCCGATCTGGATCGCGGCCATCACCTTCGTGATCGGGGTGCTGTTCGTGCGCGAGACCAAGGATGTGGATATTTATCGCAACGACTGACGCAGGGGGTTGACATATTCGCCGAAGACGGTAGAATCCCGCTTCTTCGGCGAATTAGCTCAGTCGGTTAGAGCGACGGAATCATAATCCGCAGGTCCGGGGTTCGAGTCCCTGATTCGCCACCAAATACCAAAAAGCCCTGCTTCGGCAGGGCTTTTTGCTTTTCTGCTGTAGCCCTGGCAGCCGCCAGGGTCATCACATTACGCAAGCGCCTCGGCTTGCACAGGCGCCTCGGCGGCCACCGCCAACACCCAATCCGTCGTCAACACCGGTTGCGTCACGGGCAGCATATGGCCGCCGTCGATGATGCGCAGGTTCACACGATCCAGCTTCTGCTTGAGCGCTTCGCCCTGGCGCTTGACGTTCAGGATGCGGTCTCCGCGGCCGTACAACACGTCGACAGGCACCGTCATCGAGGCATAGCGGCGCTCCATGTCGGGCAGATCTTCCGGGGCGGCGACCAGATCCGACGACGCCGCATAGAACACGTGCGGACGCAGCCCCAGCAGACCGCCGCCCTTGAACGGGAAATCCTTCGGCATGGCCTCGGGCGCGAACACCGCAGCGATGGCCTTGCGGGAGTTGATGATCGACAGGGGAATCGCCAGCGTCCATGACACCAGCCTGCGCACCAGCGGCGACGGCAACACCAGGCCTCCGAACGCACCCGGAGGCGCGCTCTCTGCATGCGTGAGCGGCGCGATCAACGCAAGCCGGCGAATGACTTGCGGATGGTTCAGCCCCACCGCCAGTGAAATCGCCCCGCCAAGCGAATGCCCCACCAGCACGGGCTTGTCGAGCCCGAGCTTCTCGATGCACTGCGCGACCATCCGTGCCTGCGCGTAGATGTTGGCCGGCGAATCCGCACCGCGCACGGATCGCCCTGCCCCGGGTCGGTCGATCACGATCACGCGGTGTGAGCGCGCCAGCCGATCCATATCCAGGTAGGCAAAGTTGCGCAGATTCCCGCACAGGCCGTGCACGAACACGATGGCCGGCCCCTTGCCCCGATCGGTGTAATGCACGCGATCTGCCCCGACATCGAGGAACTTGCCTTCGGGCGGAAACCCCTTGGTGACGCGGCGAGCGATGAAAAACGTGAACGCAACAGGCGCCAGGATGGCAAGCGCGATGACGCCAAGAACGATGCTGGTCATAGTGTCCCCAAAGCGGGAGGCGGTTAGGCGGGCTGCGCCGCGCCGATCGGCTGAGCGCGACGCTCGAACTGCATGGCGCTGTCGGCCAGTGTGCCGAACTTCAGCATCATCAGATCGCGTGCGTAGTTCTGATACGACTTCCACGGCTGCTTGTCACCCTGTTTGGGCAGGATGGCCGCCGCGCGTTGGATGTAGCCGGACGTCAGATCGACGGCGGGCTCGCGGCTCATGGCTTCGTCATCAAGACGCGGCATGCAGGTATCGAAACCGTTGGCCTGCATGTGGTTGAGCAGCCGGCAGACGTACTGCGCGATCAACTCGGCCTTCAACGTCCACGACGCATTCGTATAGCCGAACGACGACGCCAGGTTCGGCACGCCGCTGTACATCATGCCCTTGTACGACACCGTCTCGGCCAGATTCACGGCACGTCCGTCGACGGTGATGGCCGCCCCGCCCAGCACCTTCAGCTTGAGCCCCGTGGCCGTGACGATCACGTCGGCGTCGAGATGTTCACCGCTCTTGAGCTGCAGACCGGTCGGCGTGAAGCGTGCGATTTCGTCCGTCGCAATCGAGGCCTTGCCCGCGCGGATCGTCTTGAACAGATCGCCATCCGGCACGAGACACAGGCGCTGGTCCCACGGGTTGTAGCGCGGGGTCAGGTGTTTGCGCACGTCGAAGCCGGGGCCGATCTGCTTGCCGGCCATGCGGATGATGAAATCTTTGAATGCCTTGGGCTTGCGACGCGCGAGGCTGTAGAAGTACATCGTCAGCAGCACGTTCTTCGTACGCACCAGCCGGTGAGCGAGGCCCGACGGCAACCAGCGGCGCAACGTGTTGGCCACGGCATCCTGCTCGGGCCGTGACACGATGTACGTGGGCGAGCGCTGCAGCATCGTCACGTGCTGCGCGGTGCCGGCCATCGCGGGCACCAGCGTGACGGCCGTGGCGCCGCTGCCGATCACCACCACGCGCTTGCCCGCGTACGACAGATCGTTCGGCCAGTGCTGCGGATGGACGATGCGGCCCTGGAACGTATCCATCTCGGGCCACGTCGGCGCGTGGCCCTCTTCGTAGTCGTAGTAGCCGCTGCACATGTAGAGGAACTTGCAGGTGAACTGCACCGGTTCCTCGCGCGTGCCATCGCTGCGCAGCGCCTGCACGGTCCAGCGCGCGGCGGTGGAATCCCAGCTCGCGCCCGTCACCTTGTGGCGGAAGCGGATCGACTTGTCGATGCCGAACACGCGCGCGGTGTCGCGGATGTAATCGAGAATCGTCTGACCGTCGGAGATGGCCTTGTTGCTGTGCCACGGCCTGAAGCTGTAGCCGAGCGTGAACATGTCGGAGTCCGAGCGGATGCCCGGATAGCGGAACAAGTCCCACGTGCCGCCGATGGTTTCACGCCCTTCAAGGATGGTGAAACGCGCCGACGGGCAGCGCTCGCGCAGGTGATACGCCGCGCCAATACCCGAAAGGCCCGCGCCGACGATGAGCACGTCGAGGTCGGTATCCGGCGCGGCTGCCCGGTTGCGGGGCGCGGCCCGGCTGGCGCTGTGCTCCATCGTCGTGTCCATGCGATCTCCTGTTCGCGGCCCGGCTGCGGGCGTGGCAAATTTCGCCTTAAATGTGGTGTGATTCGTCACCACTTTAATTTTCGAGCGTCCTGACGTCAAATAGCGAAATGGAGAAAACACTTGAAACAGCCGACGCACCCGCCAGAAAAGGCCGCCCGTATGGCGGTGTGGCGCCGGAAGCACGCGCAGCTGAGCGCCGCGATGCGTTGATCCGCGCTGGCACGCGCGTGTTCGGCACGGTGGGCTTTCGGAAGGCCACCGTGCGCGCGATCTGCCAGGAAGCGAAGCTCAATGACCGGTACTTTTACGCCGCGTTCGACAGCACCGAAGCCCTGCTGCGTGCGACCTACCAGCAACATGCCGAAGACCTGCGCACGCAGGTGTCGGAGGCCACCGCCGCTGTCAGCGGCACGCTCGAGGCACGTGTCGACGCTGGCCTGCACGCGTTTTTCGCGTTCTTGCGTGACCCGTGCGCGGCGCGCGTACTGCTGCTGGAAGTGATGGGCGTGAGCCCCGAAACGGATGCGACCTACCAGCGCAACCTGCTCGAGTTTGGCAGGCAGATCATGGCGAATGCCCAACTGCCCGGCGTCCACAATGACGACGACGCAGAGCTGCGCGCCGACCACCGCATCATCGGCCTGGCGCTGGTGGGCGCCTTGACCAACGTCGGTGCAGCGTGGCTTCTGACCGGCTATCGAGACCCCGAAGAGAAGATGGTGCGCAACTGCCGCCAGGTCGTGCTCGGCACGTTGCGCGCCATGCTCGGCGCTTAAGCCCCGCCTTCCGGTTTGCCGAGCCGGACCACGGTCACGCCGGGCGCCAGGTGCCGCAGCGACGGCTGCAGCAGCACGCAGTTGTCGTATGGCGTGACGATGTTCGATTCACCATCGGTGGCGATGACGGTGCCGGCGCGCGCGATGGTTTCCATGCCGCGATAGTCGTCCACAAAGCGGAACGCCGTGGAGTTGGCGACCACCGGATCGGTCACGCGAATGCAGCGCACGTCCAGCGCAGGCGCCACGCCCAGCCATTCCGATACCGCAGACGCATCGACGGTACCCAGCGCCACCAGGAAGCGCGCGCACGCATCCAGCGCCACATCGCGGCTCACGCGCTCGAAGTGCTGACCGCATTCGATCAGCAACGCGTTCTTGGGACTGGCGGCATCGCCAAAGCCGCCGTAGTCGCGCAGGCGGCGGCCGGCAGCATGGCCGGCATCGATCATCAGATGCGAAGGCGCACCGACCTGCCGACCCAACGCGACGCCTTTCGGATGCGGACCGGTCAGCATCAGCGGCTCGGCCTTCTCGTGCATCGAGTGGATATCGAGCAGGTAATCGACCGTGTCGATCACCGGGCGCAACTCGCGCGCGCGGCGCAGTTCCAGCGTGTTGCCGGGGCCATCCAGCTTGTCCGCAGACCACACGCGATTCAGGTCTTCGTCGATGAAGCGCGTGGCATCCGGGTCGTTGATATCGAAGCGCTCATACGCCTCGACGTTGGCGAATGACAGCGTAAGCCTGCCACGTGCCGGACGCACGCCGGCAGCCAGCAGCGCATCCACGGCAATCGCACCGCACAGCTCGTTGCCATGCGTGAGCGCGTTGATCATGACGTGCGGGCCGGGCATTCCGCTGTCGAACGTATGGACGTAATCAATACCGTGCGTACCGGTTTTCCAACGGCGGATATCAGGCTTGTGCAACTCGATCGGGTAGACCGGGAGCGTGGCGCGCAGCGCCTCCAGGGTCATCATGCGAAATCCTTCGGTGTGACGAGAAGTCTGTTCAGGTTCGAACCGCACGAGCGCGCCCGCGCAGCATCCACAGCGAGGCCAAGCTGATCAGCGTGGTCGCAAACACATAAAAACTTGGCGACGTCTTGATGTGCGTGACACCGATCAGCCAGGTGACGATCAGCGGCGAGAATCCGCCGAAGATTGTTACCGACAGGTTGTAGCTCAGCGCCAGGCCCGTGCCGCGTGTACGCGTCGGGAAAATGTCGGCGAGCAACGCAGGCAGCGGCGCCAGGATGGCTGCGAGCAATACACCAACGATGGCCTGCATGACCAGCAGCGTCCAGAACGTCGGCTGTGCGACCAGCGTGGCAAACATCGGATACGTCGACAGCGCAATCACCACCATCGCAATCGACACCACGCGGATGCTGCCGAAACGATCTGCCAGCAGGCCGAACGTCGGCGCCATGATCATCAGCATCGCGCCCGTGATCATCGTGCAGACCAGCGATGCACTGGTCGCGATGTGGAGTTGATTGATGGCATAGGTCGGCATGTAGACCTTCTGCACATAGTTGAATGCAGTGACGGCCACGACCACGCCCGCGCCCAGCAGCAGCCCCGGCAAACCCTGCGTGAGCGTGTCGCGCAGCGGCGAGCGCGCTTGCAGCGCGGCCGGCGCTTCCGCCTGCATGGCGACGAACTCCGGCGTTTCCGGCGTATGGCGGCGGATATAGACGCCGATCGGCCCGATCAGCAAACCGAACAGGAACGCCACGCGCCAACCCCATGACTCCACCTGCGCGGTGGTCAGCGCGTAGGTGATCCACGCGCTCAGGCCTGCCGCCAGCAAGGTGGCGAGACCCTGCGTGGCGGCCTGCCAGCTTGCGTTGTAGCCCATGCGCTTGCCGTTGGCGTGCTCGATCATGAACGCCGTGGCCGAGCCGAATTCACCGCCGGCCGAAAAGCCCTGCAGCAGTCGCGCCACGATCACGATGGCCGGCGACCACAGACCGATCGACGCATAGGTCGGCGCAAACGCGATCATCGCCGTGCCCAGCATCATCAGCAGGATCGACCACGTCAGCGCGGCCTTGCGGCCCACGCGGTCGGCATAGCTGCCGAGCACCATCGAGCCGAGCGGCCGCATGATGAACGACACGCCAAACGTGCCGACAGAGAGCATCAGCGAACTCCACGCATCGCCCGTCGGGAAGAACAGCTTGCCGATGGTGATGGCGAAATAGCCGTAGATCAGCAGATCGTAGTATTCGAGCGCGTTGCCGACGCTGGCAGCCAGAACGGCACGCCAGGGCGCGGGGTGTCGATGGGTGTCGGCGGCGCGTGCTGCTGCGCCGCTCGCGTTGAGGGTGTGGGCTGGCATGGTTGTCTCCCCGTGGTCTGTGCCGATCCGCCTGTTTTGCCGAACGGCGCTGGCGGGCGAAGGTTGCGGAGGAGTCTAGGTGCCGCGCCGCGGCGGCTTGTGCCGTTTCGGCACAAGGTTGGGCTTTTTGCGATGCGCGTCAGGCGAGATCGGCGCGGACGTTGGCATTGGCGTTTTCGACGGCCCGTTGCCACACCTCGTCAAGCAGCGCGCTCTGGTTGCTGCGCACGCGCATCATGCGGATGTTGACGTGGATGTGCCAGGCGTCGTCGCCGGCGGGGCGCAGTTCACCCGCGTTCAGGTGCGGCCTGGCCAGCCGATACGGCAGCCACGCCATGCCGAATCCACGCAAGGCCATCTCTTCCACCGCTTCGTAAAAATCGGCTTGGAACACCGGCTGCAGATGCGCCTTGCGATCGGCGGCGGCCAGATGGCTGTCCAGCATCTGCCGCAACGTCAACCCCCGCGCAAAGGCCAGCCACGGCAGCGGTGCGGCGGCTGAACCCGGCAGCGTGAAGCGCGGGCGGCCGCGCTTGTCGGGGGCGCTCACCGGCACGAGCGTCTCGCTGCCCAGGAGGCAATGGTCGTACTTGCGCGGATCGAGCAACGCATCGGCCTGCGGGCTGGCGTAGGCGATCAGCAAATCGACGGTGCCATCGGCAAGTGCCAGCACGCCTTCCTGCGTGCCGCCCGTCGTCACGCTGAGCGGAAAGACGCCGCGCTGGCGCGCCAGCGTCTCATACCACCCGGGGACAAACGTGCGCGCCAGCGTGCGCCCCGTGCCGATCTTGAGCGCCACGGGCAATTGCGCCTCCCGCAGCAGCAAGCGCGCATCGTTCAGGCCGTCGACGGCATTGGCCGCTGCATCCAGAAACAGGCGCCCTGCCGCCGTGAGCGTGACCGGGTGCTCGTTGCGCTCGACCAGCGCGGTGCCCACCCATTCTTCCAGCGCCTTGATCCGCCGGCCGAATGCGGGGTGCGTGACGTTGCGGTTCTCGGCGGCGCGGCTGAAGCTGCGCGTCTTGGCCAGTTCCTTGAAGTCTTCCAGCCATTTGATCTGCATGGCGCGTCCGGTCTTGTGGGGTGGGCGGGAGGTCTGCGCATTATCTCCGCAGCCTGCGCGAACAGCCTTAACGTGCGTGCCGTATCGTTATCATCTTGAGCAAACGATCCGCCACGCCTTCATGACCGCACCCCGTCCGCTGTCCATCGGCATTGCCGGCGCCGGTAACGCCGGCCTCGCCGCCGCCATCGCGTTTGCCCGCCAGGGGCACGACGTGCACGTCTTCGAAAAGCACCCGCAGCTGACCGCCATGGGCGCGGGCCTGCTGATCCAGCCGCAGGGCATCCGCGCGCTGGAAGCGCTCGGCGTGGGCCGCGAGCTTGAGGGCATCGGCGCGCCGATCGATCGGCTGATCGGTCTGAGCCATCGCGGCTGGCGTCTGCTCGACATCGACTACGCCGAGACGCCCGGCCGCGCCGTCACGCGGCATGCGCTGTCGTCCATGCTGTACGGCGCCGCCTTGCACGCGGGCGCAGCATTCCACTTTGGTTGCGCGATCCAGCAATTGCTTGGTGATGGCCCGCGCGCGCGGGTCGTGCACACGCAGGGCGAATCCACCTTCGACCTGTTTGTGATTGCCGATGGCGCGGCCTCTGCGCTGCGTGAGCCCGCAGGCCTGGCCGGCCCGTCGAGCACCTACCGATGGGGCACGCTGTGGTTCCAAGGATGGGTGGATGGCTGGAACCCGCGCGTGCTGCAGCAGCGCTTTCGCGGCACGCGCGAGATGATGGGCCTGCTGCCCACCGACGTGGATGGCAGCCGCACGCGCCTGTCGATGTTCTGGAGCCTGCCCAGCGATGCCGTCGACGCCTGGCGCCAGACCGACATCACACAGTGGAAGGCGCATGTGCTCAGCCTGTGGCCGCAAGCCGCGCCCATGGTCGAGCAGATCGGCTCGCACGACGATATGCCTTTCGCCGTCTATCGCCACACATGGCCGCGCGCGTTGGCCAAACCGCCCTACTGCGTCATCGGCGATGCCGCGCATGCCATGAGCCCGCAACTCGGCCTGGGGACCACGCTGGCCGCGCAGGATGCGCTCGCACTGGCGGCCTGCGTGCAAGTCCATGGTGCCGCCGACGGCGCGCTCGCCTACCACGCCCGTCGTCTGCGTACCGTGCAGGCCTACCAGACACTCAGCCGCGCGCTCACGCCATGCTTCCAGGCGCAATACGGCGGTTGGGTGCGCGACGTGGTCTTTGCGACCGGCTTGCGCGTACCCGGTGTCGCATGGCTGATGAAACGCAGCCTGGCAGAACCGCCCGCTCGCGATGCTGCATTCGCTCCGGCTGCGGCTTCCACGGCTGCGAGCGAAAAGCCCCAGGCATGACACCACACCCTCCATCCGCATGAGCCTGTTGCACACCTTCCTTCCTGAGCATCAGTTCAGCGAGCAGCACCACATACGGGTCAATGCATCGCCGGCGCGCGTGCTCGACATGGCGTCGCAACTTGACGTCACGGATTTCGCGGTGGCCCGGCTGTTCCTGCATCTGCGTGGCATCCCGGCGCGCATTGCCGCCGCGCTGGGCAGGCCCAGTGCGCGACGGATCGACGCCGGATTCGGACTACACGATTTCACCGTTCTAGGCAGAAACGGAGATCACGAATTCGCGCTCGGCCTGGTCGGCCGCTTCTGGGAATCGGCCGGCGGGCTCATCCACGTTGAAGCCAGCGCATTTCGCACGTTCTCCGCACCCGATATCGCCAAGCTGGTCATGACGTTCGTCGCTCAGCCCGAGGGTGCCGGCACGCTGCTGACCACGCGCACGTGCGTGCATTGCTCCAGCACCACGGCGCGCCGCCGCTTCACGCCTTACTGGATACTGATCCGCGTGCCCAGCGGGCTGATCCGCCGGATGATGCTGCAGCGGATCAAGCAGCTCGCGGAGTCGGACGACGCTGCGCTTACACGTCCAGAATGACCAGCGTGCCCCCGCTGCCGGCGTCCACGCTGTGCGGCACGCCGGCAGGCACCACGTACAGCTCGCCGCGCGAGACCGTCACCGCTTCGTCGCCGATGCGCAACCGCAGCTGCCCATCGATGACCAGCAGCCCTTCGGCATAGTCGTGCACCTCGCTGGGATACGACGTGCCATCCATGCGCAGCACCTTAAAGTTGCCGCCACCAAACCGCTCCAGCACGCGAGACGACCACGCGCGCGGCAGCGCTTCGGCCTCTGCATTGAGATTGACAAGCGGCACACCGGCCTCGCCCAAAGATTGAGAAGCGCTGAGCATACCAGCCGGTGACCACAAAAAAAGAGCGCTGCCGCGTTCCCACGGTAGCGCTCCTTCTGCACGCCGGTCAGTGCGTTTATAGGTCGTACGACGCGATTTCCATCTCGGACAGGCTTCCCATGTCATCCGCAGGCTTCAGGTGGTCCACCCGATAGCCGTGCTTGTACACCGCCACCAGGCGCACCTCGTTCTCCGGTTCGACATTCAGCTTCATACGGATGCGCGATACATGGCTATCGATCGTGCGGGTGTACTCCGACGAGTCACGGCCCCACACCTGGCCGAAGATGTGGTCTCGCGACAGCGTGCGGCCCACGTTCGAGAACAACATCAGCGCCAGTTGGAACTCGATGCCCGTCAGCGTGACCGGCTCGCCGTGCAGGGTGACCTGCTGGCGCTGGGGGTTGAAGTGATAGGGCCCTACCGCAAATGGCAGGCGTCCATACGGGACGGGATATGCACGGCGCAGCAGCGCATCGACGCGCGCCCGCAGCTCTGCAATGCGGAACGGCTTGGCGATGTAGTCATCGGCGCCGTGCGTGAGCGCGCGCACGAGGCTTTTCTCGCCTTCTTCAGCCGTGACGAACAGCACCGGCAATACATCCTTGTGGCGGCTGCGCACGACGCTCAGCACGTCGATACCGAGCATGCCCGGCGTATGCCAGTCGAGAATCAGCATGTCGTACGACGATCGGCCCAGCATGCGCAGCAAGGTGGCGCCGTCGGTGTAGGTCACCACGTCGTGGCCGGACTGAGACAGGATCTGGACGATGACTTCGCTTTGGAAGGGATCGTCTTCAAGCAAGGCGATACGCATGTTCGGCTCCATGAAAATTCGCACATGCGTCGCGGGTGGGCGCCGGAATTGATGGCGCTTATTCAGGCGCGGGCAGCGCGTTCCGTTGCATGTGTTACGTGGCTGCAATTTTCATGGCGAGGTGTGCTACGAACCATGAGAAGAGTCCTAATTTGTGAAGGCCGTTGAAGCACAGTTGGGACACGCGTTCGTGAAACAGGCAAAAAAAAGCCCGGACAACGAGGTCCGGGCGGCGGTGCTTCCCACAACTGTGTGACGGGATCAGAAACACCCAAGGGTCGCATGTGCCAGACACATCGCAGCGCACCGGGGGGAAGCACTGCAACGCTTACGGGGTGACGTCATGGAGGGTCAGACGTACTAGTCCGGCACACGTGAATCGCATGATGCCGTGCGATACGTGCAACGGGCGCAGTCGTGACAACATTTAACGTGCCCAGCGTCTTTGCCGCGACAATTCAGGTGGGATCGGCGTTTTCCAGCTCTTGCCGAATCGACTCGGTCAGCATGTCGATCAGCAGGCGAACGCGTTTGGGAACGAACCGAGCGGATGGCGTGACGAGGTTGATCGGCTCTCCGCTGGTCGCATAGTCGGGCAGCACGCGCACCAAGCGGGGCAGCGGCGCGTTGGCACGCGCGACGGCACTCGCATACAACGGGAGCGGGCCGATCCCGGCGCCCGACGCTATCAACGTTTCCAGGTAGATCAGGCTATCGGCATTCAGGCGAGCGCGCACGGCCACGGTTTTGAGGCCATCGGGACCGACGAGGCGCCATTGCGTTTCGCCACGGCCGGTGCCGCGAAAATCGAGGCAGCAATGGTCGGCCAGCCCTTGCACGGAGTCGGGCGCACCGCGGCGCTGCAAGTAATCGGGCGAGGCGAACAGGCCGATGCGCAACACGCCCAGCGACCGTGCCACCAGCGAGCTGTCGGCCAAGCGTCCGACGCGGACAGCGAGGTCAAACCCTTCCTGCACGAGATCGACATTGCGCGGCGTCAGCACGACGTCCAGATCGATCTCTGGATACTGCTGCATGAAGCGCGCCGCCACCGGCGCTACCAGCAGACGGCCGACGTCTTCGGAAGACGTGATCCGGACCTTGCCGCGCGGCAGGTCCTGGAGTTCACCAGCGCAGGTCGTGGCGCGTTCAATGTCTTCCAGCGCATGCGACGCCACCTGGTACAGGCTCTGGCCCGCGTCCGTCAGATGGAGCGTGCGCGTGGTGCGCTGTAACAGTCGCACGTTCAAATCCTGTTCAAGTGCGGCAATGCCGCGGCTGACGGACGATTTCGGCAAATCGAGCCGCGTTGCCGCTGCCGTGAAGCTCCCCGCTTCGACCACGCGCACGAACAGCGCCAATTGGTTCAGATCCATGGTTTCCTCCTCTTATCGTGATGCGCGCTGGCCGGAATGGTTATTGTCTCGCCAGGAGCAACATTTTTTCCCACAATAACCGACTAGTGCAAACGAAGCAACTACCCTACATTTGGCGTATGACAAATGCCGAATTTCAGGAGAACAACATGGAAACCCTCGTGCAACCGCAAGTGCAGGCCGTGCAACGTGGCCGCCGCGTGGAACGCATCATCACCGGCCGTCCCACCTCGGACGGCGCGGGCGTGAAGCTCACCCGCGTGCTGACGAACAATCTGCAACGCCGGCTCGATCCGTTCCTGATGCTGGACGCATTCCGCAGTGACGACCCGAACGACTATCTGGCCGGTTTTCCCGACCATCCGCACCGCGGCTTTGAAACGGTGACGTACATGATCGCGGGCCGCATGCGCCACCGCGACAGCGCCGGCCACGAAGGCTTGCTGCAACACGGCGGCGTGCAGTGGATGACGGCCGGCAGCGGCGTCGTGCACTCGGAAATGCCGGAACAGGAAGACGGCGTGATGGAAGGCTTCCAGCTGTGGCTGAACCTGCCCGCCCGCGACAAGATGACGACGCCGTGGTACCGGGACATTCCGTCGAACGAGATCCCCGAGTTCACGACGGAAGACGGCGTGGCCGTGCGCGTGATCGCCGGTGAATCGCACGGTGTGCAAGGCGCGATGACGCGGGAAGCGACACAGCCGCTGTACCTCGACATCACGCTGCCGGCGGGCGCGTCGTTTGCGCAGGTACTGCCGGCCGGACACAACGCATTCGTCTATGTGTTCCGTGGCAGTGCGCTGGTGGGCGACGCCGAAGCGGTCGGCAACGCCGCGCTGCAGCGCGTGGAAGACAAGCAGATGGCCATCCTCGCCAACACGGAGGGCAGCGACGGTGTGGTCATCCGTGCAGACGATGCTGAGGCGCGCGTGCTGCTGGTGGCCGGCAAACCGCTGAACGAGTCGATCGCGCAATACGGCCCGTTCGTGATGAACACGCAGGAAGAAATTTTCCAGGCCGTGCGTGACTTCCAGGCCGGCAAGTTCGCCTAAACCCAAGCCTCAAAGAAAAACCGCCGCTCGGTTTCACCAGAGCGGCGGTTCGTCCAACAGCGCGATCTGCTCGCGCAATTCCAACACCCGGTCCTGCCAGTAGCGTTGCGTGTTGAACCACGGAAACGCAGCAGGAAACGCCGGATCATTCCACCGGCGGGCCAACCACGCGCTGTAGTGCAGCAAGCGCAGCGTGCGCAGCGCTTCCACCAGATACAGCTCGCGCGTGTCGAATTCGCAGAAGTCCTCATAGCCGGCGAGCAGGCTGGCGAGCTGCGATTGCATCGATGCGCGATCCCCCGAGAGCAGCATCCACAGGTCTTGCACGGCGGGGCCAGTGCGGCTGTCGTCAAAGTCGACGAAATGCGGGCCGGCGCTGCGCAGCGGATCGCCCTGCTTGGCGTCGGCCTCTTCGATCCACAGCACGTTCGAGGCGTGGCAATCGCCGTGCAGGCGCAGCAGCGAAACGTCGCCCGCGCGGTCGTAGCAGCGGCGCACGCCGTCGAGTGCGGCGTCGGCCACGCTGCGCCACGCCGGCAACAAATCGGGCGGAATGAAATCGTGTTCGAGCAGCCAGTCGCGCGATTGCACGCCGAACGTGTCGATGTCGAGCGCCGGACGGGCCATGAACGGCCGCTGCGCGCCGACGGCGTGGATGCGGCCAAGAAAGCGGCCCATCCATTCGAGCGTGTCGTCCTGGTCGATGGCGGGCACGCGGCCGGCGCAACGCGGGAAGACCGCGAAGTGCCAGCGTTCGAACGCATGCAGCGTGCGGCCATCGATTTCGAGCGGCGCAATCACGGGGATTTCCGCCGCTGCCAGTTCCGCCGTAAAGGTGTGCTCTTCGACGATCTGCGTGTCGGTCCAGCGGCCGGGGCGGTAGAACTTGGCCACCACCGGCGCGCTGTCTTCCACGCCGACCTGGTACACGCGGTTTTCGTAGCTGTTGAGCGCGAACATGCGGCCGTCCGGCATCAGCCCGACCTCCGCCAGTGCATCCAGGATGCTGTCTGGCGTCAGGCCGTCGTAGGGCGCGTCAGCTGATGCGGGTTGGCCGTCGTCGTGCATGAACGTCAGGCTTTACGACCGCCGAGCAACGCAGCCGCCTTGGCGAACAAACCATTGAACGGCTGCTTGGCCGGCTGTCCCTTGTGGGCCGGCTGCGCGGCTTGCGTGTTCGATGCGCGGCGTTGTTGACCGCCCTGCCCGCCTTGTCCATTGCCATTGCCTTGGGCCTGGCCTTGACCGTTGCCCTGTCGCTGGCCGCGCGCTTGCGATTGGCCGTTGCCGGCACCGTGGCCATTGCGCGGCTTCGGCGCGGCTTGACCGTCGCGCTGGCCTTGCGCCTGGCGCTGGCGGCTGCCGCCACCATTTCGACCCTGGCCTTGGCCTTGATTCTGTGCCTGCCCCTGACCGTTGCCGCTCGACTCGCGACGCGGTTCGCGAGGCTCACGCGGAGCACGCGGCTCGCGCGGGGCAGCGTTGCCGCTGGCCTGGCGTGGCTGCTGGCTGCGGCCACCACCCGGACGGCCACCGCGCGCGTTACCACCACGGCCCGCCGAATTGCGCCCGTTCGGAATCGGCTCCGCCGCGATGGTCGGGTCCGGCTCGAAACCTTCCAGCACGGTACGCGGCAGTTCGCGCTTGATGAGGCGCTCAATGTCGCGCAGCAGGCCATGCTCGTCCACGCAGACCAGCGAGATCGCCTCGCCCTGCGCACCCGCGCGGCCCGTGCGGCCGATACGGTGCACGTAGTCTTCCGGCACGTTCGGCAGGTCGAAGTTCACCACGTGCGGCAGTTGGTCGATGTCGATGCCGCGCGCGGCGATGTCGGTGGCAACCAGCACGCGCAGCGTCCCGGCCTTGAACTCCGTCAGCGCGCGCGTGCGTGCCGATTGGCTCTTGTTACCGTGAATGGCCAGCGCGGGGATGCCGTCGCGGGTGAGCTGCTCGGCCAGGCGGTTCGCGCCGTGCTTGGTGCGCGTGAAGACCAGCACCTGGTGCCAGTCGTTGTCGCGCACAAGCTTGGCGAGCAGTTCGCGCTTGCGCTCGCGGTCGACCGGATAGATGCGTTGCTCGACCGTCTCGGCCGTCGTGTTGCGGCGCGCGACTTCGATCAGCGCCGGCTTGTCGAGCAGACGGTCGGCCAGTTCGCGAATGTCGTCGGAGAACGTTGCCGAGAACAGCAGGTTCTGACGCTTCGGCGGCAGAATGTTGAGGATCTTGCGGATGTCGTGGATGAAGCCCATGTCCAGCATGCGATCGGCTTCGTCCAGCACCAGCAGTTCAATGTGCGACAGGTCGATGGTGCGCTGACCGACGTGGTCGAGCAGGCGGCCCGGCGTGGCCACGACGATATCGACGCCGCGCTTGAGCGCATCGATCTGCGGGTTGATGCCGACGCCGCCGAACATCACCATCGACTTCAGCGGCAGATATTTGCCATAGGCGCGCACGCTTTCTTCCACCTGCGCGGCAAGCTCACGCGTGGGCGTCAGCACCAGCGCACGGATCGGGAAGCGCATGCCCTGCGGCGTCTGCACCTTGTTGGGCTGCGAAGCAGACAGGCGGTGCAGCATCGGCAGCGTGAAACCGGCGGTCTTGCCGGTGCCGGTCTGTGCACCGGCGAGCAGGTCACCGCCCTTGAGGATGGCGGGGATGGCCTGGCGTTGAATCGGAGTGGGTTCTGCGTAGCCGAGTTCGGCCACGGCACGTACCAGCTTGTCTGACAAGCCGAGTTCGGAAAACGACATGGAAAAGCGATTGGACCGGCGTGCCCCGCGCATTCGTTCGTGCGCCAATCGTGGACAAAGCCTGGGTAGGTGACGGGGCGACTGGACCCCGGGGACTGCAAGAAGGGCGCTAGTTTAACAGGTGATGGTGTTTACCCCACCGGTGCCCGCAATGCCGCCAAGGGCGCATTCACCACATCGCCCAACCGTTCCGCCAGCGAATACCGCGCCATATACCGCCGGAAATGCGCCAGGAACGCTTCTTCGGCCGGGGCCAGACGGCGCTCCCTGTGCCACATCAGGTACAGGTCGATGTCGGCGACGCCCTCTTCTGGCGGCAGCCGCCACAAGCGCTGCTGGGCCAAATCGTCCGCCACGATGTGCTCCGGCAGGCAGCCGATCCCATAGCCCGCAAACACGAGCCGCTTGATCTCGTCCAGGCTCGGCGACGTGGCGACGATGCGGCCGGTGAATCCCTGCTGATCGCGAAACACCGCGAGCGGCGACAGCGCATCGCCCAATTGGTCGCTCATGAACGAGACAAAGTTTTCGCCGAGCAAGTCACTGATCGACAAGCCCGTCCGCCCGAACAACCGATGGTGCCGCCCGCAGAACACGGCGTAGCGCTGGCGCAGGAACAGTTGCCGCTCCAGCTTTTCGCTCGGCGTGCGGCACAGGCTGAGCCCAATGCCGGCGCGCTTTTGGGCGAGGGCATCGAGGATGTCCGTGCTGCGCATGACTTCCACCTGCAGATCCACGCGCGGGTGATGTCGGTGAAACGCCGCCAGGCATTCGTCGTACACGCCCGATTGGATGCGGCTGACGGTCAGCAGATGCAGCACGCCGCTCACATCGTCTTGCGGTTCGCCAAGCTCCGAGCCGAGCCGCGCGACATTGCCATAGACGTCGGTGGCGATGCGCAATACGTCTTCGCCGACGCGCGTGAGGCGAAAGTGCGAGCCACGCCGCTCGATGAGCGTGTGGCCAAGCTGATCTTCGAGCCGCCGCAGCGCGAGGCTGACCGCCGGCTGCGTGATGTGCAGCCGCACCGCCGCACGGCTGATGCTGCGCTCGTGGACGATGGTGAGAAAGGTGCGCAGCAGGTTCCAGTCAAGCCTGTCGCTGACGAGGGCGGGATCAAGAGCGGACGGGTCCATGGCGGGGAATATGAGTCCAACTTATACAAACAATAAGTATTCAGAATTTGACTAATACCCGTCAACCGGCAATAAACACGCATCGTCGCCTTGAAGCGGCGGGCTAAAAAAAACCTGTGAGGAGCTACACCATGCAACCGTCTCAACCTGGCGGGCGCCAGCCTGCGCGTGCGGCCACCGCCGCCTTTGTCGGCACCATGATCGAGTGGTACGACTTCTACATCTACGCCACCGCCGCTGCGCTCGTGTTCGGGCCGCTCTTCTTTCCGGGTGGCGATCCGTTCCTCAGCACGCTCGCTTCGTTCGGCACGTTTGCCGTCGGCTTTTTCGCGCGGCCGCTGGGCGGCATCGTGTTCGGCCACTGGGGCGACCGCATCGGCCGGAAGAAGGCGCTGATGATCACGCTCACGATGATGGGCCTGGCGACGATCGGCATCGGCCTGCTGCCGACGTATGCCACCGCCGGTGCGCTTGCGCCCGTGCTGCTGGTGCTGCTGCGTGTGGTGCAGGGCGTTGCGGTCGGCGGCGAATGGGGCGGCGCGGTGCTGATGGCAGGCGAACACGCGCCCAAGGGCCGTCGCACGTTCTTCGCGTCGTTCGCGCAACTCGGCAGCCCGGCTGGCTTGATTCTCTCGTTGCTGGCCTTCCGCCTCGTCACGTCGATGGAGAAAGACGCATTCATGGACTGGGGCTGGCGTCTGCCGTTCCTTGCCAGTGCGGTGCTGCTGCTCGTGGGCGTGGCGATTCGCCTGGGTGTGAACGAGTCGCCCGAGTTTGCGCAGGTGCAGGCGCAGCGCAAGACGGCCAAGCTGCCGATCGCAGAAGTCTGGCGCACGGCGCGCGTGCCGGTGCTGCTGTGCATTGGCGCCAACACCATCGGCATTGCGGGCGTGTACTTCACCAACACGTTCATGATCGCCTACACGACGCAGTACCTGTCGCTGTCGAAAACGCTGATTCTCGATTGCCTCTTCGTGGTGGCGTTCATCCAGTTTCTCGCACAGCCGCTGGCGGCATGGCTGGCGGAGAAGCTTGGCGGCGCGCGCTTCCTCAAGCTGATGGCGTTGATGGCGATGGCATCGCCCTACCCGATGTTCCTGCTGGTGCAGACGCGCCAGGCTCCGCTGATGGTGCTGGGGATTGCCCTGGCCGTGGTCTGCATGGCGAGCTTCTATTCGGTGATTGCGGGCTTCGTGTCGGGCGTGTTCGAGACGCGCGTGCGGTACTCGGCGATCTCGCTGTCATACCAGGTCTGCGGCGCGGTGGCGGGCGGGCTCACGCCGCTGGTCGGCACCATCCTCGCGCAGCGCTTCCATGGCGAATGGTGGCCGCTGGCGGTGTTCTACACGCTGCTCGCCGGTATCTCGCTGCTGTGTATCGCGGCCATCGATGGGCGCCAGCGCGGTCGCGCAACGGCCGGCGACACCGTCGGCGCATAACGGTTTTCCCCACCCTGTTTCACCCATGCTGACGTTCTTTCATCCTGAACAGCTTCTGCACCATCCGCAGAGCTACTACTCGCGCGGCAAGATGCGCACGCCGCAGGAAGTGCCCGAGCGCGCGCTGAATTTGCTGCAGGCGGCGCGCGATCTCGGCTTCACCATTGCGCGGCCCGAAGACCACGGCATTGCGCCACTCACCGCCGTGCACGGCGAGCCCTATCTGCGCTTCCTGCAGGACGCCCATGCCGAGTGGCAACGCCTGCCCGAAGACTGGGGCGACGAGGTCATGTCCAACATCTTCGTGCGCGAGCCGAATGCGCTGCGCGGCGTGCTGGCCCAGGCCGCGCGCTATCTGGCAGACGGCAGCTGCCCCGTCGGCGAGAACACATGGCGATCGGCGTATTGGTCGGCGCAAAGCGCGGCGGCCGGCGCCCTGGCCATCCTCAATGGCGAGCGCATGGCCTACGCGCTGTGCCGCCCGCCCGGCCATCACGCGCGCCGCGAGGCAGCGGGCGGCTTCTGCTACCTGAACAACGCCGCCGTGGCCGCGCAGGCGCTGCGGAGCAAATTCAAGCGCGTCGCCATCCTCGATACCGACATGCATCACGGTCAGGGCATCCAGGAGATTTTCTACGACCGTGCCGACGTGCTGTACGTCTCCATTCATGGCGATCCGACCAACTTCTATCCGGTGGTTGCCGGCTTTGACGACGAGCGCGGCACGGGCGACGGCCTCGGGCTGAATGTGAACCTGCCGATGCCGCACCGCTCGCCCGAATCGGTGTTCTTCGACAAGCTCGGCGATGCGATTGCCGCACTCGAAAGGTTTCAGCCCGACGCGCTAGTGCTGTCGCTCGGCTTCGACATCTATCGCGAAGATCCGCAATCGCAGGTGGACGTTTCGACGCAGGGCTTCGGCCGACTTGGCCAAGCCGTCGGCGCGATCGGCCTGCCGACGCTGGTCGTCCAGGAAGGCGGCTATCACCTCCCCACCCTTGCACAAAACGCTGCCGCATTCTTCGGCGGCCTGAAGACGCCCCATCAGCCGGCAGGCTGACTCCGCCCCCCGGCGCAAACCTCCCTTCAGGCTGGGGGATGTTTGCGCCCACTCACCTCTGAGCCCCGGCGTTTTATACGCTGCCGGGGCAACCTCCTCGTCTCTAGAGTCGTTGCTCGAATTGGGCACTTGGCGTTTTCAAACGTCTGTTCCTAACATGCCCGGGCAACCCCATACACATGTTTGAATCGTACGTTCGAGCGCTGCACCGCAGCAATCGCGCCCGATATCAGGCCTAAAAAAACGAGGTAGGAGACATGGGACGTCCTGGAGCAGGAGACACCAAGGGCCGCATTCTGGAAGCCACCGAACTGCTGTTCATCGAGTTCGGCTACGAGGCGATGTCGTTGCGGCAGATCACGGCGCGCGCCAAGGTCAATCTGGCAGCGGTCAACTATCACTTCGGCAGCAAGGAAGCGTTGATGCAGTCGGTGCTGGGCCGGCGGCTCGACCCGCTCAACACGCGCCGGCTGGCGCTGCTGACCGCGTGCGAAGAACGCTGGACGAAGGAACAGCTGACCTGCGACCACGTGCTCGGCGCGCTGTTTGTGCCGGCGCTGCAGATGGCGCGCAACCCCGACACCGGCGGCCCCGCGTTCCTGCGGTTGATGGGGCGCGTGTATTCCGACACCTCGCCGTTTGTGCAGAACTATCTGCTCGGCCACTACGCGCTGGTGTTCGATCGCTTCTTCGAAGCCTTCTCGCGTGCGCTGCCGCACCTGCCGCGCGCTGAACTCGGCTGGCGCCTGCACTTTGCGCTCAAGGCGCTGGCCGGCGTGCTGGCCGGCGACGACCTCAACAACCTGCTGCCGCTGTTCACGCAGGGCAAGACGATGAACGATGCCTCGCTGCTGGCGCGCCTGACGGCGCTGGTGGTGGCCACGCTCAACGCCCCGCTGCCCGGCGAGGCCGGCGCGCTCGACCAGGTGGTCGAACTGGCCGAAGCACAGGTGCCCACACCCGTGGCCGTGGCGGACGACGCGCCCAGCGGCAACGACAGCGGCCACGGCGGCTCGGGTCGCCACGCCGGGCACGGCAACGGCCGCAGCACCGAACGCAGCGCGACGCCTGCCACGGCCTCGCCCTTTGCCGGTGACCTGTTCGGCCGCACGCCGGGTTCTCGCGCAAGCGCAGACGATGCCGCGGACGACCACGACGACCTCAGCGCCGACGAGCACGACGATCACCACGGCGCCGACAGCGATAGCGACGGCCCCGCGCCGTCTGCGCGCACCCGGGCATTGGCCATTCGCCGGAGCAACGCAGCACGCGCCATCTTCCCGGCCAACCCGATGCGCCCCTGGCGCAGCCCCAGCGCCTGACAACGCAGGCGCCGCGCGGCGCTCCCGTGTGCAGGCACGGGAGTCGCTCCGGCATTCGGCAGTTGCCGCCGCATGTTCGAGACATCCGGCACATCAACGCATCGAATGGAGACCCTCATGACGACGATCTGGATCGTCCTGCTTTGCATCGGCGGGCTCGCCCTCGCCAGCATGGAAGCCTCGGCATTCGCCTGGCTCGTCGCAACCGCTGTGTGGCTTGTGGCCGGTGCCTGGCTCGGCCTTGTTGGGCCGGTGATGACCACGGTGCTTGCCATCGTCTTTGTGCTGCCCGCGCTGGTGCTGGCGCTCAAGCCGCTGCGCCGGGCGATCATCACGCGCCCCGTGCTAGCGATGTTCCGCAAGATCATGCCGGAGATGTCGCAAACGGAGCGCGACGCCATTGAAGCGGGCACGGTCTGGTGGGATGCGGAGCTGTTCTCAGGGCGGCCGAACTGGTCGCGGCTGCTGTCTTCGCCGCCGCCGCGGCTGTCGGCGGAAGAGCAATCCTTCCTCGACGTCGAAACCGAAAAACTCTGCGACCTTGCCAACGATTGGGAAAGCACGCAGATCTGGCAAGACCTGTCGCCCGAGGCTTGGGACTATGCGAAGCGCGCCGGCTTCCTGGGCATGATCATCCCGAAGGAATACGGCGGCAAAGGGTTCTCGGCATACGCGCATTCGCAGGTGATCATGAAGCTGTCGACGCGCTGCTCTGCGGCGGCCGTGTCGGTCATGGTGCCCAACTCGCTCGGGCCCGCCGAGCTGCTGCTGCACTACGGCACCGAAGCGCAGAAAAACCATTACCTGCCGCGCCTCGCACGCGGTGAAGAAATCCCCTGCTTCGCGCTGACCAACGCGTATGCCGGCTCCGATGCTGCTGCCATTCCCGATGTGGGCGTGGTCTGCCGCGGCATGCACGAAGGCCGCGAGACGCTCGGCTTTCGCGTGACATGGAGCAAGCGCTACATCACGCTCGGCCCCATCGCCACGGTGTTGGGGCTGGCCTTCCGCGCAGTCGATCCGGACGGCTTGCTCGGCGGCGACAAGGAGCCCGGCATTACCTGCGCGCTCATCCCGACGAAGCATCCGGGCGTGAACATCGGACGCCGCCATTGGCCGCTCAACGCGGTGTTCCAGAACGGCCCGAACTCCGGCAAGGACGTGTTCATCCCCATCGACTGGGTGATCGGCGGCCAGGCGCAGGTCGGCCGCGGCTGGCGCATGCTGATGGAGTGCCTTGCAGCCGGCCGCGCGATTTCGCTGCCCTCATCCAACGTGGGCATGGCCAAACTGGCCGTGCGCAGCACCGGCGCCTATGCCGCCGTGCGACGCCAGTTCCGTACGCCCATCGGCAAGTTCGAAGGGATCCAGGAAGCGCTGGGCCGCATGGGCGGCAACCTGTACATGATGGATGCGGCGCGGCGTTTGTCTGCGCTGGCCGTGGACCTGGGCGAGAAACCTTCGGTCATCTCGGCCATTGCCAAGTACCACGTCACCGAACGTGCGCGCGACGTGGTCACCGACGCGATGGACATCGTCGGCGGAAAGGGCATCTGCATGGGCCCGAACAACTTCCTGGCGCGCGCGTATCAGCAGGTGCCGATCGCCATCACGGTGGAAAGCGCGAACATCATGACGCGCTGCCTGATCATCTTCGGGCAGGGCGTGATCCGCTGCCATCCGTATGTGCTGCGCGAGATGACGGCCGCGCAAGGCACCGATTCACCCGAGACGCTGCGCGCGTTCGACGCGGCACTGTTCGGCCACGGCGCGTTCATCGCGGGCAACCTCGTGCGCGCCTTCCTGCATGCGCTCACGGGCGGGCGCGTGGCAAGCGCGCCGGGCAATGCCGCTCCGGAAATGCAGCGCTATTACCGCGCCGTGAATCGCTTCTCGACAGCGCTGGCACTGCTGTCGGATGTGTCGATGTTCACGCTGGGCGGCACGCTCAAGCGCCGCGAAAGCATCACCGGGCGGCTGGGCGACATCCTCTCGCAGATGTATCTGATTTCGTCCACGCTCAAACGCTTTGAAGATGAAGGCCGCCCTGCAGAGGACGCGCCGCTCGTGCATTGGTCCGTGCAGGACGCGCTGGTGAAGGCGCACGATGCGCTCGACGGCGTGCTGGCCAACTTCCCGAACGCGGGCATCGCGGCGCTGCTGCGCGCGCTGATCTTCCCGTTCGGTACGCCGTATCGCAAGCCGTCCGATGCGCTGGCCGCGCAGGTGGCCGAGCTGATGCAGACACCGGGCGCCGTGCGCGATCGCCTGCTGGCCGACTCGTACTGCCCGACGCCCGAGGTCGACCCGATCGCCTATGGCGAAGCGGCCTTCCGCCTGCAGCCGGCTGTGGATGCAATCGAGCAACGCTTGAAACCGGCCATCCGCGCAGGCAAGCTGCCGCCCGTGCCGCAAAGCCTGCCCGACTTCGAAGCCTGGACAGCGCAAGCCGTGGCACAAAACCTCATCGACGAAAGCGAACGCAAGCAGCTGTGCGATTACGCACGCTACGGCGAACACGCGGTCGCCGTGGATGACTTCCCGCCCGACTTCAACCTGATGGCCGACCTGCAGCGCCGCAAGGATGCGCTCGATGCCCTGCAGGCCGCCGAGCGCCGCGCAGCCTGAAGGTCCGGGCCTGACCAACGACAACAACAACGATGCAAGACAAGTACCTCGATTTCGTCGGCTCCGGTTTCGGCAAGTGGCTGTCGGCCAACCTCGGCCTGCCGCAGCCGGTGCCGTTGCGCCGTTATGTGCCCGGCGAACCGGAATTTGTCGGGCCGTTCCTGGTGGGCGCGGCGCCGGGCGGCTCCATGCGCGAAACGCTCGCCGCGCTGTTTGCCGAGACCGGCGTCCCCACGCGCTTTCATGAAAGCGATCCGGAATGGCTTGGCGCCGCCAACCGGCACGGGCAGATCACGGGCCGCTTTGTCGCCCCCACTGGCAAAGAAGGCGAAGCGTTTGATCGCATTGGCGGCATCGTCTTCGACGCAACGGGCATTGCGACGGTCGACGGCCTCGATGCGCTGTATCACGTGTTCCACGATGGCGTCCGGGCCATCGGCCGTTGTGGGCGCGTGGTCGTGATCGGCCGCCCGCCGGAGGGCTGCAAGACACCCGAGGCCGCGATCGCGCAGCGCGCGCTTGAAGGGCTGACGCGATCGCTCGGCAAGGAAGTCCGGCGCGGCTGCACGGCGCAGCTCGTCTACGTGGCCGAGGGTGCGGAAAACGTAGCGGCATCAACGCTGCGCTTTCTGTTGTCGGCACGCTCGGCGTATGTCTCGGGGCAGGTGGTGCGCGTGCATCGGGCGCCCGCGGTTTCGGTGGACTGGCAGAAGCCGCTGGCCGGGCGCACCGCGCTGGTGACCGGCGCGTCGCGCGGCATCGGCGCGGCCATTGCGCACGTGCTGGCGCGTGACGGTGCGCGCGTGCTGTGCCTGGATGTGCCCGCCGCGCAGGAAGCGCTGAACGCGGTCGCGCAGGATATCGGCGGTGAGGCCATGGCCTACGACATTGCCGCGCTTGAGACGCCCGCTTTGCTCGCGCAGCAACTTGCTGCCTTGGGCGGCATCGACATCCTCGTGCACAACGCCGGCATCACGCGCGACAAGACCATCGCCCGCATGACCGAACCCGCGTGGCGCAGCGTGCTCGATATCAACCTCGCCGCGCAGTTGCGCATCAACGACGCGCTGCTTGCCGCCAATGCGCTGCTTGCGGGGGGCGCCATCGTGTGCGTGTCGTCCATCAGCGGCATTGCGGGCAACCTCGGGCAGACCAACTACGCGACGTCCAAGGCCGGCGTGATCGGGCTCGTGCAGGCAGGCGCGCCGCTGCTGGCCGAGCGCGGCATCACCCTCAACGCTGTTGCGCCGGGCTTTATCGAGACGCAGATGACCGCGGCCGTGCCGTTTGCCATCCGCGAAGCCGGCCGCCGGATGAATGCGATGAGCCAGGGCGGCCAGCCCGTCGACGTGGCCGAGACGATCGCCTGGTTCGCCAACCCCGCGTCGAATGGCCTGACGGGCAACATCGTGCGCGTATGCGGACAAAGCCTGCTCGGAGCCTGAGACGACCATGCGCACGTTGGCCCTGTCCTGTCCGATGACCGCAACCCAGACGCTGGTGACCGAGCCGCCATCGCCGGGGACGCTGGCCTGGCGCGCGCTGCTGTCGCAACGCAAAGGCAGGCGCGGGGGCCCGCTGCCGCGCCACACCCTGGTGCGGCAGGAAGTGCCGCTCGACGCCGAACACATCGCCAAGTACGCGGCGGTGTGCGGATTCTCGGCTGCGCATGGCGTACCGATGACGTATCCGCACCTGCTCGGCTTTCCGCTGCAGCTCATGCTGATGACGGAATCGGCGTTTCCCTATCCGGTGATCGGCCTGGTGCATCTGTGCAACACGATCCGCCAGCACCAACGCTTGCAGGCCGGCGAGCGCGTGCGTGTGGAAGTGCGCCCGCGCCGGCTGTTCCAGCATGCACGCGGACAGGCGTTCGCCATCGAAACCGCGATCGTCAAGGCCGGCGCGGTGGTGTGGGAATCGCTGTCGACCTATCTGCGCGTGGGCGTGCCGTCTCCGCAAGGCGCACCGTTGATCGCGCTGCCCGGTGCGCACAACTTGTCGCCCGACGGCCAATGGGATGTGCCCGCCGATACCGGCCGACGCTACGCCGGCGTGTCGGGCGACTGGAACCCCATCCACGTATCTGCCATCGGCGCGAAGCTGTTCGGCTTTGCGCATCCCATCGCCCACGGCATGTGGACGAAGGCGCGTGCGTTGGCCGCGCTGCTGCCCGCCGCACCGCTCACGCAAGGCGAAGTGGTGGCCGAATTCAAGACGCCGCTGTCGCTGCCGGGGGCGGCAACGCTGTGGCAGGCCCACGAGGCCGCGCCCGGCCGCGCATTTGAAGTGCGCAACGCCGCGGGCGACAAACCCTATCTGCGCGGCATGCTGACGTTGCCGCAGGCACAACAAGAAAACTCGGGAGATTGAATCCATGCTCGTCAACGCGCAGCTGCGCCGCGTCGCCATCCTCGGCGGTAACCGCATTCCGTTTGCCCGCTCGAACACGGCCTACGCCACGGCGTCGAACCAGCAGATGCTGACCGCCGCGCTGCAGGGCCTCATCGACCGCTTCAACCTGCACGGCCAGCGCCTGGACGAAGTCGTGGCCGGCGCGGTCATCAAGCATGCGCGCGATTTCAACCTGACGCGGGAGACGGTGCTCTCCACCACGCTGGCCAAGCAGACGCCCGCTTACGACATCCAGCAGGCCTGCGGCACGGGGCTGGAGGCCGCCATCCTTGTCGCCAACAAGATCGCGCTCGGGCAGATCGACGTGGGCATTGCCGGCGGCACGGACACCACCTCCGATGCGCCCGTCGGCCTGAACGAGAAGATGCGCAAGATCCTGCTGGAGGCCAACCGGGCCAAATCCACCGGCGCGCGTGTCAAGGCGCTGGCCGGGCTGCGGCCGTCGATGTTCGTGCGCCCGCTCCTGCCGCGCAACAGCGAACCGCGCACCGGCCTGTCGATGGGCGAACACTGCGAGCTGATGGCCAAGCGTTGGGGCATCCGCCGCGAAGATCAGGACGCGCTGGCCCTGCGCAGCCACCACAACCTCACGGCCGCCTACGCGCGCGGCTTCTTCACCGATCTGATGACCGCGCACCTGGGGCTCGATCGCGACAACAACCTGCGCAGCAACCTGACCCTCGAGCAACTGGCGAAGCTGCAGCCGGTCTTTGATCGCAGCGCGGCCGGCACCATGACGGCCGGCAACTCCACGCCGCTCACGGATGGCGCATCGTGCGTGCTGCTCGCGAGCGAGGACTGGGCCCGCGCGCACAACCTGCCCGTGCTCGCCTACATGACCTGCGCGGATACGGCTGCCGTCGATTTCTTCAGCGGCACGCCCGAGCAAAACGAAGGGCTGCTGATGGCGCCGGCCTATGCCGTCTCGCGCATGCTGCAACGCGCGGGGCTCACGCTGCAGGACTTCGACTACTACGAGATCCACGAAGCCTTTGCCGCACAAGTCCTGTGCACGCTAGCGGCGTGGGAGTCGCCAGAATACTGCCGTGAAAAGCTCGGCCGCAGCGCCCCCATGGGCAGCATCGACCGCAGCAAGCTGAACGTGAATGGCAGCTCGCTGGGCACGGGCCATCCGTTTGCCGCCACCGGCGGGCGCATTGTCGCGACGCTGGCCAAGATGCTGGCGCAACGCGGCAGCGGACGCGGTCTGGTGTCGATCTGCGCGGCAGGCGGCCAAGGCGTGGTCGCCATCCTGGAGCGCCCCGAAAACATGTCGCACTGAACCGACGGGCCTACGGGAACGGCCCGCTCATCCAACCCGCGCGGCACATAACAAAACCACGCCGCGTCTTTCATGGACGGAGACACCATGAACACCGTTGCCGACCGCAGCAATCTGACCGATCGCATCTGGCTGAAGTCGTACCCCGAAGGCGTGCCCGCCGAAATCAACCCCGACCGCTATCACTCGCTGGTCGAGGTGTTTCGCGAATCGGTGGAGAAGTACCGCACCCGCGTCGCCTACGTGAGTGTCGGCACCGAAATGACGTACGGCGAGTGCGAGCGCCAGGCCAAGCAGTTTGCGGCGTGGCTGCAGTCGCGCGGCGTGAAGAAGGGCGACCGTGTGGCGATCATGCTGCCCAACAGCCTGCAGTACCCCGTGTGCCTGTTCGGCACGCTGCTGGCCGGCGCCATCGTCGTCAACGTCAACCCGCTGTACACGGTGCCGGAGCTGGCCCATCAGTTGCGCGATTCCGGCGCACAAACGATCGTCGTGCTGGAGAACTTCGCGCGCACGCTGGAGCAGGCTTTGCCCGGCAGCCAGGTGCGCAACATCGTCATCACCGGCATCGGCGACCTGATGGGCGGTGCGCTCAACCTCAAGGGCCGCGCGCTGAACTTCGTGATGCGCCACGTGCAGAAGCAGGTGCCGCCGTACAAGTTGCCCTCGCCGGTGTGGCTGCGCGATGCGCTGGCCGCCGGAGGCTCACGCGCGCTGCAACCGGTACAGCTGACGCCGGAAGACATCGCCTTCCTCCAATACACCGGCGGCACCACGGGCGTGGCCAAGGGCGCAATGCTCACGCACCGCAACATCATCGCCAACCTGCTGCAGGCCGAGGAGTGGTCGAAGAGCATGCTCAACGGCGGCGTGGAAACCAACGTCACGCTGCTGCCGCTGTATCACATCTTCTCGCTCACGGTGAACCTGCTGATGTTCATGACGCTGGGCGGGCGCAATATCCTGATTGCCAATCCGCGCGATACCAAGCGCGTGATCTTCATCCTGCGCAACGAGCGTTTTTCGGGCATTGCCGGCGTCAACACGCTGTTCAACGCGCTGCTGGAAGATCCGGACTTCGCCAAGCGCGATTTCTCGGCCATGAAGATCACCATCGGTGGCGGCATGGCGGTGCAGCGTGCGATTGCGCAGCGCTGGAAAGAAGTCACGGGCCACACCATCGTCGAAGGCTACGGGCTGACGGAATGCTCACCTGTCGTGTCGATGAACCCGCCGCACGTGACCGAATTCAGCGGCACGATCGGGCTGCCCGCGCCGTCCACCGAGGTGCGCTTCAAGCGCGACGACGGCACCATCGCGCCGCTGGGCGAACCCGGCGAGCTGCAGGTGCGTGGGCCGCAGGTCATGCGCGGCTACTGGCAGCGGCCCGATGAAACCGCCAAATCCATCGACGCCGAAGGGTGGTTCTCCACCGGCGATATCGGGGTGATGGACGCCAACGGCTACATCCGCCTGATCGACCGCAAGAAAGACATGATCCTGGTCTCGGGTTTCAACGTGTACCCGAACGAGATCGAAGACGTGGTGGCCCTGCATCCTGAGGTGCTGGAGGTGGCGGCCATTGGCGTGCCCGATCCGGTGGCCGGCGAGCGCGTGAAGATCATCGTGGTACCGCGCACCGGCGCCTTGACAGAGGCCGCGCTGCTCGAACACTGCCGCGCTCATCTGACCGGCTACAAGATGCCGCGCATCGTCGAGTTCCGCCACGAAGAGCTGCCCAAGTCGACGGTGGGCAAGATCCTGCGCCGCGAACTGCGCGACGCCGACCCCGACATCAAGCGCGCCCGCGCGCAAGCGCAGCAATAACGCCAACACCGGAGACCCGTATGCATTTGCGTACCCTCGCCCTGGCCACGGTGCTGGCCGGCACCGCGCACGCCTGGGCCCAGCCTGCAGCGCCGGAGGCTTCCGCGCCTGCCGCGGCCGCACAGACCACCGCACCGACCACCGCACCGCAATCGGCGGCCATCGGCAGCTTTGCTTCCATGGACATCGCCAGGCAGACGGCGTGGCTCACCAGCCAGGTCAACGCCAACGCGTTTGCGGCCTGGTCCGACGAAGACGTCCTGGCCATGGCGCAGGCCATGAAGCCCGAAACGCTGGTGCGTTGGCTCAAGGCCGAAGTGGCCAAGCTGCCCGAGTATGAATACCGCATGCGCCGCCAGGAACGCGTGAAAGACCAGTGGCAAAGCCAGCCGGCGCTCATGCTGATCCGCTACCGCAACGCACCGCGCCAGGTCTACGCGCGCTGGCTCAAGGGCGGTGCGCACGCCGGCCAGGAAATCATCTACGACGAAACCGTGCGCAAAGACGAGATGTACGGCCACCTTGGCGGGCTCGTCGGTTTCGTCGCGATCTGGAGCGCGCTGGATGGCTCGCTGGCCAGATCGCAGTCGAACCACACGGCGCGTGAGCTGGGGCTGCAGTTCATCGTCGATACGGTCGAGCGCGACGGACGCGCCCACGTGGCGGCCGGCGGCAGCGGCAAGTTCAACGAGGCCAAGATGGTGACCGAAGACGGCGAGCGCATGTTGCGGCTCACCTGGGACGCGCCAAGCGGCCCGCCCACGTTTTACGCCAAGCGCGTGCGCCTGTATTTCGACCTGAAAAACCCGTGGGTGCGCATTGAAGAAGCGTGGGACGAATCGGGCAATCAGCTCGAGAAAATCGTCATTGAAAGCGTCACGCGCAAGACCTGGAACGACCAGACTTTCAATCCCAAGAATCCGGAATACAAGTTTTAGACTGCCGCCCGTAGACCGTTGTGGGCCAAGGCTCCGCCGACCGGTGGAGAGTATGAAACGAGACTAGGGGAAACCCCTTGTTGCGTGCGTACACGCTAGAGGAAAACTTCGGTCATCGCAGCGCAACCGAACAAAAGCGCTGCGTTATGCTGCCGAAACACAAATCGCCACACCAAGGCGTGATAACAATCCAATCCAGAGAGACAACCACATGAACCGCACTGCCCGCCGCTTTGCTGCAGCCCTTGCCTGCGCTGCCGCCAGCACCCTTGCTGCCCCCCTCGCCCAAGCCCAATCCACCGCAGAGGCCAACGTGGCCGCAAGCGCCAGCAGCGGCAGTAGCACCGGCGGCGGTGGCGGCTTCAGCGGCTTCATGGACAACTACGTCTGGGGCCGCAACGTCATGGCGCTGGGCTGGTTCTACATCCGCCCGATGGATTCCGCCACGCCGCTGACGACCACCACCAGCGCGCTCGGCCTTGGCACCTATCAGTCGCCAGGAACTGACGTGAAAGTCAGTAACGCGAATACGCTGTCGCTCACGTTCACGCACTTCTTTAACGACAACATCGCCGGCACGTTCGTGGGTGGTGTTCCGCCCAAATTCAACCTGTATGGCAGCGGCAATGTGATCGCCCCGGTGCCGGTGGTCGGGCCGCTGACGCTCATCAACCTGGGCCTGCCGCAAAACAACCCGGTTGCCACTGTGCGTGAATGGAGCCCGGCGATCGTCGCGCAGTACTACTTCGGCACCAAGGAAAGCAAGCTGCGCCCGTTCCTCGGCGCTGGCGTCAGCTACAACTTCTTCACCAATCTGCGCCTGAATTCCAACTTCGTGAACGCGCTGCAAAACCTGGGGCAGGTGCTGCAGCTGGGCATGGGACAGGTGCCGACGGGCCCGGCCAAGGTGACGGCGGAGACGTCCAGCTCCTGGACGCCGGTCGCCAACGTGGGCGTGTCGTATGAGTTCGCCAAGAACTGGACCGCCATCGGCACGGTGTCGTACCTGCCGCTGAAGACGACCTCCACCATCACGATCCGCAGCCAGCAAGGCCAAGTGCTGGCAGTCAACAAGACCGACATCAAGGTCGACCCGATCGTGTTCGGGCTGGCAGTGGGTTACAAGTTCTAAGCGGCAGAATTGCTCCATCGCAAAACGCCACCTTCGGGTGGCGTTTTTCATTGGGGCGCGACCCGATATCATGGCGGACTGTTACCCGCCGATCACCGCGCCGATTTCCGGATTCCTGCCCCACACCCACACATCCATGACCCAGCCTTCCATCGCCATCGTCGGAGCCGGCATTGCCGGCGTTGCCTGTGCCAACGCGCTTGCCGCCGAAGGCATTGCCGCCACGGTCTATGAGCAGGCCGCAGGCGTAGGCGGCAGGCTGGCGACTACGGTATTGCCCGAGGCCGCCCCGGCGTATGCGTTCGACCATGGAGCGCAGTCGTTCAACGTGCGCAGCGAGGCCTTCCGCCGCGCGGTGGACGCCGCTGGCCGTCAGGGCTCGGTGTTGCCGTGGCCCGCGCGCTGGGGCCATCGCACCGCCGATGCGCTGGAAGCCGACTCGCGCGATGAAGCCCGCTATGTCGGCCTGCCCGGCATGGGCGCGCTGGTGCGCAGCCTGGCAGCACCGCTGGATGTGCGCTTCGGCCACGCCGTCACGCGCGTCGCGCACGACGGCCGGCGCTGGACGATCGACCGCAACGGCACGGACGCCGCCCACGCCGACATCCTCGCCCTGGCGCTGCCCGCGCCGGAACTGCCGGCGCTGTTTCACGGCGCGACGCCGGCTTCGCTGCAGGAGACCATCGCCCGGGTGCGTTACGCCCCCTGCTGGGCGCTGATGATGGGCTTTGCGCAACCGCTTAGCTTGCCGTATGACGGCATCCGCGTCGACGACGACATGCTGGCGTGGGCCGCCCGCGACAACACCAAGCCCGGCCGCGTCATGGTCGATGAATCGTGGGTCGTGCATGCATCGCCGGACTGGTCAGCCGCCCATGCCCACGACACCCCCGAGCAGGCGCTGCACGCCATGCACGCCCGCTTTGCGGAGGCCTTCCCGGGGACGCCGGAGCCCGATCTGATGGCCGCGCACCTGTGGCCGCATGCGCTGGTCGAGCAGTCTGCCGGCATGCCCTGCCACTGGGACGCGGCCGACCGCCTGGGCGCCTGCGGTGATTGGTGCGAAGGCCCGCGCGTGGAAGCCGCGTTCCTGAGCGGTGTTGCCCTGGCCGCCAGGATTGCCGAAGCGCTATAAGAGTTCGGCGCGGAACGTTACAATATCGGGTTGTCTCGTGTTTCGTGTGCCGGGTCGCTCACCCGGCGGTGGCTTTCTCCTGACGACGCCATGCGCACCCGACGCCAAGTCCTCGCCCTAGCCTTTGCTGCCGTTGCTGCGGCATCGGCGCCGTTGCTGTCTCATGCGCAAGTCCTGCGCAACATTCCGGCAACGGCCCCGGCGGCCCAATTGACCGTCAATTCGGCCAATACCGGCACGCTGAGTACCGGCAGCACCGGCATCGTCCGCATCCTGCTGCTGGGCTTCGGAAGCAGCAGCGCCGATATCCGCTTTGCCCCCGGCGTGCGGATCCTGTCCCTGGACGGGCGGCTGCTGCCGCCGGGTTCGGTGGTCGGCCAGACGTTCAAGGTGCGCTATCAGCTCGACCTGTATCAGCAGTTGCTGACGGCCTGGGTTGTCAGCGATGACGACTACAAGGCTGCGGTGGCCGCACAAAGTCAGGCGCAGGCGCAGTCCCAGTAGTCAGAACACCCCACGAAGCACGTGCCCCCAGGTCAACCACTGTGAACGGCACATGAAAAAAGTCTTCATCAAAACCTACGGCTGCCAGATGAACGAGTACGACTCGGACAAGATGTCCGACGTGCTCAATGCAGCCGAAGGTCTCGTCCCCACCGACACGCCCGAAGACGCGGACGTGATCCTCTTCAACACCTGCTCCGTGCGCGAGAAGGCGCAGGAGAAAGTGTTCTCCGAACTCGGCCGTGTGAAGGCGCTCAAGGCGCTCAAGCCTGACCTCGTGGTCGGCGTGGGCGGCTGCGTGGCCAGCCAGGAAGGCGCATCCATCGTGGCGCGCGCTCCTTACGTGGATGTCGTGTTCGGCCCGCAGACGCTGCACCGCCTGCCCGACCTGATCGCCGCGCGCCGCCGCACGGGCCGCTCGCAGGTCGACGTGTCCTTCCCCGAGATCGAGAAGTTCGACCACCTGCCGCCCGCGCGCGTGGACGGCGCCAGCGCCTTCGTATCGATCATGGAAGGCTGCTCGAAATACTGCAGCTACTGCGTGGTGCCCTACACGCGCGGCGAAGAGGTCTCGCGCCCGTTCGACGACGTGCTGGCCGAAGTGGCCGGCCTGGCCGAACAGGGCGTGCGCGAAGTCACGCTGCTCGGCCAGAACGTCAACGCGTACATCGGCAAGATGGGCGACACGAGCGAGCGGGCGGATTTCGCGCTGCTGCTCGAATACGTGGCCGAGATTCCGGGCATCGAGCGCATCCGCTACACGACCAGCCACCCGAAGGAATTCAGCTCGCGCCTGATCGAGGCCTATGCCACCAACCCGAAGCTCGTCGACCACCTGCACCTGCCCGTGCAGCACGGCTCCGACCGCATCCTGATGGCGATGAAGCGCGGCTACACGGTGCTCGAATACAAGAGCAGCATCCGCAAGCTGCGCGCGATCCGGCCGAACATCTCGATCGCCACCGATTTCATCGTCGGTTTCCCGGGCGAGACGGACGCCGACTTCGCCAAGACGATGGACCTGATCCACGAGATCGGCTATGACACGTCGTTCAGCTTCATCTACAGCCCGCGCCCCGGCACGCCGGCCGCCAACCTGCCCGACGATACGCCGCAGGCCGTCAAGCTCGAACGCCTGAAACATTTGCAGGCCACCATCGAAGAAAACGTGGCGCGCATCAGCCAAGGCATGGTCGGCAGCGTGCAGCGCATTCTGGTGGAAGGCCCGTCACGCAAGGATCCGACGGAACTGCACGGCCGCACCGAGAACAACCGCGTCGTCAACTTCGCGCTGCCCGATCTGCCGCAGGCGCGCCGCGACCAGCTGATCGGCCAGATGCTGGACGTGCGCATCGTGCACGCCTTCCCGCATTCGCTGCGTGGCGAAGTGGCGGAACAGCGCACGGCCAGCACGACTCACTGATCATCAACACGACCCGATTTGATGAAACCCACCATCGCAGAATTCACGGCGCCCAAGAACGACAACACGCGCCTGCAGAACCTGTGCGGTCCGCTGGATGAAAACCTGCGCCAGATCGAGCAGGCGCTGGATGTGACCATCAACCGGCGCGGCAGCAAGTTCACCGTGCGCGGCGCCAACGCACAGGGCGCAGCCAACGCATTGGAGACGTTCTATAACGCCGCGCGCGACCCGCTGTCGGTGGATGACATCCAGCTCGGCCTGGTGGAAACGCGCCAGGTGGCTGCACACGGCGCGTATCTGCCGGAATCGAGCGCGGACGTGCCGGACGGCAATGATCTGTCGCCCGTGCTGCATACGCGGCGCACCGATCTGCACGGCCGCACGCCGATGCAGCGCGCGTACCTGCGCAACATCCTGTCGCACGATTTGTCGTTCGGCATTGGCCCGGCGGGGACGGGCAAGACGTATCTGGCCGTGGCCTGCGCGGTGGACGCCCTCGAGCGCGACGCCATCAAGCGCATCGTGCTGACGCGCCCTGCCGTGGAAGCCGGCGAACGCCTGGGCTTCCTGCCCGGCGACCTCGCCCAGAAAGTCGACCCATACCTGCGTCCGCTGTACGACGCGCTGTACGACCTGCTCGGCTTCGACAAGACGCAGAAGATGTTCGAGCGCCAGATGATCGAGATCGCGCCGCTGGCCTACATGCGCGGACGCACGCTCAATCACGCGTTCATCATCCTGGACGAAGCCCAGAACACCACGCCGGAACAGATGAAGATGTTCCTTACGCGGATCGGCTTCGGCTCCAAGGCGGTGATCACCGGCGACACCACGCAGATCGATCTGCCGCGCGGCCAGAAGAGCGGCCTGATCGAAGCGCAGCACGTGCTGCGTGACGTGCGCGGCGTGGCGATGACGCGCTTCACCAGCGTCGACGTGGTGCGGCACCCGCTGGTGGCCCGCATCGTCGAGGCCTATGACGAATTCCATGCCCAGCATAAAGATGCATAAGGACGCCTGAACGTGGCTAAAGCAAAAACCCAAACCAAAGCAAAAACCAAAAAGACCCAGGCCGCGGCCGCCGAGTCATTCAGCCCGCGCGTCGACGTATTCGACGCCCAAGGCAAACCCAAGACGGTGGATGCAAGCGCCCTGCGCATTGCCTTTGCCGATGGCCGCAGCCTGATCCTGGGCCTGCCGAATACCGTCGATGGTGCGATCACCCTGGTTGCCGAACATGCCGACGCCGACATGCACGCCATGCTCGCGCTGCGCCCCGAGCACCACGACAGCATCACGTTGCGCATCGAAACCCAGCCTGCCGAATTGGCCGACTCCACGGAAGAAGCCTTCGATGACGACACCGCCGGCGCCGAGATGCTCACGCTGGATCTCACGGTGCAGTACGGCGATGAACTGAAGGCTGCCGCTCGCAAGGCGCTGCCGAAAGAACGCGACATCGAAGGGTGGATTGCCCCCGCATTGTTTGCCGACGCGCAGCTCAACGTGCGCTTTGTCGGCGAAGAAGAAGGCCGCACGCTCAACCGCACCTACCGCGGCAAGGACTACGCCACCAACGTGCTGACCTTCTCCTACGCCGAGAGCGCGGAAGACCCGGTCTCGGCCGACATCGTGCTGTGCTGCGCGGTGGTGGAAAAGGAAGCGAAGGAACAGAAGAAGCCGCTGCTCGCGCATTACGCGCATCTGATCGTGCACGGCGCGCTGCACGCCCAGGGCTACGACCACGAAGACCCGGCCGATGCGAAGGAAATGGAAGGCATCGAAACGGAGATCCTCGGCGACCTCGGTTTTGCCGATCCGTACGCAGATCGTTAAAGCGCAACGCACTTGCTGCTCAAACGCCGGCCTCGCGCCGGCGTTCTGCTTTTTGCATGTTCCATTCCTGCAGCACGCTGTTTCAACGATGAATCAACCCGCATTGACGCAAAACCAGTCCTGACAACGGTTTGCGGGTTTCCCTCCGCCATTTGGCGCAGGCTCGCGCCGTTCGAACCGCGCATACCCATCGCACAGGCCGTCCGCCATCCGGCACCCCCGCCGCTCTCCGTATGGCGCATGGGTTTTGCCGTAGCGATTTCTATCCTCGACGCATAAGCCGCCACGCGAGCGCGCTTAGCGAACTCGGCGCAAACGAGCGCCATTGGCCAAATCCGCGCACAGACGGGTCCGGCCACTCCGGGGAGGTCATCATGCGTCAACGCTTCATGGACAGCATTCCGTGGACCACGCTGCTGGTTGGCGTGGGTGTCGGCACGGCGCTCGCGGTCACGCCGCGCCTCGCCCACGCGGATCACAAACAATCGTGCTATGCCGGCATCGTCGTCGTATTCGACGGCGCGTGGCATCCGGGCGCGGTGGTGGGCTGCCGGACCGTCAACATCTCCGACAACAACAACGTGGTGGGCGCCGAGGTGAACCTGATGATCGCGCAAGGCACCCTCCGGCCGCGCGTGCAGGCAGTCGTCGGCAGCACGAGCGTGCAGGCGCTCATTGGCGGCGGCTACGACTTTGCAAGCAGCAAGGCACTGGTGGGCGTCGGCGCCACAGGCGACCACTGGCTCGCCGGTGTCGATAGGGAAATCGCCGGACGCTGGACGGCCTACGGCGGCGCCAGCACGCTGGGCCGGTATCACAGCAATTCGCATCCCGCAGACCCGGCACCGGCGGCAACCACGCAGACCAGCAACAACGACGCGCCGCCCCCGAACGGCAACAACACGCCGCCGTCCAAGCCCAGCCCGACACCGGCGCCTGCACCCGGTGCGTCGCCCAGCCCTGGCCCGACTCCAGCCCCAACACCGAGCCCCGGGCCCAGCCCGTCGCCGACTCCGTCGCCGAGCCCGGCGCCAAGCCCAACGCCGACACCCGCCCCGACGCCGACGCCAACGCCGAGCCCATCGCCCGTCCCGTCGCCGTGCGGAAGCTGCCACGGAGGCGGTCACCATCACGGGCACCACCATGATCACGACCACGATCATGACCACGGCGGAAACCACGGCGGCGATCACGACCACGGCGGTGACGGACACCACGGCGGCGACCACGACCACGGCGGCGACGGACACCACGGTGGCGATCACGACCACGGCGGCGACGGACACCACGGCGGCGATCACGACCACGGCGGCGACGGAAACCACGGCGGCGAGCACGACCACGGCGGCGACGGACACCACGGCGGCGATCACGACCGTGGCGGTGACGGACACCGCGGTGGCGATCATGGCCACGGCGGTAACGGACACCACGGTGGCGATGACAACCACAGCAACAACGGCCATCACGACGGCGAGGGCCACGGGCGTGGCAACCCCGGAGCGGATCACGATCGCGGCGGCGAGGGCGACGACTCGGGCGGGCATGGTCAGCATCATGATCAGGGCGACGCCAACCCAGGTCGGAACGACAATCACCCAGGCAACGAAGGCAGCAACGCGCACGACAACGGCCAGCAACGCGGCGGCGAAGGCGGACACGACTGACCGCTTCCCCCTCGGCAGATCGTCCGTCTCAACGCGCCCGAACCCGACCTCCAGATGTGAAATAGAAGCCACTTCTGGAGGCTGGGCGGCCACCCCGCGTCATCGGGACGGCAGGGCTTTTGGTGTATCCTGGCCCGATGTTTAACGACGCGCGACCGCGCCATGAATGATCCGTATCCCAGTCCGAAGCCAGCCGACAAACCCCGCTCGCTGCTGGAACGCCTGACCGACCTCATCTCGCCCGAGCCCGAATCGCGGGCCGAGCTGCTCGAAATCCTCCAAGACGCCCATGCGCGCAGCCTGATCGACGCCGACTCCCTGTCGATGATCGAAGGCGTCTTCCAGGTCTCGGACCTGTGTGCGCGCGACATCATGATCCCGCGCGCGCAGATGGATGCGCTGAACATCGCCGACGCGCCGTCAGAATTCATCCCGTTTGTGCAGGAAGCCGCGCATTCGCGCTTCCCCGTCTACGAAGGCAGCCGCGACAACATCATCGGTATCCTGCTCGCCAAGGATCTGCTGCGCTTCTACACCGACGAAGGCTTCGACGTGCGCGACATGCTGCGCCCGGCCGTGTTCATCCCCGAATCCAAGCGGCTGAACGTGCTGTTGCGCGACTTCCGCGTCAACCGCAACCACATCGCCATCGTCGTTGACGAATACGGCGGCGTGGCGGGCCTCATCACCATCGAAGACGTGCTGGAGCAGATCGTCGGCGACATCGAAGACGAATACGACTTCGACCAGGAAGAAGACAACATCCTGCCGACCGCCGATGGGCACATGCGCGTGCGCGGGCTGACCGAAATCAGCCAGTTCAACGAAGCGTTCGGCACGCATTTCTCCGACGAAGACGTCGATACCGTGGGCGGGCTGCTGTCCAACCACCTGGGCCGCGTGCCGCACCGCGGCGAGAAGATCGTCATGGGCACGCTGCAATTCGACGTGCTGCGCGCCGATGCGCGCCAGGTGCAGGTGCTGCTCGTCCGCCGCCTCACCACGCCGGCCGGTGGCAATGCCACGGCCGACACCTCTGGTTCTCACCCCGCCTGATCCCTCCGTGCCCGCTCAGTTCTCTTCCCCTGCCGCACCGTCCCCTCGGCAGGATGCCCAAGCTGTGCCGCTCGCGCGGTTGCGTCTTGCGATGCCGCTGGCGGCATTGCTCGGCGTCATGCATACGCTGTCGTTCGCGCCGAACCACTGGTGGTGGCTGCAGATCCTCTCGCTGACGGGGCTGGCTGCGCTCGTACAGCGCGCGCCGCGCCTGCGTGATGCGGCGTACGTTGGCTACGCCTTCGGGCTCGGCTGGTTCCTGTCGGGCGTCTGGTGGCTCTATATCAGCATGCACGTCTACGGCGACATGCCGGCATGGATGGCCGCGCTGGCGGTGCTGCTGTTTGCCGGGTACCTGGCGCTGCATCCGGCGCTGGCGGTGTGGGCATGGCAGTGGCTCACGAGACGCGGGCGGTGGTCCGGTACCGCATCCGCGCTGGTATTCGGCGCGGCATGGGCCGTTACGGAATGGCTACGCGGCACGGTCTGGACGGGCTTCCCCTGGATCAACGGCGGCTACGCGCATACCGATGGCCCGCTGGCCGGCTACGCGCCGCTGGTGGGCGTCTACGGCATCGTGCTGATCGCCGCCGTGCTGGCCGGCCTGCTATGCGTCGCAGCCGAGCGCCGGCTGCATTGGCTGGCGGGCCTCGCCGGTGCTCTTGTGCTGGTGGCCGGCTGGCCGCTGCACGGCATTGCGTGGACGCAGCCGAGCGGCAAGCCGATCTCCGTGCGCCTTCTGCAGGGCAATGTGCCGCAGGACGTGAAGTTCCAGCAGACCGGCATCGAGCGCTCGCTGGAGCTGTACACGAAGATGGTCACCGAGAAGCCCGCGCAACTCGTGGTCACGCCCGAGACGGCCTTCCCGATCATGATTCAGGAGATGCCGCAGGAGATCGCGCTGGCCATCCGCACCTATGTGGATACCACCGGTTCCAGCGTGCTGTTTGGCGCAGCCAGCGAGGACTCGCGCGTCGACTACACCAACAGCGTATTCGGCGTCGGCCCGCAATTCCAGGGCGTGTACCGCTACAACAAGCACCATCTCGTGCCCTTCGGCGAGTTCATCCCCTTCGGTTTCCACTGGTTCGTCAACATGATGAACATGCCGCTGGGCGACTTCCGGCGCGGCCTGCCCGTGCAGCCGGCCATGGCGGTGGCCGACCAGCGTATCGCGCCCAACATCTGCTACGAGGATTTGTTTGGCGAAGAAATTGCCGCCTCGCTGCGGCACGCAGACCAGCCCGCCACGATGCTCGCCAACGTGACGAACCTGGCATGGTTTGGCGACACGATCGCGCTGGACCAGCACCTGCAGATCTCACGCATGCGCGCGCTCGAAACGGGCCGGCCGATGCTGCGTGCCACCAACACGGGCGCGACCGCCGTAGTGCGGCCGGACGGCAGCGTTCAGGCGCGCCTGCCGGTCTTCACGCTGGGCACGCTGCAGGTTGACGTGCAGGGCACGCAAGGCCTCACGCCTTTCGTGCGGGCCGGCAACGCGCCCGCGCTGGGCCTGGGCGCGCTGGTTCTGCTGCTGGCATTCGTGCGCCGGCGCCGGGCTACGGCGGATTGATCGTTCAGCGCCCGGAGGGCTTTCGAGCCACTTTCCGGAGTCGCTGACAAAAAACGCTAAAATTCAACGTTTTACGGCGGGCAGGGAGCCAGGCGCTTCCCGTGCCCGCCGCTGCATTCCACCGTCGCGCGGCGCAACGCATCGTTCCGTGCCGCCGCGGACCAACGGGTACCACCATGCTCACCTTCCAGCAACTCATCCTCAAGCTGCAGTCGTACTGGGACGCCCAGGGCTGCGCCCTGCTGCAACCGATCGACCTTGAAGTCGGCGCCGGCACGTCGCATGTGCACACCTTCCTGCGCGCGATCGGCCCCGAGCCGTGGCGTGCCGCCTACGTGCAACCGTCGCGCCGCCCCAAGGACGGCCGCTACGGCGAGAACCCGAACCGCTTGCAGCATTACTACCAATACCAGGTGGTGCTCAAGCCGGCGCCGGAAAACATCCTCGACCTGTACCTCGGTTCGCTGGAAGCGCTGGGCCTGGACCTGAAGCAGAACGACGTCCGCTTTGTGGAAGACGACTGGGAGAACCCCACGCTCGGCGCCTGGGGCCTGGGCTGGGAGGTCTGGCTCAACGGCATGGAAGTGACGCAATTCACCTACTTCCAGCAAGTCGGCGGCCTGGACTGCAAACCCGTGACCGGTGAGATCACCTACGGCATCGAGCGCCTGGCGATGTACCTGCAACAGGTCGAAAACATCTACGACCTGGTCTGGACCGAGTGGGAAGAGCCGGGCCCGAACGGCCCCGTGAAGCGCCGCCTGACCTATGGCGACGTCTATCACCAGAACGAAGTCGAGCAATCGACCTACAACTTCGAGCAGGCCGACACGACCGTGCTGTTCCGCCGCTTTGCCGAGCACGAAGCCGAAGCCAAGCGCCTGATGGGCGTGCGCGCAGAAGGCGAAGCCGCGGCCGAGGGCGACGCACCTGTCGTGCAACTGGCCCTGCCCGCCTACGAGCAAGTGCTCAAGGCCGGCCACACCTTCAACCTGCTGGACGCGCGTGGCGCGATTTCGGTGACGGAGCGCGCAGCCTACATCGGCCGCATCCGCAACCTGTCGCGCCTCGTCGCGCAGGCTTACTACGATTCGCGCGAACGCCTCGGCTTCCCGATGTGCGGCACCAACGCGGCGGCCGCCAAGACCACGGAGGCCGCATGACGGCCAACCGAGCACGGCGTGGCCTGGCGCTGCTGACGGCAGCGTCCATCGCCGCGCTGGCGCTACCGGCGAGCGTTGCGCAAGCGGCACGGCATCGCACGTCCAAGGCCGCATCGACAGAGAAGGTTTTTGTCGTGCCCAACACTTTGACGCAGCTTTGCGTGGCCGACTCCAAGCCGCTCCAGCAAGCGCTGAGCACGGCGTGGACGCCGCCTCCGCCGTCGCTCGATCAATGGACGAGCCTCGTGCGCACGATGGCCTGCGACCTGTCCGGCGCGCGTGACCTCGGCTGGCATCGCGTGCCGCTGCGCACGTATGCGACGGCCCTGCGCTTCCCGCTCACGTGGGTCGAATGGCAAGGCACGGGCGCCAAGGCACAGCGCCGTGCGCGCGTGTTCCGCTCGGCCGGCCAACTGCCCAGCCGCTTGGAATTCAACGTGTCGGGCACGCTGCAAGAGGTGCGCTACGACGCGCGACGCGGCTTGCTGTCTGCGCGATTCCTGCGCCGTGATGCCGCTGCGCCAGGCACCACGCCCGCCCCGATTGCACCGCCTCCGCCGCCGGGCCAGTGCGCCGGCACGCAATTGCAGTTCCAGCAGCAGAACGGCGTGTGGCTGCTCTCGGGCGTGGAACCCGTGCCCGGCTCGCCCTGCTGATCACTGAACCGAACCACACAACGTACCGCCGCACCTGATCTGAATACCGCGCGGCGCAGAACAACGACGTCACCGATTCAAACGCTATGTCCACCCTCCTGATCGAACTGCTGACCGAAGAACTGCCGCCCAAGGCGCTGGCCCGCCTGGGCGAGGCGTTTGCGCGCGGCCTGTTTGACGGTCTGTCGGCGCAAGGCCTGCTCGAAGAGGGCGCCGCCGTGGAAGGTTTTGCCACGCCGCGCCGCCTGGCTGCATCGATCACCGGCGTGCGCCGCACCGCGCCTGATCGTGAATTGCGCGAGAAGGTGCTGCCCGTGACCATCGCCTTCGATGCCGAGGGCAAGCCCGCCGCGCCGCTCGTCAAGAAGCTGGCCGCGCTGGCCAAGACCGTGGGCGTGGACGCCATCGCCCCCGAATCGCTCGAGCGCGCACCCGACGGCAAGGCCGAAGCGCTGTTCTATCGCTATACCGCGCGCGGCGCCGTGCTGGCTGACGGCCTGCAGACTGCACTGACGCAGACCATCGCCAATCTGCCGATTCCGAAGGTGATGACGTATCAGCGCCCGAACGGCGATAACGTGCAGTTCGTGCGCCCGGCGCACAAGCTGATCGCCCTGCTCGACAGCGAAGTCATCCCCGTCAGCGCATTCGGCCTGCAAGCGGGCAACGTGACGCTGGGCCACCGTTTCCTGTCGGCTGGTGAGATCGTCATCCAAGACGCTACGTCGTATGCCAGCACGCTGGAGTCGCAGGGCAAGGTCATGGCCGGCTACGGCAAGCGCCGCGAAGCCATCCGCGCCGAGCTGCTCAAGACGGCCGGCGCCGATACGGTGGTCATGCCCGAAGCGCTGCTCGACGAGGTGAACGCGCTGGTCGAATGGCCCGTGGTCTACCCCTGCCATTTCGAGGAAGCGTTCCTCGCCGTGCCGCAGGAGTGCCTGATCCTGACCATGCAGACGAACCAGAAGTACTTTGCGCTGACCGATGCACAGGGCCATCTGCGCAACCGCTTCCTGATCGTCTCGAACATCGCCACGAGCACGCCCGAGGCCATCATTCAAGGCAATGAGCGCGTGGTGCGTCCGCGCCTGGCCGACGCCCGCTTCTTCTTCGAGCAGGACAAGAAAAAGCCGCTGGCCGACCGCGTGCCGCTGCTTTCGCGCGTGGTGTATCACAACAAGATCGGCACGCAGCTTGAGCGTGTGTCGCGCCTGCAGGCCATCGCGGGCCAGCTGGCCGAGAAGCTCGGCGCGGATGTTGCCCACGCCTCGCGCGGCGCGCTGCTCGCCAAGGCCGATCTGCTGACCGACATGGTGGGCGAGTTCCCCGAGCTGCAAGGCACGATGGGCACGTACTACGCCCGCCACGACGGCGAACCCGACGACGTGGCGCTGGCCTGCTCCGAACACTACCAACCGCGCTTTGCCGGCGACGCGCTGCCCAGCACCGCCACCGGTACCGTGGTGGCGCTGGCCGACAAGCTGGAAACGCTGGTCGGTATCTGGGGCATCGGTCTGCAACCCACCGGTGAGAAAGATCCGTTCGCGCTGCGCCGCCACGCGCTGGGCATCCTGCGCATGCTGATCGAGAAGCCGCTTGCGCTCACGATTGACGATGCGCTGCAGATTGCCGCCGCCAGCTTCGATGGCATCGCCGCCGTCAAGCCGGACCTGGCTGCCATCTCCGACTTCCTCTACGACCGCCTGCGCGGCTACCTGAAGGACAAGGGCTACAGCAGCAACGAGGTGGAAGCCGTGGTCAGCCAGCGCCCGCAGCGCCTGGACGACATCGTCGCGCGCCTCGACGCCGTGCGCGCCTTCGCCGCCCTGCCGCAGGCCGAAGCGCTGGCTGCCGCCAACAAGCGCATCACCAACATCCTGAAGAAGACGGACGCAGCGGTTGGCGCAGTGCAGCCGCAACTGCTCAAGGAAGACGCCGAGCGCGCGCTGCATCAGGCCGTGGCGTCGTCGGAGCCGCAGGTGCACGATGCCTTCGCACGCGGCGATTTCACCACCGCGCTGAAGACGCTGGCCGGCCTGCGCGAAGCGGTCGACACCTTCTTCGACGGCGTGATGGTGATGGCCGACGACGCCGCGCTGCGCGACAACCGCCTGGCGCTGCTGGCTGAACTGCACGGACTGATGAACCGCGTGGCGGACATCTCCAAGCTGGCCGCCTGATCGGCACCCCAAGCACCGTTCGGAGCCCACCATGCCCCACGTTCCCAAACTGGTGATTCTCGACCGCGATGGCGTCATCAACCACGACAGCGATCAGTTCATCAAGTCGCCTGGCGAGTGGATCGCCCTCGACGGCAGCCTGGAAGCCATTGCCGAACTGAACCAGGCCGGCTACCAGGTGGTGGTGGCCACCAACCAGTCCGGCATCGGACGCGGCCTGTTCGAGGCTGCGGCGCTCAACGCCATGCACGAAAAGATGTACAAGGCGCTCGCCACCTACGGCGGACGCGTCGATGCGGTCTTCTTCTGCCCGCACACCGCCGCCGATGCCTGCGACTGCCGCAAGCCCAAGTCCGGCATGCTGCGCGAAATCGCCCGCCGCTTCGACGTGGACCTCACCGGCGTGCCGGTCGTGGGAGACTCGCTGCGCGACTTGCAGGCCGGCGTGGAAGTCGGTGCCGTGCCGCACCTCGTATTGACCGGCAAGGGCATCAAGACCCGCGATGCCGGCAACCTGCCCCCGGGCACCCAGATTCACGAGGACCTGCGTGCGTTCGCGCGTGCGCTGCTGTCCCCCGTGCCCCAGGGCACGCCCACGCGCGCCCCTTGAATTCGCCCCCCAATGACTTTTATCCGTTCGCTGCTGTACCTGGTTTTCCTGATCGTCTGGACGCCGATCTACGCGGTGGCCTGCTTCATCGTGTTTCCGTTCATGAATCCGGCACGCCGGTTCTGGATGGTGTCGGGCTGGACCAAATCCGCCATCTGGATGGCGCGCTGGCTGCTTGGCATCCGCTGGCAATACCAGGGCTGGGAACACATCGAAGACGCCGTCGCGACCAACAAGCGCGTGGTGCTGCTCTCCAAGCATCAGTCGGCATGGGAAACCATGGCCTTTGTGGCGACCATGCCTAGGCCGCTGTGCTACGTGTTCAAGCGCGAGCTGCTGTATGTGCCCTTCTTCGGCTGGGCGCTGGGCATGCTGAAAATGGTGCACATCAATCGCAAGGACGGCGCCAACGCGTTCGCCTCGGTCGCCCGCCAGGGCAAGGAACGCCTGGCCGAAGGCGCCTGGGTGATCATGTTTCCCGAAGGCACCCGCACGCGCTCGGGCGACCCAAAGCCACGCTACAAGAGCGGCGGTGCGCGGTTCGCCGTGGACACCGGCGCATGGGTCATCCCCATCGCGCACAACTCCGGCCGCGTGTGGCCGCGTAACTCGTTCCTGAAGCATCCGGGCCTGATTACGCTGTCGGTCGGTCCGGCCATCTCGACGGCCGGCAAGACCAGCGACGAACTCAATCGCGAAGTCGAAGCGTGGATCGAAACAGAAATGCGTAGAATCGACGCCGATAGCTACCGCGAGCACGCATGAAACTGCTGCGCCCACCGACTTCGCCCACCACCGCCGACAGCGTCCAGCTCGAGCTGCCGCTGCTCGCGCCCGAAGCCGCGTCGCCATCGCAGCCGCCTGATGCGTCCCTCCTCGCCCCGCCCGCACTCGATTTTTCCACCGCACCGCTCGGCCCCAACCAGCGCCGGCTGACGCTCGGCGAGCGCGCGCTGATCTATAACCTCAAGCGTTCGTCGCGGCGCACCATCGGCTTTGTCATCGATGACCGCGGCTTGTCGATCACGGCTCCGCGCTGGGTGACGCTCGCCGAGATCGAACACGCCATCGCCGAAAAGCAGAAGTGGATTTTCGCCAAGCTGGCCGAATGGCGCACGAGCGCCGCACGCCGCATGCTGCCGCCGATGGAGTGGCAGGACGGCGCCGCGCTGCCCTTCCTCGGCAAGACGATCACGCTCAAGCTGGAATCGCCCATCGGCGCATTGATGTTTGATGCCGACACCAGCGTGCTGCACCTGGGCCTGCCGCCCACCACCACCGAGCAGCAGATCAAGGACCGCGTGCAAGGCTGGCTGCAGACGCAGGCTCGACGCCTCTTCGGCGAGCGCCTTGAGGTGTATGCCGAGCGCCTGGGCGTGCGGCATAGCGCGTATGCGCTGTCCTCCGCCGCCACGCGCTGGGGAAGCTGCACCGCCGACGGCAAGATCCGCCTGAACTGGCGCCTCGTGCATTTCCCGCTGAGCTTGATCGACTACGTGGTTGCGCACGAGCTGGCGCATCTCAAGGAGATGAACCACAGCCCGCGCTTCTGGGACACGGTGGAGTCGATTTTTCCTGAGTTTCGTGAGGCGCGCGAGCAATTGCGCTCGCATCCGCCGGAATACTTGCCGGCGTTCTGACGCGTCCCGCCGACGCCGCTGCGACGGATGCGTCGGCGGCAGAACATGCCTGCCCTGCAGGCTCCGCCACACCCCCCTACAATATTGCCTTCCCGCAGTTCTCCAGGAAGGAAACCCCATGCGAATGCTCCACACCATGCTGCGCGTTGGCGACTTGCAGCGCTCGATCGACTTCTACACGAACGTGCTCGGCATGCAGCTGCTGCGCACGAGCGACAACCCCGAATACAAGTACTCGCTGGCATTCGTCGGCTACGGCCCGGAAGCCGGCAACACGGTCATCGAACTGACCTACAACTACGGCGTGAGCGAGTACGAACTCGGCACGGCATTCGGGCACTTGGCCATCGAGGTCGACAATGCCGCGCAGGCCTGCGACCAGATCCGCAACGCCGACGGCAAGGTCACGCGTGAGGCTGGCCCGGTCAAGGGCGGCAGCACCATCATCGCGTTTGTGGAAGATCCGGACGGCTACAAGATCGAGCTGATCCAGGCACGCTCGATGCCCGATGGCAACCGCCACTGACGCGATCCGCCGGCCGCTGGACGGCACCGCCATCGGGCTGATGGTGGTGCTGTGCATGTGCTGGGGCTTTCAGCAGGTCGCCATCAAGGTGGCCGCGCACGACGTGGGCCCCGTCATGCAGGCCGGAGTGCGCTCGGCCATCGCGTCGGTCCTGGTGTTCGCGTTTGCGCTCTGGCGCGGCACGTGCCTGTCGTTGCGCGACGGCACGCTGACGGGTGGCCTGATGGCCGGCGTGCTGTTCGGCGTCGAGTTCCTGTGCATCTTCATCGGGCTGGGCTACACGACCGCCTCGCGCATGGCGGTGTTTCTCTACACCGCGCCGATCTTCACGGCGCTCGGCCTGCACTTCTTTGTGCCCGGCGAGCACCTGCGGCCGCGCCAGGGGGCCGGAATCGGCATTGCATTTGCGGGGATCGTGCTGGCGTTCGCCGACGGCGTCCTGCACCCGGCGGCGGGGCCATCGACGTCATTGGGCGACGCGCTGGGCGTGGTGGCCGGCGCGCTGTGGGGCGCGACGACCATCGTCGTGCGGGCAAGCAAGCTTTCCGAAGCACCGGCGGCGAAGACGCTGCTGTACCAGCTGGCCGTCTCAGCCGTGCTGCTGCTGTTGATGGCCGCCGGCACTGGCCAGGCCTTCACCGCCAACCTCACACCGACCGCGCTGGCCAGCCTCGCCTACCAGTCCGTGCTGATTGCGTTCGCCAGTTACCTGACGTGGTTCTGGCTGCTGCGCCGTTATCTGGCGTCGCGGTTGTCCGTGTTCTCGTTCCTGACGCCGCTGTTTGGTGTGGCGTTTGGCGTGCTGCTGTTGCACGAGCCGGTGGGCCTGCGGTTTGCGCTGGCGGCAACGCTCGTGCTATCGGGCATCCTGCTCGTCAATCTTCGCTGAGATCGGAAGTGCTGCCGGCAATGCGGTTGGCCGGCAGCGCGTTCGCCACGGCCACGAAGTCTGCCACCGGCACTTCCTCTGCGCGGCGGCCCAGGTCAAAGCCAAGCGCTTCAAAATCGATCACATCGCGCAGTGCGCCGAGGGTGTTGCGCAGCACCTTGCGCCGCTGCGAAAACGCCATCGTCACCACCGTGCCCAGCGCGCGCATGTCGACCGGCGCATACGGCGACTTATCAGCCGGCCACGGAATCATCCGCACCACCGCCGAATCCACCTTGGGCGGCGGGTTGAACGAGCCCGGCGGCACATCCAGCACCAGCTCCATGTAATAGCGCACCTGCAGCATCACCGAGAGCCGGCTGAACGCCTTGCTGCCCGGCGCGGCAACCATGCGTTCGACCACTTCTTTCTGGAGCATGAAATGCTGATCGCGCACGCGGTCGGCAAACGTGGCCAGATGGAACAGCAGCGGGCTCGAGATGTTGTACGGCAGGTTGCCGACGATGCGCAGCGGCCGATCCGCCTCCAACAGCGAACCGAAATCGAACGCCAGTGCATCGCCTGCATGCACGATCAGCCGATCGCCGAAACGCTTCTGCAAGCGTGCAACAAGGTCCCGGTCCAGCTCGACCACCTGCAACGTGCGCACGCGCTCCATCAGCGGCACCGTGAGCGCGCCCAGCCCCGGGCCGATCTCGACGAGCACATCGTCGGGCTTTGGGTCGATGGCGGAAACGATGGCGTGGATCACGCCGTCATCGACCAGGAAGTTCTGGCCGAAGCGCTTGCGGGCCTGATGCCCCTGGTGAACGCCGGTCGTGGATCGTGCCATTGCGAACTCGAAATCGAAAAGGTGAAGAAACTCAGGAACGCGCCGTGTGCCGTGCCATGGCGATGGCGGTATCGATCGCCTCAATCATGCTGCCGAACTCGGCGCGGCCCGTGCCCGCCAAGTCCAGCGCCGTACCGTGATCCACCGACGTGCGCACGAACGGCAAGCCCAGCGTGATGTTCACGCCATGGCCGAACGTGCCGTACTTGAGCGGCGCCAAACCCTGGTCGTGGTACATCGCCAGCACGCAATCGGCGTCGGCCAACAGGCGCGGTTGGAACAGCGTATCGGCCGGATACGGGCCGCGTGCATCGATCCCGCGCGCACGCGCACGCGCGATGGCAGGCTCGATCACTTCGATCTCTTCGCGGCCGAGGTGGCCGGATTCGCCCGCATGCGGATTCAAACCGGTCACGAGAATACGCGGAGCCTTCAGCCCAAAGCGTGCGCGCAAATCACGCTGCACGATGTCGAGCGTTTCGTCGAGCACCGTGGGCGTGATGGCGTCCGGCACCTCGCGCAGCGGCAAATGCGTCGTCGCGAGCGCCACGCGCAGCATGGCGTGGTCGTGCGCCGGCTGCGGGCCAGCGAGCATCATGACTACGCGCGGCGTGTGGCTGCGCTCGGCCAGATACTCGGTGTGGCCGGTAAACGGCACCCCGGCGTCGTTGATCGTGCTCTTCTGCACCGGCGCTGTGACCATCCCGTCGTAACGGATGCCGTCTGCCGTGCCGATCAGGCAGCCGTCGATGGCCGCGTCGAGCAGGTCCAGCACATAGCGGCCGTTGGCGGCATCAAGCACGCCGGCGCGCACAGGCGCACCCAGCGGGCGCGCCACGACAGTCAGCGCCGTAGAGACAACGCGCCAGAAATCGCCCTGCCCGATCGCATCAGCGCGCGCCTGCAGCAATGCCGCGTCGCCCATCACATGCCACTGCACATCGGCGTAACGCGGCGACGCCTGGCGCGCCAGATGCAGCAGCGCAGCCACGGTGATGTCGGGGCCGATACCGGCAGGTTCGCCGGTGGTGATGGCAATGTTCAGCATGCAGCGCTTTCCTGCGATGGTTTTCGAGGCGATCTAGAAACGCCACGGCCGCCCGCAGGCGGCCGTGAGCGATGCGGATGTCCGTAGCTTACTGCTGACGGTTCACGCGGTATTCCACGTGTGCCGAATCGCGCAGCTCACGCAGCCAGTCTTCGTAGGCGGCCTGGACCTTCTGCTCGCGAATCACCGAGCGTGCGTAGTCGCGCTGGCGGTCGCCGGACACCTCGGCTTCGCGGCGGCCTTCCACCTGGATCAGGTGCACACCGAACTGGCTCTGCACCGGCTGCGACACATCGCCCGGCTTGAGCTGGTTCATCGCCTGCTCGAATTCCGGCACCAGCTGGCCCGGCGATACCCAGCCCAGCTCGCCACCCGCACCGGCCGAGCCGTCTTGCGAATACCGACGTGCCGCATCGCCAAAGTCGTAGCCGTGAACGATACGATCACGCAGGCCCGTCAATTGGCGGCGCGCGTCGTCCGCCGACATCGTCGGACCGGTCTTGATCAGGATGTGGCGCACTTGCGTCTGCTGCACCTTGGCGGCAATCGCGGTGCCCGGTGCGCGCTTCTCCAGCAGCTTGATCACGTGATAACCGGCCGGGCTTTCCACCACTTGGCTCGCCACCTGGCCGGCCTTCATGTCGACCACGGCGTTGGCAAACACCGCCGGCAGGCGACCGATCGGACGCAGCCCAAGCTCGCCGCCTTGCGATGCATCCTGCGCGCCCGAATTGTCACGCGCCAGCTTGGCGAAATCGGCGCCGCCCTGCGCTTGTTTGAGGAGGCTTTCGGCCTTGCTGCGCGCTGCGGCCTTCTCGGCGTCCGAGGCGCCTTCGGCCACCGGCACGAGAATCTGCGCGACGTTGTATTGCTGCTCGCCGGCCGGGGCCGCGCCGCCGCCCTGCTGCGCCAGATAGTTGTCGATCTCGCCGTCGTAGACCTGCACCTTGGAGTCGACCTCGCGCTCACGCAGGCGCGCCAGGAGGATTTCCTGACGCAGGTCGTCGCGGTACTTGTCGTACGTCATGCCGGCGTCCTTCAGCTTGCTCTTGAGCTGCGGCACCGACAGGTTGTTGCGCTGGGCCACGCTTTCCACCGCGCGGTCCACATCGGCGTCGGACACGCGGATGCCGCTCTCCTTGGCGGTCTGCGCCTGGACGCGCTCCAGGATCAGCTGCTCCAGCACTTCACCGAGCAGATCCGCACGCGGCGGCAGCGGGCGGTTCTGTGCACGGAACGTGCGTTCAACCAAGTCGGCGCGGTTGAGCAGTTCCCGGCGAGTGATGACGTCGGTGTTGACCACGGCCACCACCTCGTCGACGAGTTGGCTACGCGGTGCACCTGGCGCCGTCGGCTCGGGCAGCGTGCCCTGCAGCAACGGCTGGCTCGGCGACGAACCCGGGTTGGCAAAGATGCCGCGCACCGGTGCGGTCTTCTTTGCCGATTGCGCCTGCTGCGCGTGGACAGCGGTCGACAGCGTGGTCCCTGCCAGCAGCGCAAGCAGTACGCCGGTGGCAACCCGCAAGCGGCCCAGAGGAGCCACACGCGTGGCGAAAGCGGTCGATTGGAAAGCCATGATGTCGTTATTCATATTGATCCAGCACGGACGGCGTGATCGGCTGCGCGGTCACCGGCTGATAGCCAGGCACGTTCAGACGAATCACGTCGATCGGATTGTTCCCCACCTTCGACAAACCCTTGAATTCGATCTGGGCAAAGATATGCGTCGTATAGCCCGAAACCGCATTGCTGTAGCGCTGCACCGCCAGTCGACCGACCCAGCAGTCCGCCACATATTCGAGGCCAAGCAGCATATCCGACGGCTTGCGCGCATCCAGGTCGTAACCAATGCGGCCCAGGCCGTAGAGGCGCCGCGTAATCGGCCACTGCGTGGAGATATCGGCCTGTTCCAGCGGCAGCTGACCGGTATTGGCATCTTGCCGGTAATAGCGGTAGCCGAGGTTGATCACCTTGTTGGCTTCAGGCTTCCAGCTGAACGCGACCGTCGACCGCATGATGCGGTCGATGTCCTGATTGTACTGAAGGTTCGTATCGAAAAAGATGCCGCGGAACATCTGGATCGTGGTCGCACCCAGAAGGTCCGAATAGCGGCGCACCGACGTCGGCGCCGCACCCGCCAGCGTCACGCGCTGGCCGTCGAGATCGATGCGCTGTGCGATCGTGGCACGCAGGCGCTCGATGCCTGACTCGGCCTCGATGAAACGCGTGGTCACACCTGCCGTCACCTTGTTGTTGTCGGCAATGCGGTCGTAACCGGTGTACGGGTTCTCGGTAAAGATCTGGCCGAGGTTGTAATCGGACTGGCCGGTATCGAACAGCGGAATCTGCGACTGGTCGCGATACGGCGTGTACACGTAGAACACGCGCGGCTCCAGCGTCTGGATGTAGCTCACACCAAAAAGTTTGGAGACCAGCGGGGCATCACGCTCGAAGGTCATGCCCGAATCGAGCGAGAACGTCGGAAGCGTGCGATTGATCTGCGTGTCCTGCGTATCGCCAGCTGGGCGGTCCAGGCGGTATGCGGTGGTGTTCAGGATGAACTTCGGCGTGACGTACCAGCCGGGGCGGACGATCGGGTAGCTGATCGTCGGCTGCATGAATAGGCGCTCGCCCTGCACGGTATTGGCCGTCGGGATCGAGAACCGCGTGTAATCGGTCACGAAATTGACGTCAAAGCCGCCAACGTCGTACCGGTTATACGTCAGGCTCAACTGCGGCAAACGCTCGTATGGTGCCGAGAGCGGCGTGGTGGCCGTCGACAATGTTTGGAACTTCTGTACGCGCGCCTGGGCCACCCAGTCGCCGATCGAGTACGTGACGCCGCCTTCCTGCGTGTACTGCCGCTGCGTCGCCGTGACGATGCTGCGGCCGAGGTCATCCGGGTAGGTATTATCGGAAACCTTGTTGTAGTTGATGTAGCCGGTCAGGCCCGGCGCCAGGCGCTGGGTATGTACCGCCGAAATCGACCAGCGGTTGCGGCCTGCCTCACGATCATCGGGCAGGAATTCGCCACGCAGAACGCCGCTGTACGACGCATCGAGATAGCGGTATTCGGCGCCGAGCTGCAAGCCGCGCTGGCTCAGCAGACGCGGATACAACGTCAGATCGCGGTTCGGCGCGATGTTGAAGTAGTACGGCAGCGTGACGTCGGCCCCGCTGCGGCTGTTATAGCCGAACACCGGCGCAAGGAAACCGCTGCGCCGATCGTCATTGAGCGGAAAATCCATGACCGGCGCGGCAAACACCGGCACGCCGAAGAAGTGCAGCACGCCGTTGCGGCCGGTGCCGACCTGGCGGTCGCTGTCGATGTCGATGCGGCTCGCGCTGAAATACCAGTCGACATTGTCCGGCGAGCACGTGGTGTACGTGCCGCGCGTGATGCGACTGTTGTCCTTGTCGATGAAATCGATGCGCTCCGCGGTGCCATGGCCACCGGTCGAGTGGAACTCGTACGTGGGTGTGCTGATGGTGCCTTCGTTGGCGGTGACCTTCAGCTTGGCGTCCGGGCCGGTGACGAGCGTGCCGCCCTTGAACAGACGCACGTTGCCAGTGGCGGTGGCAACGTCGGTGTCCTGGTTGTAATCGAGCGTGTCGCCCTTCAGCACCGAACCGTTGCGGCGCAGTTCGCCATTTCCGCGCAGGTGGATGTCTTCGTTGGTGCGGCCGTCCATCCTGTCGGCCGCGGTAAATGTGGGGACGGTGTTGTCCGGGCGCTGGACGGGCTCGGCCATCTTGGGCACCAGCGGGCTGCCGCCGGGCGTGGTCGGACCGGACGTCGCCAGCGCCGTGACCGACGAGGCCGGGGTGACAGCAGGCGCTGTCGCCTGTGCAGTGCCCGCGCTCTGCGCCGCGGACGTCGCCGTCCAGACACCGGCCACCGCAAATACCAGCGGGCGCAATGCCAGCGTGCCACGCCGGTTGGCGGGCCGCTGATCGGGCGCGGCAACAGCAGCGCGCTGCCGGTTTTTCCTGGCTCGGTTCGGTTCGGTCATGCAGATCGGGAACAGGGCCGCGCGCGCAACGGCACGCACAGGCACAAAATCAGTCAGTACTGCGGTCAATCCCGCCGCCGGACGCGGCCTGGACAAGGCCGGCGCTCGTTCGCGGCGAAACTCGGTCGGGTATTATACGGGGCTTCCTTCCAGCCTCATTCCAGCATTCTCTCAGCATGGCTTCGACCCCTGGCGCCGCAGCAGGCGCAACCGACGCACGCCTCAGCCAATTGCGCGACTGGCTCGGCACATTGCCCGCCGCCCACGGCCTGCGCATCGACACGCTGCAACCTGCCTCGGCCGATGCCAGCTTCCGCCGCTATTTCCGTCTGGACAGCTCCAACGGCACGCTGATCGTCATGGACGCCCCGCCGCCGCAGGAAGACTGCCGCCCGTTCGTTCATGTGGCTGGCCTGCTCAACGGTGCGGGCGTGCGTGCGCCGCAGGTGCTGGAGCAGGATCTCGCACAGGGCTTCCTGCTGCTGACCGATCTGGGCCCGCAAACGTATCTGCAATCGCTGCGCGAGCGCAATTTCGACCTCGCCTACGCCAATACGCTGTTCCGCCCGGCCATCCATACCCTGGTGCGCTGGCAGTCGGCCTCGCGCGAAGGCGAACTGCCGCCGTACGACGAAGCGCTGCTGCGCCGCGAGCTGTCGCTGTTTCCCGACTGGTATGTCGACCGCCACCTGCAACGCCCGTTGGACGCCGCGCAGCGCGAATCGCTCGACAAGGTGTTCAAGCTGCTGGTCGACAGCGCCTTGGCCCAGCCGCGCGTGTACGTGCATCGTGACTACATGCCGCGCAACCTGATGATCAACGCGGCCGACCCGTCGCAGCCGGGTGTGCTGGACTTCCAGGACGCCGTCTACGGGCCGATCACCTACGACGCCGCCTCGCTGCTGCGCGACGCCTTCCTGTCATGGGATGAAGAACAGGAGCTGGATTGGGCCGTGCGCTACTGGGAAGCCGCCCGCGCCGCCAAGCTGCCGGTCGATGAAGATTTCGGCGAGTTCTACCGCGCGCTCGAATGGATGGGCGCGCAACGCCATCTGAAGGTGGCCGGCATCTTCGCGCGCCTGTGCTACCGCGACGGCAAGACCGGCTACGTGGAAGACACCCCGCGCTTCATCGCCTACCTGCGCCGTGTGTGCAGCCGCTACAACGCGCTGGCACCGCTGGCCCGCCTGCTCGATCAACTCGAAGATCGCGCGCAGCAGATCGGCTACACGTTCTGATGGCCTCCCCCCGCGCCGTTGAGTTTCGCGCCGGCATGCTGGCGCTCGCGCCCATGCTGCTGGGCGTGGTGCCGTTCGGCATGATTTACGGCGTGCTCGCCACGTCGGCCGGCATGCCCGCGTGGCTTGCCGTGGCGATGAGCGCCATCGTTTTCGGTGGCGCCTCGCAGATGATCCTCGTGCAGTTGTGGACCGGTGGCGCGCCCGCGCTGGTCATTGCGGCGACCGTCTCGATGGTGAACCTGCGGCACGCGCTGTATTCGGCCAGCATTGCGCCGGCGCTGGCGCACCTGCCGCGCCGCTGGAAATGGCTGATCGCCTATCTGCTGACCGACGAAGCCTTCGCCGCCATGAACCGCCGCGTTGTCACCGCGCAGCCCGGCAGCGCGGAAGCGGCCTACCGTCATTGGTATTTCCTCGGCGCCGGCGTGGCGCTGTGGTCGAGCTGGCAGGCGTCGACGATCGTCGGCGTGGTGCTGGGCGCGCAGGTGCCGACCTCGTGGCCGCTTGATTTCTTCCTGCCGCTGACGTTCATCGCCATCGTGGTGCCGGCACTGCGCACACGCGCACAACTGGCCGCGGCCCTGACCGGCGCCGCGCTGGCCGTGGCGTGGACGGGCTGGCCGCACAAGCTCGGGCTGATGAGCGCGGCGTGCGTGGGCATTGCCGTCGGTGCGCTGGTTGAGCGCTTGCTGGCCCGGCCGTCCGACAAGGGGGCTGCCGCATGAAAGCCCTCATCCTCTTCGGCGTGCTGCTGATTGCCGGCGCGGCGACCTACCTGATCCGCCTATCGTTCATCGCGCTCGAAGGGCGCATGAACCTGCCGATGTGGTTCCGCAACGCCCTGCCGTACGTGCCGGCCGCGATGCTGACCGCGCTCATCGCGCCCGACCTGCTGATGCGCGACGGCGCGCTCGCGGTGTCGATCGACAACCCGCGCCTGCTTGCCGGCATCGTCGCCATCGTCATCGCACGGGTGACGAAGAGCGCGATGTGGACCATCGTCGGCGGCATGGCTGTGCTGCTGATTCTCATGAAGGTGATGGCTTGAATTCGACGACGCGCGCCATGATTTTCGCGGCGGGCCGCGGCGACCGCATGCGCCCGCTGACCGATCACACGCCCAAGCCGCTGCTCACAGTGGGCGGCAAACCGCTGATCGTTTGGCAAATCGAGCGCCTGGCTGCGGCCGGCGTGCGCGACATCGTCATCAACCACGCATGGCTGGGCGCGCAGATCGAAGCCGGGCTGGGAGATGGCAGTGCGTGGGGCGTGCGCCTCGCGTATTCGCCGGAAGGGCAGGCGCTGGAAACGGCGGGCGGGGTCGCGCAGGCCATGTCGCTGCTGCATGCCGGCGAGGGCCACAGCGTATTCATCGCCGTCAGCGGCGATGTGTTCTGCGATTACGACTACGCCTTGCTGCGCGACCGGGCGCCGGCAATGGCCGCGCAAGTGGCACCCAGCATGCACCTGGTGATGGTGCCGAACCCGCCGTACCACCTGCGCGGCGATTTCGCGCTGGATAGCGAAGGCGTGCTCCACGCCGACGGCGCCGAGCGCCTCACGTTCGGCAACATCGGCTTGTACGACACGCGCCTGTTTGCCGGCATCACGCCCGGCACGCGGCTGGCGATGACGCCGCTGTACCACCAGGCCATCGCCGAAGGCCGCGCTACGGGCGAGCGCTTCGACGGTCGCTGGGAAAACGTCGGGACGCCGGCCCAGCTGGCCGCACTCGACGCAGAACTCGCGTCGCGCTAGGCGCTTACGCCATCGCGGCGCTCAACGATTCCGCCGTCATCGGGCGGCCCAGCAGGTAGCCCTGCAGCGAGTGACAACCGAGCCGCGTGAGAAATGCCTGCTGCTCGGCCGTCTCCACACCTTCTGCGACGATGCGCAGGTTCAGCGTCTGACCCAGCGCCACGATGGCCGAGACGATGGCCGCATCTTCCGTGTCGTGCGCCAGGTCGCGCACGAAACCGCGGTCGATCTTCAGCTCGCTGGCAGGCAAACGCTTGAGATACAGCAGGCTCGAATAACCGGTGCCGAAATCGTCGATCGAAATCCGCACGCCCATCGCGTCGAGCTGCTGCAGGATCTGCAGGCTGGCATCGACGTCGCGCATGGCGGTCGATTCCGTGATCTCCAGCGTCAGGCTGCGCGGGTCCAGCGCGTGGCGCGCAAGCGTGTCGCGCACGGTGTCGATGAGCGCGGCGTGGCTGAACTGCAGCGCGGAGAGATTCACTGCGACGGTCCAGCCGGTGTGCCCCTCGCGGTGCCATTGCGCCATCTGGCGGCAGGCCTCGTCCAGCACCCACGCGCCGAGCGGCACGATGAGGCCGGTCTTTTCGGCCAGCGGGATGAATTCATCGGCGGGCACCAAGCCGCGTTGCGGATGCTGCCAGCGCACCAGCGCCTCGACGCCCATGATCGGCCCGTTGGGCGCGTTGAATTTCGGCTGGTAATGCAGCACGAGTTCGTGCCGCTCGACCGCGCGGCGCAAGTCCTGCACGAGCTGCAACTGCTGATGCACGTTGGCGTTCATCGAGGGCTCGAAGAAGCTGTAGGCATTCCGGCCCAGGCCCTTCGCGTGGTACATCGCCGCATCGGCATTGGTCAGCAGATCGTGCTGGTTGCCGCCGTCGCCGGGGTAGACCGCGATGCCGATGCTGGTCGAGACGCGCAGCTCGTGACCGCCGGCCATGAACGGCTCGCGCACCACTTCCAGAAGCGCGTCGGCCAGGGTGCCGGCATCTTGCGGATCGTCCACGTAGGCGAGCACGACGAATTCGTCGCCGCCGACACGCGCCACGGTGTCCTGCTGCCGCACCCGCGCGCCGATGCGCTGCGCGACATCGATCAGTAGCAGATCGCCCACGTGGTGGCCATAGACATCGTTGACGGCCTTGAAGCCGTCGAGGTCCATGAACATGAGCGCGAAGCGGCGCTTCTCGCGGTCAGCCGTGCGGATCGCCTGCGCCAGGCGGTCTTCGAGCAGCACGCGGTTCGAAAGTTTGGTGAGGTTGTCGTGCAGCGCAAGGTAGGCCAGCTCCTTGTTGGCCGCCGCCAGCGAGTTCGCCAGCAAGGCGGTGCGCGCCTCCATGCGCAGGTCGAGCACCGAGATGATGAGCGCGATAGCCAGCACCGCCAGCGTGACGATGATGATGACCAGCGCCAGCCATTCAGCACTCGCGCCGGTGTGCGCAGCGCCACACACGCTGCCAAATGGAAACGCCGCCGCGGCCATCCCCGTGTAGTGCATGCCGACGATGGCCACGCCCATCACCACCGCCGAACCGGCACGCAGCGCACGAACGCGTCGCGACTGCCGCCGCAGGCGAAACGCGATCCACAGCGCTACGCCCGAGGCCAGCACGGCAATCACGATCGACAGCCCAAATCTGGCGGGGTCGTATTGAATGCCGGGGTTCATGCGCAAAGCCGCCATGCCGGTGTAGTGCATACCCGCCACGCCCGCACCCATCAGAAGGGCGCCGCCCACCAGGCGTGGCCAAGGCAATTCGCGCCGGCTGACGAGCCACAACGCAAACATCGACGCCCCGATGCCGATGGCGAGCGAGGTCAGCGTGATTCCCACGTCATATCCAACCGGGATCGGCAGGCTCAGCGCCAGCATGCCGACAAAGTGCATCGACCAAATGCCCAGTCCCATGGCCGACGCACCGCCGATGAGCCACCACAACGCCGCGCGGCCTTGCGCTGTAACGACACGTCCTGCCATGTCCAGCGCCGTATACGACGCCAAGATGGCCACGAACAGGGAAAGCAGGACGAGAAGAGGGTTGTAACTGGTGGCGAGCATCGGTTCTCCTGGGCAGGCCGATCCAATGCGGCCAATCCACTGCAGGCGGAGGTCGCAACCGGGATGCATACAGCTCCGTATTAACGGCGGCGGCCGCCCGAGACTTTAGGAGAGGCCGTCCGGACCGCACAAGTCTCCTTTCGGGTGTGGCCATGCCCCTCCCCGAATCCCTGCCAGGCGCGGCGTTACAATCGACGCATCCTTTCTGCTGCTGGAAAACACGCCATGTCCGCCACCGAACTCGCTTTCCTCCAGACCTATCGCCAGCGCCGCGAGCGCGTCGCGCAGTGGCTGCGCACGGCATCGGGCGGTCGTGGCGGGGTCGCCATCGTGCCGACCGCACCCGAAGCAATGCGCAACCGCGACAGCGACTACCCCTACCGGCACGACAGCTACTTCTATTACCTGACCGGCTTTACCGAGCCCGAAGCGGTGCTGGCCATCGTGGTACCCGCGGGCAACGCGCCGGCGCGCAGCGTGCTGTTCTGCCGCCCCAAGCATGAAGAGCGCGAAATCTGGGACGGCTTCCGCTTCGGCCCGGAAGCCGCGAAGGAGGCCTTCGGGCTGGACGAGGGGCACTCCGTGGAAGACATCGACGCGACGCTGCCCAAGCTGCTCGCCAACGCCGGTGCCGTGGCCTATCCGCTCGCCGATAGCAGCGCGTTCGACCGCCGCATGCGCCGCTGGCTCGATGCGGTGCGCATGCAAGGCCGCGCCGGCGTGTCGTCGCCCCACCAGGCGCTGGACGTGCGCGCCATCCTCGACGAGATGCGGCTGTTCAAGGACCCGAGCGAACTCGACATCATGCGTCGCGCCGGCCGCATCTCCGCCGGAGCGCACGTGCGCGCCATGCAGGCCTCGCGTGCCGGCTTGCGTGAATACCATCTCGAAGCCGAACTGCTGTACGAATTCCGCCGCCATGGCGCGCAAAGCGTCGCCTACAACTCCATCGTCGCCACGGGCCCGAATGCGTGCGTGCTGCACTACCGCGCCGGCAACGCCGAACTGCGCGACGGCGATCTATGCCTCATCGATGCCGGGTGCGAGCTGGACGGCTACGCGTCGGACATCACGCGCACGTTCCCCGTCAATGGCCGCTTTACCGGCCCGCAACGCGAGCTGTATGAGCTTGTGGTTGCGGCGCAGGAAGCGGCCCTTGCCGAAACACGCCCCGGCGTGCCTTACAACGTGCCGCACGACGCCGCCACGCGCGTGCTGGCGCAAGGCATGCTCGACACCGGCCTGCTCGACGCCAACAAGGTCGGCACGCTCGATGACGTGATCGCCGGCGGCCAATACCGTCAGTTCTACATGCACCGCACCGGCCACTGGCTCGGCATGGACGTGCACGACGTGGGCGAATACCGCACGCCCGGCACCGCCGCACCGGCCGAAGGCGAACGCCCGTGGCGCCCGCTGCAAGCCGGCATGGTGCTGACCGTCGAACCCGGAATCTACGTGCGCCCCGCGCCCGGCGTGCCGGAACAGTATTGGCACATCGGCATCCGCATCGAAGACGACGCCATCGTCACGCCGCAAGGCTGCGAAATCATCACGCGCGACGTGCCCGTGGCCCCGGACGAAATCGAACTGGTGATGCGGAGCCAGGCATGACCGACAGCCTCACAGCGAACAGCGCGGCGCCGGACTTCGACGTCGCCATTGTCGGCGCGGGGCCTGTCGGGCTGGCGCTGGCGAACTGGCTGCTGCGCGACACCGACTGGCGCATCGCCCTGTTCGATGCGCGCGATAGCGAAGCCGCCGCGCGCGACCCGCGCGCACTGGCCCTGTCGCACGGCTCGCGCGTGCTGCTGCAGGAGATTGGCGGCTGGCCCACGCGCGCCACGCCCATCACGCACATCCACGTCTCGCAGCGCGGCCACTTCGGGCAGGCGCATATCCGCCGCGAAGACTACGATGTCCCCGCGCTCGGCCACGTCGTGCAATACGGCGACCTGAGCGCCGCGCTCAACGCCGCGCTCGCCACGCTGATGGCGCGTTACCCGAACCGCCTCACCCGCTACGACCACACGCCCGTGGAGCGCGTCGAACAACTGCCGCGCGCCGACGGTACGGTCGCCCCGGCACGGGTGCGCGCGCTACGCGAGGGTCGCCATCCGCTGGCCATCGAAACGGAAGTCGTCATCCAGGCCGAAGGCGGGTTGTTCGACGACGCACGCAAGCAGCAACGCAGCATCGCCCAGGCGCGCCGGCGCGATTACGGCCAGACCGCCATCGTCGCGCACGTGCGCTGCAGCGCCCCGCTGGACGGCTGGGCATGGGAGCGTTTCACGCCCGAAGGCCCGCTCGCCTTGCTGCCGCAGGATGACGCGCAAGGTCCCGGCTACGCGCTCGTATGGTGCTGTGCGCCCCACGAAGCGCGCCGACGCGCAGCGTTGCCAGACGACGCCTTCCTCGCCGAACTGGGCGCTGCCTTTGGCGAGCGCATGGGCCGCTTCACGCACGCCAGCCCGCGCCACACGTTCGCGCTCGGGCTGCACGCTCAGCGCATTCCGGTCGACCGCCGCGTCGCGGCCATCGGCAATGCCGCGCAGACGATCCACCCCGTGGCAGGCCAGGGCTTCAACCTCGGCCTGCGCGATGCGTTCGAAATGGCGCGCGCGCTTCGGGATGGGGCAACGGCGGCGACCCTCGCCCGTTTCGCCCGCGAACGCGCGTTTGACCGCGCCGTCACCATCGGCCTGACCGATTTGCTGCCACGTGCGTTTGCCGTGCCCGGCCGGCCGTTTGGCCACCTGCGCGGCGCCGCGCTCACGCTGCTGGAATGCCTGCCGCCGCTCAAGCACGGCCTGGCCCGGCAGATGATGTTCGGGCAGCGAGGCTAGCGCGTGTCGACTCCCGAGGTCAGCGCTGCGGGCGATCGTCAGCAGATCACCGTGGTGGGCGCCGGCATTGTCGGCACGGCCTGTGCGCTGCAGCTGCAGCGGGAGGGCCACCAGGTCACGCTGCTCGATCAGGCGGGCATTGGCGAAGGCTGCTCGTTCGGCAACGCCGGCTGCCTGAGTGTGGCGTCGGTCGTGCCGATGGCGCTGCCGGGCATGCTGAAGCAGGTGCCCAAATGGCTGGCCGATCCGATGGGCCCGCTGACGGTCCGCTGGCCCTATCTGCCGCGCGCGCTGCCGTGGCTGCTGCAATGGGTGCTTGCGGGCAACGAAGCGCAGGCCCGTGCGACGGCGCAGCCGCTGGCGAGTCTCTTTAGCGCGACCTTCCCCGGCTATCGCAACCTGCTCGACGCCGCGCAATATGACGACCTAATCCGCCAGACGGGCCACCTGTATGTATGGCGCACGCTGGCGCGTTCGTCGGGCGATGTGCTGGCGCAGTCCATTCGCGATGCGACGGGCGTGCGCTCGCAAGCCCTGAGCGGCGGTGAAGCGCGCGAACTGGAGCCTGCACTGGCCGCCGACATCCAATCCGGTCTGCTGCTGCCCGACAACGGCTTCACGATCAACCCGGAACGACTGGTCAAAACGCTCGCAGCCAACTTCATGGCCGCGGGTGGCACGTTCCTGCGCCGCAAGGTGCTGGACGTGGAGTTGGGCCGCAGCGACTACGGCGGCCCGACGCGGCTGCACACCGATTGCGGCACGCTGCCGGTGTCGAAACTGGTGCTGTGCGCGGGCGCGTGGTCGATGCGGCTGGGCGCGAAACTCACCAGCATCCGCATTCCGCTCGACACCGAACGCGGCTATCACGCCACGCTGCGCGCCCCTACCATCCAGCCCTCTCGGCCGATCATGGATTGCGAGCGCAAGTTCATCGCCACGCCCATGGAAGGCGGCTTGCGCATTGCCGGCACCGTGGAGATCGGCGGGTTGGACGCGCCGCCCGACTACCGCCGCGCCCGCATCCTCATGCAACAGGGCCAGCAGCTCTTCCCGGGCCTCAGATTCTCGGATGACAGCCAATGGATGGGCCATCGCCCCTCGTTGCCCGACAGCTTGCCCGTCATCGACCGCTCTGAGCGCTACCGCAACGTGTTCTTCGCGTTCGGGCACGGCCATCTGGGCATGACGGGCGCGCCCGGCACCGCCCGACTCATCGCCGATCTGCTCAGCCAGCGCACGCCTTTCATCGACGCCCGCCCCTACGGCCTGCAGCGGTTCCGCTAGCGCCAGCCACGGCAAGAACCCGACCGCCGACCGCACTGCCGCATAGTTTGTGCACAACATTTAGGCAATCCGGCGGTTTGGCGGTAAAATGCCGTCCTCGCATTTTTCACTCCCGTCGCTCCGCCCGATCGTCCTCCGACGCTGGGCGGAAGGGGTGATTTTTCGTTTCTTTCAGCCGCTTCTTCCTCGCCAGCCTTGCAGATCGGACCGCATACCCTTCGCAACAACCTGTTCGTCGCCCCCATGGCGGGTGTGACGGACCGCCCGTTCCGCCAGCTCTGCAAGCGGCTGGGCGCGGGCTATGCGGTGTCCGAGATGGTCGCGTCCAACGCGCAGCTCTGGAAGAGCGAGAAGACCATGCGGCGCGCCAACCACACCGGCGAGGTCGAGCCGATCGCCGTGCAGATTGCCGGCGCCGAGCCGATGATGATGGCCGAAGCCGCACGCTACAACGTCGATCGCGGCGCGCAGATCATCGACATCAACATGGGCTGCCCGGCCAAGAAGGTGTGCAACGTCGCCGCCGGTTCTGCCCTGCTGCAGAACGAGCCGCTGGTCCAGCGCATTGTCGAAGCCGTGGTCGGCGCAGTTGGCGATCGCGTGCCGGTGACGTTGAAAATCCGCACCGGTTGGGATCGCGAACACCGCAACGCATTGAGCGTGGCGCGCATTGCACAGGACGCCGGCATCAGCATGCTGACCGTGCACGGCCGCACGCGCGCCGATCTGTATCACGGTGAAGCGGAATACGACACCATCGCCGCGGTCAAGGCGTCGGTGCGCATTCCGGTGGTGGCCAACGGCGATATCACCACGCCGGCCAAGGCCAAGCACGTGCTGGCCGTGACCGGCGCCGACGCCATCATGATCGGCCGCGCGGCGCAGGGGCGCCCGTGGCTGTTCCGCGAGATTTCCCACTTCCTGCAGACCGGCACGCTGCTGCCCGCGCCGGAAGTGGAAGAGATTCGCGGCATCATGAACGCGCATCTGGAAGAGCACTACGCGTTCTATGGCGAATACACCGGCGTGCGCACCGCGCGCAAGCACATCGCCTGGTACACGCGCGGGTTGGCGGGGGCCAACCTGTTCCGCCACCGCATGAACACCATCGAGGACACCGCGGCCCAGCTGGCCGCTGTCAATGCGTTCTTCGACGAGCAGCGTGCGCTGTCCGACCGCCTGGTCTACGAAGACCAGGCGACCGGTGGCGACCACCCCACGACGGGCAACAACGACAACAACAAGGAACTGCTTGCCGCATGAGCCGCAACCCCATCGAACGTTGCATCCGCGACAGCCTGGATGCGTATTACCGTGACTTGGACGGAGAGAACCCGTCCAACGTCTACGACATGGTGCTGCAGGCCATTGAACGGCCGCTGCTGGAAACCGTGATGGAATGGGCTTCCAACAACCAGTCGCAGGCGGCCGACTACCTCGGCATCAACCGCAACACGCTGCGCAAGAAGTTGCAGCAGCACGGCCTCATCTGAGGTTGCGGGCCGGCCTTTGAACCGATTTCCTTTCTGACGGCGCCTCCTGCCAGTTCGGCAAACCCAGCGCCACACCCGCCCACCGGCGTTTCCACCATGATCCAGCAAGCCCTGCTTTCCGTTTCCGACAAGACCGGCATCGTCGACTTTGCCCGTGCCCTGCACGAGCGCGGCGTCAAGCTCCTCTCCACCGGCGGCACCGCCAAGCTGCTCGCCGAATCCGGCCTGCCCGTGACGGAAGTGGCGGACTACACCGGTTTTCCGGAAATGCTCGACGGCCGCGTCAAGACGCTGCACCCGAAGGTGCACGGCGGCATCCTGGCCCGCCGCGACCTGCCCGAGCACATGGCCGCGCTGTCCGAACACAGCATCCCGACCATCGACCTGCTGGTGGTGAACCTGTACCCGTTCCAGCAGACGGTGGCCAAGGACGAATGCACGCTGGCCGACGCCATCGAGAACATCGACATCGGCGGCCCGACCATGCTGCGCTCGGCGGCCAAGAACCATCGCGACGTGACGGTCATCGTTGACCCGGCCGACTACGCCACCGTGCTGGCCGAAATGCAGGCCAACAACAACACGGTCGGCTACGAAACCAACTTCATGCTGGCCAAGAAGGTGTTCGCGCACACCGCGCAGTACGACGGCGCGATCACCAATTACCTGACGAGCCTCGGCGCCGACAAGTCGCACAGCACGCGCAGCGCCTATCCGCAAACGCTGAACCTGGCCTTCGACAAGGTGCAGGAGATGCGTTACGGCGAGAACCCGCACCAGTCTGCCGCCTTCTACCGCGACCTGAAGGCCGTCGACGGCGCGCTCGCCAACTACACGCAACTGCAAGGCAAGGAGCTGTCGTACAACAACATCGCCGACGCCGATGCCGCGTGGGAATGCGTGAAGTCGTTCGACCCGGCCAAGGGCGCCGCGTGCGTCATCATCAAGCACGCCAACCCCTGCGGCGTGGCCATTGGCGGCACCGCGCAGGAAGCGTATGAGAAGGCCTTCAAGACCGACTCGACCTCGGCCTTCGGCGGCATCATCGCCTTCAACGTGCCGCTGGATGAAGCAGCCGCACAGGTGGTGGCCAAGCAGTTCGTGGAAGTGCTGATCGCCCCGGGCTTCTCGGAAGGCGCACGGGCGGTGTTCGCCGCCAAGCAGAACGTGCGCGTGCTAGAGATTCCGCTAGGCAAGGGCGTAAATGCGTACGACTTCAAGCGCGTGGGCGGCGGCCTGCTGGTGCAGAGCCCGGACGCCAAGAACGTGCAGCCGAGCGAGCTGCGCGTGGTGACCAAGCGTCACCCGACCCCGAAGGAAATGGACGATCTGATGTTCGCCTGGCGCGTCGCCAAGTTCGTCAAGTCGAACGCCATCGTCTTCTGCGGCAGCGGCATGACGCTGGGCGTGGGCGCCGGCCAGATGAGCCGTGTGGACTCGGCCCGCATCGCGAGCATCAAGGCGCAGAACGCGGGCCTGACGTTGGCCGGTTCGGCTGTGGCGTCGGATGCGTTCTTCCCGTTTCGCGATGGCCTGGACGTGGTGGTCGACGCTGGCGCCTCGTGCGTGATCCAGCCGGGCGGCTCGGTGCGCGACGATGAAGTCATCGCCGCTGCCGACGAGCGCAACGTGGCGATGATCTTCACCGGCACCCGGCACTTCCGCCACTAATCGGCACGGTCGTTCGACCGATCAGCGGGGCAAGGCGTAGACTGGCGCCTGCCCCGTTTTTCTTTTCTGCTCCGCTCCATTTCATGCGCATCCTCGGCATCGATCCCGGCCTTCGCACCACGGGTTTCGGCGTGCTCGAACGGCACGGCCACAAGCTCGTCTACGTGGCCTCGGGCACGATCAAGAGCAACGGCAATGCCGACCTGCCCAGCCGTCTGAAGACGCTGTACGACGGTGTCTCCGAACTGGTGAGCACCTACCGGCCGGACTGCGCTTCCATCGAAAAGGTGTTCGTCAACGTCAACCCGCAATCGACGCTGCTGCTCGGCCAGGCCCGCGGCGCGGTGATCTGCGGCCTGATGAGCGGCAACCTGCCCGTGTTCGAATACACCGCCCTGCAGCTGAAGCAGGCCGTGGTCGGCTACGGCCGCGCCAACAAGGATCAAGTGCAGGAAATGGTCGTGCGCCTGCTCAACCTCGAAGGCAGGCCGGGCGCCGATGCGTCCGACGCGCTGGGCGTGGCGATCTGCCATGCGCACGGCGGCGAAACGCTGGCCGCCATGGCCGGGCTGGCGCCGCAGCTTGCGCAAAAGGGGCTGCGCGTGCGGCGCGGGCGCCTCGTCGGCTGACAGGATTCTCAAAGCCGGCAGGTAGCTGCACCAACGCACGGCGACTACCATGCGGGGTACCCGTCTTCAGGATTCAGGAGCCCCCCGATGCTGCGCCGTCTCATCCTGCTGAGCCCGTTCGTCTTGAGTGCCTCGCTGGCGTTATCCGCCTGCCGGCTGGAATACCACCACGGTGGCGGCAACGGCGGTGGCAACACCACGCCCATCGCGAGCGTGCAGGTGATCGGCCATCGCGGTGCCTCCGCATTGCGGCCGGAGCACACGCTGGCCTCGTACCAGAAAGCCATCGACGACGGCGCCGACATCATCGAGCCGGATCTCGTCTCCACCAAAGACGGCGTGCTGGTTGCGCGCCACGAGAACGAAATCTCCGGCACGACGAACGTGGCCGACGTGGCAGCATTTGCCGGCCGCAAGACCACCAAGACCATCGACGGCCAGAGCGTCACCGGCTGGTTCACCGAGGACTTCACGCTCAGTGAATTGAAAACGCTGCGCGCACGCGAGCGCATCCCCAGCATCCGCCCCGACAACGTCGCCTACAACGACCAGTTCGACATCCCAACGCTCGACGACATCATCGCGCTGGCCCGGGACCAATCCGCCAGGCTCGGCCGCAACATCGGCATCTATCCCGAGACGAAACATCCGACGTACTTCCAGTCGATCGGTCTGCCGCTCGAAGACAGGCTGATCGACGGCCTGCGCCGCGACGCTTTCACGGCCAGTCGCACGACGGTCTACATCCAGTCGTTCGAGGTCGCCAACCTCAAGGCCATCCGCAACAAGATCGGCAACAGCCAGCCGAACTGGAAGCTCGTGCAGCTGATGGGTACATCCGGACGGCAGCCCTACGACTTTGTTGTTGCCAAAGACCGCCGCACCTTCGGCGACATGATGACGAGCCAGGGTATGCGCGACATCGCCGCGTACGCCAACGGCGTCGGCCCGGACAAGAGCAGCATCATGGGCCTCGACGCGAACGGCAAGCTGACCGATCCGACCGACTTGATCCGCAACGCGCACAACGCTGGGCTGGTCGTTCATCCGTACACCTTCCGCCCGGAGAACACCTTCCTGCCGCCGTCGCTGCGCAGCGGTGCCGATAACACGCGCAACGTCAACGGCTCGATCGCGGAGATCCAGACATTCCTGCGCGCGGGCGTCGATGGCTTCTTTACCGATGATCCGGCGGTGGGACGGCAAGCCGTGTCGACCTTCAAGCGCTAGTTGTTGCGCATCGGAACCGTAGCGCGCGGCTGACCCTGGATCGGCCGTGCAGTGGGTTTCGGCTACACTGCGTCCCGTTTTGGAGGAGGAACCCCACCCATGATCGGACGCATCGCCGGGACGCTGATCGAAAAGAACCCGCCGCACCTGCTGGTCGATTGCCACGGCGTCGGCTACGAGATCGACGTGCCGATGAGCACGTTCTACAACCTGCCCGCCACCGGCGAAAACGTCGTGCTGCTGACCCAGCAGATCGTGCGTGAGGACGCCCATCTGCTCTACGGATTCGGCACCGCCGCCGAGCGTGAAACCTTCCGCCAGCTCATCAAGATTTCCGGCATCGGCGCGCGCATTGCGCTGGCGGTGCTGTCGGGTATGTCGGTAGCCGAACTCGCGCAGGCCGTCACGCTGCAGGAAGCCGGGCGGCTGACGCGCATCCCGGGGATCGGCAAGAAGACGGCCGAGCGCCTGCTGCTCGAACTCAAGGGCAAGCTGGGCGCCGACCTCGGTGCCGTGCCCGGCGGCCCGGCCGTCTCGGACGACGCGGTCGACGTGCTCAACGCCTTGCTGGCGCTGGGGTATTCCGACAAGGAAGCAGCGCTCGCCATCAAGCAGGTGCCGGCCGGCACGGGCGTATCCGACGGGATCAAGCTGGCGCTCAAGGCGCTGTCCAAGGGCTGACGCCCCGGCGCGGCAAGACGGTAGAATGGCCTGCTCGCGCCTTCCCGGCGCCGTCTGCCCGTCATGATCGAAACCGACAAGCTCGCCGCCAAGGCTGTCTCTGCTGAGCGCATCATCTCAGCCTCCCCTGCCTCCCCCAACGAGGAGGCCTTCGAGCGCGCGCTGCGCCCCAAGCTGCTCGACGAATATGTCGGCCAGGAAAAGGTGCGCGGCCAGCTCGACATCTTCATGACCGCGGCCAAGAACCGCAGCGAAGCGCTGGACCATGTGCTGCTGTTCGGCCCGCCGGGTCTCGGCAAGACGACGCTGGCGCACATCATCGCGCGCGAAATGGGCGTCAACCTGCGCCAGACTTCCGGCCCCGTGCTGGAGCGCCCGGGCGACCTGGCCGCGCTGCTCACGAACCTCGAAGCCAACGACGTCCTCTTCATCGACGAGATTCATCGGCTCTCGCCCGTGGTGGAAGAAATCCTGTACCCGGCGCTGGAGGACTACCAGATCGACATCATGATCGGCGAGGGCCCGGCGGCGCGTTCGGTCAAGCTCGATCTGCAGCCGTTCACGCTGGTGGGGGCCACCACGCGCGCCGGCATGCTGACCAACCCGTTGCGCGACCGCTTCGGGATCGTCGCGCGGCTGGAGTTCTATACGCCGGCCGAACTGGCGAAGATCGTCACGCGCTCGTCGGGCCTGCTGAACGCCCATATCGTGGACGAAGGTGCACTGGAAATCGCCAAGCGCTCGCGCGGCACGCCGCGTATCGCCAACCGCCTGCTGCGCCGCGTGCGCGACTACGCCGAGGTCAAGGCCGACGGCGTCATCACGCGCGAAGTCGCCGATGCCGCGCTGGCGATGCTGGATGTGGATGCAGTCGGCTTCGACCTGATGGACCGCAAGCTGCTCGAAGCGATCCTGCACAAGTTCAACGGCGGGCCGGTCGGCATCGACAACCTGGCGGCAGCCATCGGCGAAGAGCGCGACACGATTGAAGACGTGCTTGAGCCCTACCTGATCCAGCAGGGCTACCTGCAGCGCACGCCGCGCGGGCGGGTGGCTACGGCTTCTGCGTACCAGCACTTCGGAGTGGGCGCACCCAAGAGCGGCCCGGTCCCAGACCTCTGGGATGACAACAACAACTGACGAGCCGCCGCCATGACCGTCCAAAGTCCGCCGCGCAACTTCCGCTATTACGACTTCGTCATGGCCGCCTTCGTCACGGTGCTGCTGTGCTCGAACCTGATCGGTGCGGCCAAGGCGGCGCAGATCACGCTGCCGATCCTCGGGCCGGTCACATTTGGCGCGGGCGTGCTGTTCTTCCCGATCTCGTACATCTTTGGCGACATCCTCACCGAGGTGTACGGCTACGGACGCGACCGGCGCGTGGTGTGGGCGGGTTTTGCTGCGCTGATCTTCGCGTCGTTCATGTCGCTGGTCGTGCTGGCGCTGCCGGTAGCGCCGTTCATGGCCGGTTATCAGAAGAGCCTGAACGACGTGTTCGGCAACACGCCGCGCATCGTGGCGGGGTCGCTCATCGCATTCTGGTGCGGCAGCTTTGCCAACAGCTACACGCTGGCGAAGATGAAGATCGCGACGGAAGGGAAATGGCTGTGGACGCGCATCGTCGGGTCCACGGTGGTGGGCGAGGCGGTCGATTCGTCGCTGTTCTACGTGATCGCCTTCTATGGCATCTGGCCGCACGAACAGGTGCTGCACGTGGCTATCGCGCAATACATCCTCAAGACCGGCTGGGAAATCGTCGCAACGCCGCTCACCTACCGCGTCGTCGCGTTCCTGAAGCGTGCCGAGAACGAGGATTACTACGACCGCGATACCGACTTCACGCCGTTCCGGCTGAAGGTGTAGCGCGTTCAGGGAACGCGGCGGTCCACCTCGTCGAGCACCAGCAAATCGAGGTGCGCGACATCGCCCCACTGCAGCACGGTCAACTGATGACCGTCGGATGAAAGCCGGTTGATGCTCGCGTTGCGCAGCTCATGCCGGCGTGGCTCCGTGAGCGTCATGGCGTTGGCGTGGCGATACAGGCAATCCAGCACGCCGCCGTGGCTGACCAACGCGATGCGTTCGCCGGGGTGACGGCGGATCAGGCGCAACGCAGTCTCGACAGCGCGTTCATGGAATGCAGTGAGGGTTTCGCCGCCGGGCGGCGCAAATTCCGGCACGCGGTTTTGCCAGGCATCAAACTCCGCCGGATGCTGGGCAGCAACTTCAGCGTACGTCAGGCCTTCGAACTGGCCGTAGCAGCGCTCGCGCAAACCCGCGTCATCCCGCACCGTCACACCGACTTCATCTGCAAGCGCCTGCGCCGTCTGCCTGGCGCGCGACAGATCGCTCGCATAGACCGCATCGAACTGCTCGCGCGCGAGTGCCTTGCCCAACTGCGCAGCCTGCTCCAGCCCTTGCGTGTTCAGCGGCACGTCGAGCTGGCCTTGCAGGCGGCGCTCACGGTTCCAGTCGGTCTCGCCGTGGCGGATGAGCACGATGTGCGTGATCTGCGGCATCGGCAGGGGAATGGCGGCGGCGCGTGGCATCTCAGGGTCCTGGACGAATCAGACGGATTTGGCCGCTTCCGGCGTGGCAGTCTTGGCAACAGCTGCAGCGGGTTGCGGCGCAATCTGCAGCCAGAACGTGACCGGACCATCGTTGACGAGCGACACCTTCATGTCGGCGCCAAACTCGCCGGTCGCCACGATGGGATGCTGGGCACGCGCGCGCGCCACGAAGTGTTCGTACAGGCGGCGGCCATCTTCGGGCGCGGCGGCAGGCGTAAAACTTGGCCGCGTGCCGGACTTGGTATCGGCCGCCAGCGTGAACTGCGACACGACCAGCAATCCGCCCGCCTGTCCGTTGCCGTCGATGTTGCGCAGGGGCAAATTCATCTTGCCCTGCGCGTCGGAAAACACGCGATAGTTCAGCAGCTTCTCGAGCAGACGATCGGCCTCGGCGGCGGTGTCCCCACGTTCGGCACAGACCAGTGCGAGCAAACCCGCGCCGATCTCGCCGACGACGCGGCCGTCCACACGGACAGCCGCCTCGGACACACGCTGGATCAGTCCGATCACTTCAGCACCACGCGCGCAAAGCGACGCTTGCCGACCTGCATCACAAACGTGCCGGCGTCGATCTTCAGGGCCTTGTCGCTGATGACGGTGCCGTCGATCTTCACGCCGCCCTGCTCGATGTTGCGGTTGGCGTCCGACGTGGATGGGCAGAGCCCAGCCTGCTTGAGCAGTTGCGCGATGCCCAGCGGCGCACCCGACAGCTCGATCTGCGGAATGTCGTCCGGCACACCGCCGCGTGCGCGGTGGTTGAAGTCTTCCAGTGCGCGCTCGGCATCGGCCTGACTGTGGAAGCGGGCAACGATCTCCTGCGCCAGCAGCACCTTGCAATCGCGCGGGTTGCGGCCCAACGCGATCTCTTGCTTCATCAGGTCGATCTCGGCCAGCGGGCGGAACGACAGCAGCGTGTAGTACGTCCACATCAGGTCGTCAGAGATGCTCATCAGCTTGCCGAACATTTCGTTGGGCGCCTCGCTGATGCCGACGTAGTTGCCCTTGGACTTGGACATCTTCTCGACGCCGTCCAGGCCCACCAGCAGCGGCATCGTCAAGATGCACTGCGGCTCTTGGCCGTATTCCTTCTGCAGTTCGCGGCCGACCAGCAGGTTGAACTTCTGGTCGGTGCCGCCCAGTTCCAGATCAGACTGGAGCGCGACCGAGTCGTAGCCCTGCATCAGCGGGTAGAGGAATTCGTGCACCGAGATCGGCACGCCGGCCTTGTAGCGCTTGGTGAAGTCGTCGCGCTCCATCATGCGGGCGACGGTGTACTTGGCGGCAAGCTGGATGATGCCGCGCGCGCCCAGCGGGTCGCACCATTCGCTGTTGTAGCGGATCTCGGTCTTGCTCGGGTCCAGCACCATGCTGGCCTGGCGGTAGTACGTCTGCGCGTTCGCTTCGATCTGCTCGCGCGTCAGCGGCGGGCGCGTGGCGTTGCGGCCGGACGGATCGCCAATCGTCGACGTGAAATCGCCGATCAGGAAAATCACCTGATGCCCCAGGTCCTGCAGCTGGCGCATCTTGTTGAGCACCACGGTGTGGCCGATGTGGATATCGGGCGCCGTCGGGTCCAGGCCCAGCTTGATGCGCAGGGGCACGCCGGTGGCAGCGCTTTTGGCCAGCTTCTGCTCCCACTCGGCGGCGATCAGCAGTTCGTCGCAGCCGCGCAGCGACACTTCCATCGCGTGCGCCACCTCCGGGGTGACCGGATACTTGGGTTTGCCCGGCGTGGCGTTGTCGGAAGCGGCGGAAGTGGCAGATGCAGTCATGGCAAAAGGAAAGGTCACCGCGCCGCACATGGAAAACGGCGCGAACGGATCAACAATCGGGGAAACGGTGCGTGCGCGATGACCGACATCGATGCAGGCGTGCCGGCAGCGCAATCCCGCGATTTTACCGTGATGTGTCCATTTGGCCCGCCATTGCGCTGGTAAGCTGTCGTGCATGAGCCATCCCAACCACACCGCACTCCCCGCCGATCGCTACATCGGCCTGATGTCGGGCACCAGCCTGGACGGCGTCGACGGCGTACTGGCGGACTTTTCCGGCGAATACCCGGCCGTCCTCGCCGACGCCTACGTGCCTTTCTCGCCCGAACTGCGCCAGCGCTTTCTGGACCTGCAACACGCCGGCCACGACGAGATCCATCGCGAAGCGCTGGCCGCCAACGCGCTGGCCGAGGTCTATGCCGAATGCGTTGCCAAGCTGCTTGCCGCCGCCGGCCTGGTCGCGTGCGACGTGCGGGCCATCGGCGCGCATGGACAAACAATCCGTCATCAGCCCGGCGCGCATGACGGCATCGGCTACACCCGCCAGAGCCAGCACCCTGCGGTGTTGGCCGAACGCACCGGCATCGATGTCGTCGCCGATTTCCGCAGCCGCGACATCGCCGCCGGGGGCCAAGGGGCGCCGCTCGTACCGGCGGTGCATCGCGCGCTGTTCGGTCTGCCGCATGCATGGCGCGTGGTGTGCAACATTGGCGGCATCGCCAATCTCACCGTCTTGCCGCCGCAGGCTTTGGCCGCGCGCGACGCCGTGCTCGGCTTCGATTGCGGCCCGGGTAACGCGCTGATGGACTATTGGGTCCATACGCACCGCGACACCCGCTACGACGCCGACGGCGCCTGGGCCCGCACCGGACGCATCGACGAAACCCTGCTCACGCGTCTGAAGGCCGAGCCGTTTTTTGCGGCGCCACCGCCCAAAAGCACCGGCCGCGACCTGTTCAACCCGGCGTGGCTGCAACAAACCCTCGGGGATGCGTTGAACGCCGCCCGCCCCGAAGATGTTCAAGCCACGCTGCTCGCACTCACCGCTGACACCATCTCCGATGCCGTACGTGCCCATGCGCCACAGGCGGAATCGGTGTTGATCTGCGGCGGTGGTGCCCGCAATGGCGCGCTGATGGCACGTATCGCGCAGCAATTGCCAGGCGTGCGGGCCGCGCCGACCGATGACTTCGGCGTGCCCGCGCATCAGGTCGAGGCATTGGCCTTCGCGTGGCTCGCGCGACAGTGCGTGCTGCGCGCCCACGGCAATCTGCACACCGCAACCGGCGCATCGGGTGGCCGCATCCTCGGCGCGATCTACGCGGCGTGAGCATCATCCATCTGCAGGCAACAAAAAAGCGCACCGAAGTGCGCTTTTTCTTTTACAGCGATGCGGCGTCAGACCGAGAACGACGAGCCGCAACCACACGTGGTCGAAGCATTCGGGTTCTTGATGACGAACTGCGCGCCGTTGATGTCTTCCTTGTAGTCGATCTCGGCGCCCACCAGGTACTGGTAGCTCATCGAGTCGATCAAGAGCGACACGCCATTCTTGGTCATGGTCGTATCGTCTTCGTTGGTCTCTTCGTCAAAGGTGAAGCCGTACTGGAAGCCCGAGCACCCGCCGCCTTGCACGAACACGCGCAGCTTCAATTCCGGGTTGCCTTCTTCTTCAATCAGTTGCTTGACCTTGTCCGCAGCGCTGTCGGTAAAGACCAGCGGAGCCGGAACCTCGTTCACATCGGGCGTGGCTGCCTGCGCGACTGCGTTCATGAAAATCTCCTGTGGGAACGTCTGAAACTTGCCTGTATTTTAAGCGCAAGCTGCAAATCGTGCCGAAGCCCCGCGTTTCAAGTGGGCATTGTGCGGTGCGCCAGCAACGGGCCGGCGCGGGATGTGATCAATCCTGATTGGATGCCAGCTTGAGGTTGGGCAGCAACTTCACATCGCCGGGCGCTGCGTGCGTCAGCGTGCCCATGACGACGGCACCCTGATGCATTTCCAGCGCCGCATATTGAACGTTGCCCTCGATGCGCGCCTTCGGCTGCAGCTCCAGCAGCTCCGCAACATGCACGGGGCCGACTACCGTGCCGTTCAGGATCAGGTGCCCGACGTGCACTTCACCTTCCACGCGTGCGCTGTCGGTAATCACCAACATGCTCGGCTTGTCCGCATCGCCGTAGACGTTGCCTTTGATCTCGCCGTCGATCCGCAGACCGCCCGAGAAGCGCAGATCCCCCTCCAGCTTGGTGCGGGCGCCAAGTAGCGTTTCAATCGCCAGCCCTTTCTTTTTGCCAAACAGCATCGTCGACTCCTCTGTGTACGGATCCTCGACAGGACAGCGCCCGTCAGATGGAAAAACTCTGGCTCGCTTTGATCTTGCCGTTCTGCAGCACCTTCACCAACACCGATTGCACCGTGGTACCGGGAGGCACGTCCACCCAGCCCTCGAGGCGCTGGTAGTGCGTGAGTTTGACGCGGGCACTGGCGGCGGGTGATCCGCTGGCCGCTGAACCCGGGAAATCGATCGTAGCAGGTTTGCCACCTTGCACCACGTTCAGCGTGAGCGCCAATTGCCCCTCGAATTCTGAGACCGGTGCGAAGGCCTTGCCGCCGCCCTGCATCAGCAGAACCCGGAAGCGCATGCGCGTCGGTTGCGCCTCGTCCGGTGCGATGCGGAAGCTGCGCACGTAAATCCCGGCGGAATTGGTGGGCGCAGGCAAGAGGCTGTCAAAGAAGGCCAGATCCTCCTTCAACTGTGCGTTTTCAGTCTCCAGCGCCTTGAGTTGCTCGGCCATCTGCGCCTGGGCGCCTTCGGCGATACCCAGACGGGCATCGACCGTGCCGGCAGATGCAGCGAGCTTGTCTCGCTCGGCCTGCACGGCGGCCAACTTGGCGGTCAGCTCGCGGTTCATGGCGCGCAAATCCGCATCGTGCGGACCAGTCAGGCGGCGCCCTTCTTCAAAGGCCCACAGCGCTGCAGCCGCCGCGAGCCCAAATACCACCGCAATCAGCAACACCGTGACGGGCCAAGGCAGGCGCGAACGTACAGTGACGTTCGGGGCAAGCACGGAAGCGCGACGCAACAAGCGACGCGCCTTCATGCGCCCGCCTCCTGACTCGCGTGGCGAATCAGAATCGGATTAGGAGAAACAGCGGATTGCATCATACGGCCCGAACGCTAACGAAATGTGAATTGTAGTCCCGCCGACATGTCGGAGCTGTTGCAAAGGGTAAGCAAGGGGCTGAAAACATCACACCGTTTGGTTCGAACGCTCCAAAACAAAAAACCACACCCGAGGGTGTGGTTCTTTGCTGAAGCAGCAGGAAGCAGATTAACGCTTCGAGAACTGCTTGGCGCGGCGCGCCTTGCGCAGACCAACCTTCTTACGCTCGACTTCACGTGCATCGCGCGTCACCAGACCGGCCTTCGACAGGGCGGGCTTGAGCGTTGCATCGTAGTCGATCAGGGCGCGGGTGATACCGTGACGCACGGCACCGGCTTGGCCGGTTTCACCGCCGCCAACCACGTTCACCTTGATGTCGAACGTAGCTGCGTGGTTGGTCAGTTCCAGCGGCTGACGCACGATCATCAGCGAGGTTTCACGAGCGAAGTACTCGTTGATGGCCTTGCCGTTGACGATGATGTCGCCCTTGCCGGACTTGATGAAGACACGTGCCACAGCGCTCTTGCGGCGGCCGGTGCCATAGTTCCAGTTTCCGATCATGGATTAGGCCCCTTAGATTTCCAGCGCTTTCGGCTGCTGAGCTTCGTGCGGATGCGAGCCTTCGGCGTAAACCTTCAGCTTCTTGATCATCGCGTAGCCCAGCGGACCCTTCGGCAGCATGCCCTTCACAGCCTTCTCCAGGGCGCGGCCCGGGAAACGCTGCTGCATCTTGCCAAACGTCGTTTCGTAGATACCGCCCGGGTAACCCGAGTGGCGATAGTACTTCTTGTCGGTCGTCTTGGCGCCCGTCACACGCAGCTTGGCTGCGTTGATAACGATGATGAAATCGCCGGTATCGACGTGCGGAGTGAATTCGGGCTTGTGCTTGCCGCGCAGTCGGTGTGCCACTTCGCTGGCGACACGCCCGAGGACCTTGTCCGTCGCGTCAATCACGTACCAATCGCGCTTCACCTCATGGGGCTTTGCGGAAAAGGTCTTCATGATTTTTCCAAATATTGAGTCAGTGCCCGAGTGGACCCGTATCGCGCTGAGAACTTGCGTTCAGACTGCTCACGAACGGATCGTCTTGCGGACGCCTGCGCAACCTCATGCGTGGTCATCGCCGGCCCGCCTTCCCGCTTGTTGGTGCGGGCTCTCTGGATTTCTTTTCCGCGGGCAATCCGGAAAAGATTTCGATTGTACCCCGCGGAGACCCCTTGGCACAAGAAAAAAGGCGCGCCCGAGGGTAAGGGGCGAAAAAAAACCCAAGCCATGAAGCTTGGGTTTGAATCCACCAAAGGAGGAGGGTGGAGGAGACACCTGCTGATCGTTGACTTGGTGGGTTGCACCGCATCAGCCGATCCAATGGTGCAAATTATACCCAGTTCTGGGGCACGCGCAAGGAAATTTGCACTACGAAATCGCATTTCGTAGTGCGGAATGTAAATCGCATGATCCACAGGCCTTCATTTCCGTTTTAAATCAATAGGTTACGAAAAATGTGAATCCACCGATCTGCTGCACACTAGAGATATCCTTCGAATTCTGGCGCGATTTGGGTGCAGAAGAGACGGGTTGCACCTTTTCACGCGGGTAACACTGTCAAGCGGCGTTCACCCTAGGATGGCAACGCGGGCGCGGGCCGGTGGCTACAATGTGGCTTTTCGTCGGCGCTGGCCGACCTTCTGCACAAGGATTTGGACATGGACTGCACAGTGAGCTGGACCGGCCCGGACGGCATGGCGTTTTTGGCGGAAACCGGCAGCGGCCATCTCGTCACGATGGATGGCGCGCCGGACGGCGGTGGCCGCAATCTGGCACCGCGCCCGATGGAAATGGTCTTGCTGGGCACCGGCGGCTGCACCGCTTATGACGTGGTGCTGATCCTCAAACGCGGTCGCCAGGACGTACAGGGCTGCAGCGTCAAGCTGCACGCCGACCGCGCCGACACCGACCCGAAGGTCTTCACGCGCATCCACTTCACCTTCACGGTGACGGGGCGCAACCTGAAGCGGGAAACGGTGGAGCGTGCCGTGCAGCTCTCGCACGAAAAGTATTGCTCGGCGTCGATCATGCTGGCCAAGACGGCCGAGATCACACACTCATTGGAGCTGGTGGACCTGGCCAGCCAGCCGACGGGATCGGAATAAGAAGCGAAGCGGACCGATAAGCCGGATTCTGTGCGCCGCGTGGCCGAAACCAGCGGCGTGACAACCATTCCTCTAGACCGGCTGTTGCCAGCCGGCTCAAGCTCCCTACCCGCAGACTCAGCGAGCCGCTTCATCGCCTGCTTACTTGGGATTGCTCCGGGTGGAGGTTACCGCGTTTCACCCTTCGCCCTGGCCGAAGCCTGGGCGAAGACTCGTCTCTGTGGCCCTATTCCGCACGTCACCGTGGATGGTCGTTAGCCATCACCCTGCTCTATGGAGTCCGGACTTTCCTCCCCTTCCGCTCGCACGAGGCGGCGGAAGCAGCGGTTGTCTGGTCCGCTTCGCGAGGCGCGAGTCTAGCACTGTTCAGGTAAGAATCGCCGCCGGCCCGGGCGAAAGACCGTCGTGTCCAGATAGAAGCCGGCGTCTTCGTTGGCATCGCACCACCCCGGGATCCCCATGACCGGCAACGGGCGGAAATGGCGGGGTGCGAGATCGGCGTGCAGCAGCGTCTCGGCCAGTGCAGCGTCGAGCGACGGGCGGTCCGCCTGCAACGCGGCCACGTGTACCGGCCACGCATGCGCAGTGATCGACTTGTAAGGCGCGACCAGCTTCTCCAAGACTGCATGGCCGAACGGCAGAACCGCGCACGTGGCGCCCCACGCTGCCCTGCCCTCGACGAACAAACCGCGCCAGTCGAACGCGGTCAGGCAGCGCTCCGGCGCGTCTTCGGTGTGCAGGAAGATCAGGGCGTTTTCGTCGAACAGCGTGGCGGCATCGCGAACGGTGCCGCGCGCCGCGCCAATCCCGTCCTGCGTAATCGCCCGCGCCTGGCGCGCGTTGAGCGCTGCCTTCGCACGCGGCCAATGCAGCCAGATCAGGGCGTTGAAAAAGTCGTGGAGATTGTCCCGCGTCGGCACCTCGCCGGTGGCGGCGATGTGTGCTTCGTAAGCGATGCCGGCCGGCAGTGCATCTTGCGGGACGAAGCGCAGAGCATGACCGCCGCACGTGCAGATGGCTTGTACCGCCGGCTGCGCGTTCAGTGCGTCTCGAAGATCGGCGCCCCGCGCGATTGCGTCTGCAAGCGGCGCGCCCACTGCAGCGAGCGGTGCGAACGCCGGATGCGCCCAGGCGATCGCACCGAGATCAGCGGCCAGCAACTCAGACAGACTTCCAGCGCAGCATCTCGCCGCCGCGCAACGGCACCAACGTCTGCTCGCCGAACGGGACTTCGGCGGGAAGCTGCCATTGCGAGCGCGTGAGCGTCAGCGTGCCGGCGTTGCGCGGCAGGCCGTAGAAATCCGGCCCGTGGAGGCTCGCGAAACCTTCGAGCTTGTCGAGGGCGTTGGCGTCTTCAAAGGCCTCGGCGTACAGCTCCATGGCGTGCAGCGCGGTGTAGCAGCCGGCGCAACCGCAGGCGTGTTCCTTGACGCCTTTGGCGTGCGGCGCGCTGTCGGTACCGAGGAAGAAGCGCGGGTGGCCCGAGGTGGCCGCGGCCACCAGCGCCAGGCGGTGTGTTTCGCGCTTGAGCACCGGCAGGCAGTAGTAATGCGGGCGGATGCCGCCGACAAACAGGGCGTTGCGGTTGTACAGCAGATGATGCGCGGTGATGGTCGCGCCGACCGGGCCTTCCGCATCGCGCACGTATTCGGCGGCGTGCTTGGTGGTGATGTGCTCGAACACGACTTTCAACGCGGGGAAGTCGCGGCGCAACGGCAGCATCACGGTGTCGATGAAGACGGCCTCGCGATCGAAGATGTCGACGGTCGGGTCGGTCACCTCGCCGTGCACGAGCAGCGGCATGCCGACTTCCTGCATGGCTTCGAGCGTCTTGGCGCAGCGGCGCAGGTCCGTCACGCCGGCATCGCTGTTGGTAGTGGCGCCGGCCGGATACAGCTTCACGCCGTGAATGAAACCGCTGGCGCGGGCCTCGCGAATGACGTCCGGCGACGTGTTGTCGGTCAGGTACAGCGTCATCAGCGGTTCAAACTGCGTGCCGGCCGGCAGCGCAGCGAGAATGCGCTCGCGGTAGGCGCGTGCCTGGGCGGTGGTGGTCACCGGCGGCTTGAGGTTGGGCATGATGATCGCCCGGCCGAACTGGCGCGCGGTGTCGCCCACCACATCGGCGAGCGCATCGCCGTCGCGCAGGTGCAGGTGCCAGTCATCGGGGCGGACGATCGTAAGAGTGTCGGTCATGGTGCGTGCGGAAGCGGTCAGCAAAAACGTGAATCAGAGAATGAGGATGACGCGGTAGTCGTTGACGTTGGTGCGCGTCGGGCCGGTGACGATCAGGTCATCGGCGGCGGCAAAGAAACCGTAGGCGTCGTGTGCGTCGAGCGCGGCGCGAGCGCCGACACCCTTGGCCGCAGCGCGGGCGATGGACTCCGGGTCTAGTAGCGCCCCCGCATTGTCCTCCGATCCGTCGATGCCGTCTGTATCGGCGGCGAGCGCGTAGACGTTGTCCATGTCTTCGAGCGTGACGCCGAGCGAGAGCAGGAACTCCGCGCAGCGCCCGCCACGGCCGCCGGTCAAGCCTGGCGGAATCGTCACCGTGCATTCGCCGCCGGAGATAAGCGCCACCGGCGCCACAAACGGCGTGCCGTGCTGGCGCACCTGCCGCGCCAGCGCGCCGTATACCTGGGCGACCTCGCGCGCCTCGCCGGTCACCGTATCGCCGAGGATGGCCGTTCGGATGCCGCGCGTCGCAAATACCTGCGCGCCAGCCTGGAGGCTTTGTTGCGCAGTGGCGATAACGTGATTGGCCACGCGTGTAAAGCAGGCGTCGCCGGGCTTGGGTGTTTCGGCAATCTCGCCGCGTGCGCCGCGTTCGAGATGCGCGCGCACGCTATCGGGCATCTGGGCGCCCCAGCGCTTGAGGATGGCCAGCGCATCGGCGTAGGTGCTCGCATCCGGCACGGTCGGGCCGCTGGCAATGGCGCTCGGGTCGTCGCCCGCCACGTCCGAGACGATCAGCGTCGTGACCGGCGCGCGCGATGCGGCGGCAAGCCGCCCGCCCTGAATGCGCGACAGGTGCTTGCGCACGATGTTCATGTCGGTGATCGGCGCACCGCAGCGCAGCAACTCGCGCGTCACGGCTTTCAGATCGGCCATCGGGATGCCCTCGGCGGGCAGGGACAGCAGGCTGGAGCCGCCACCTGAAACGAGCACGATCAGGCGGTCACTCTCGGTCAGCGCGCAGACGCGATCCAGGATTTCCTGCGCGGCCTGCTCACCCGCCTCGTCCGGCACCGGATGTCCGGCTTCGATAACGCGGATGTGCTCGGTCGGCAGGCCATGCGCATAACGCGTGACGACCAGGCCTTCCATCTGTGCGCGGCCGGCATAGGCCTGCTCGACCGCCAGCGCCATCGACGCAGCCGCCTTGCCGGCGCCGACCACGAGCGTCTTGCCGTCGGCGTGCGGCGGGGGGAGGAAGTCAGCGACGATCTTCAGCGGGTCGGCCGCGCCCACGGCGGCGGCGTAGCTCTCCAGCAGGAGGGCACGGGCGGCGGTGCGATCGAGCTTCATGGGAAGGGCTTCCGGTTAAGGCAGTGGGGACGCACCGCGACAGGCGCCGTGCAGCGTGTGCGCAACGGCTTGCAGGCGAGTGCGGCGCCGTGAAGACGAAGGCGCTTGGCACCCCCGGCGGCCGGCTGGATAATGTCTATTTTATTGCATCTGACTTTTCCCCCACCATGTGCCAGCTGCTGGGCATGAACTGCGCCGAACCGACCGATGTGACGTTCTCGTTCACCGGGTTCGCCGCGCGCGGTGGCGTGACCGACCACCATGCCGACGGCTTCGGCGTCGCCTTCTTCGAAGACAAGGCGTGCCGCCTGTTCATCGACAATCAGTCGGCCGGCACCTCGCCGGTGGCGGAGCTGGTCAAGCGCTACCCGATCAAGTCCAAGAACGTCATCTCGCACATCCGTAAGGCGACGCAAGGCACGGTGCGGCTGGAAAACTGCCACCCCTTCATGCGCGAGCTGTGGGGCCGGCACTGGATCTTTGCCCACAACGGCGATTTGAAGAACTTCTCGCCGTTCCTTTCGGGCGTCTACCAGCCCGTGGGCGATACCGACAGCGAACTCGCCTTCTGCTTCATCATGCAGGCGCTGCGCAAGCGCTTTCCGGGTTCGCAGCCGCCGCTCAATGAGCTGTTCTACGCACTGTCCGATATCACGAAGGAAATCACCCGCTACGGCGTGTTCAATTTCCTGCTGTGCAACGGGCAGGCGCAGTTCGCCCATTGCTCCACGCGGCTGTATTACATCGTGCGGCAATGGCCGTTCTCGACGGCGCATTTGATCGACGCCGACATGACGATCGACTTCGCGAAATACACCACGCCCGCCGATCGCGTGGCCGTCATCGCCACCGCGCCGCTCACCGACAACGAAGTCTGGACCCAATTCGTGCCGGGCGAACTGCTGATGTTCGAATCGGGCCAGGCGACGATGGCGACAAAGGTGCCGATTCCGGAAGCCGTGCAGATCGCCAACGCAGCGAACACCGCCTGCACCTGACACGATCGTCTCCCAACAAAAAGCCGCTCCTGAGAGAGCGGCTTTTTGTTGCCTCCAACCCGGCGCTTAAATCGCTTCACGATCCGTAGCGAGCGGCCTGAGGTTGGTCCGAGAAGCGCAGCCGTACATGGGTACGGCGAGCATCGCAGGGGCAGGATCGGGTCGCGCAGTAGGATCGTGAAGCGATTTTCAGTGCGACAGGATCTTCGACAGGAACTGCTTGGCGCGATCCGAACGAGCGTCGATGTTGCCGAAGAACTCTTCCTTCTCGCAGTCTTCAACGATGCGGCCTTGATCCATGAAGATCACGCGGTTGGCGACCTTCCGGGCGAAGCCCATTTCGTGGGTCACGCACATCATGGTCATGCCTTCCTTGGCCAGTTCCACCATCACGTCGAGCACTTCGTTGACCATCTCCGGATCCAGCGCGGAGGTCGGCTCGTCGAACAGCATGCAGATCGGGTCCATCGACAGCGCGCGGGCAATCGCCACACGCTGCTGCTGACCGCCCGACAGCTGGCCCGGGTATTTGGCGGCGTGCGCCTTCAGGCCCACACGCTCCAGGTACTTCAAGCCCTTGGCGGTTGCCTCTTCCTTGGACCGGCCCAGCACCTTTTGCTGTGCGATCGTCAGGTTCTCGGTGATCGACAGGTGCGGGAACAGCTCGAAGTTCTGGAACACCATGCCCACGCGCGAACGCAGCTTCGGCAGGTTGGTGCCCTTGCCGCCCACCGAGGTGCCGTCGACGAGGATTTCGCCCTTCTGGAACGGCTCGAGCGCGTTCACGGTCTTGATGAGCGTGGACTTGCCCGAACCCGACGGGCCGCACACCACCACCACCTCGCTCTTCTTCACGCTGGTGGTGCAGTCGGTCAGCACCTGGAAGCTGCCGTACCACTTGGAAACGTTCTTGATCTCGATCATTGGGTCACCTTCTTCTGAAGTCGCTTCACCAGCACGGAGGCGCCGAAGCAGATCACGAAATAGCACAGGCCGGCAAACAGCAGCAGCTCGACGATACGGCCGTCGCGCTCACCAATGTTGTATGCCTGCGTAAAGAAGTCCGACAGCGCGCTCACATACACCAGCGACGTATCCTGGAACAGGACGATGGCCTGCGTGAGCAGTAGCGGAATCATGTTGCGGAATGCCTGCGGCAGGATCACCAGGCGCATGGCCTGGCCGTACGTCATACCCATCGCGTAGGCCGCGAACATCTGCCCGCGCGACACGCTCTGGATACCGGCGCGGATGATCTCGGAGTAATACGCCGCTTCAAACAGCGCAAAGGCGACAAGCGCGGACGTCATGCGCATGTCGGTGGCCGGCGACAGGTTGAAGATTCTCTGCAGCACCTGCGGCACGATCAGGAAGAACCACAACAGCACCATCACCAGCGGGATGGAACGGAAGAGGTTCACGTATCCCTGCCCAAACCACTGCAGCGGTTTGATGCCCGACAGGCGCATCATCGCCAGCAGGGTGCCCCAGACGATGCCGACCAGAATGGCCGTGCCGGTGATCTCGAGCGAAAGGAGCATGCCCTCGCCGAGCACGCGCATGTTGTCGGCGTTGATGGACGAGAAATCGAAGTGATAAGCCATGAAGAGTCCTCGCCTCGATTACTTGCCACCGATGAAGCCAGGCAGCCGGGAACGTGCTTCCACCCAGCGCATCAGGCCCATAACGGTCAGGTTGATCAGCATGTACATCAGCGTCACGGCGATGAACGATTCGTACGGCTGAGCGGTGTAGTCCACCAGTTGGCGGCCTTGTGCGGCCAGCTCCAGCAAACCGATCGTCGACGCCACGGCCGAGTTCTTGAAGATGTTCAGAAACTCCGACGTGAGCGGCGGCACGATGATGCGGAACGACATCGGCAGCATCACATAGCGATACGTCTGCGCCAGCGTGAAGCCCATCGCCAGCCCGGCGTTGCGTTGACCGCGCGGCAGCGAGTTGATACCCGAACGCACCTGTTCGCACACACGCGCCGCGGTAAAGGTACCGAGACACAGCATGGCGCACAGGAACATCGACGTATTGGGGTTCATCTGCTTGATGTAGTCGCCGCCCGGCACGAGTTCAGGCACGACGAAATACCAGATGAACAGCTGCACGATCAGCGGAATGTTGCGGAACAGTTCCACATACGCTGCGGCAAGGCCCGACAGCCACTTGTTCGGCACCGTTCGCAGCACGCCGAGCACGGAGCCGATGACGAGCGCGATGATCCAGGACGAGAGGCCGAGCACGACAGTGGTTTTCAACCCCGCGAGCAGCCAGTCCAGGTAGGTCTGATTCTGGGCGGCTTCCGTAAAGAAGACGCCCCAGTTCCAGTGGTAATTCATGATGGTTCCCTCAAAAAGAAACGGAAGGGAGAAGACCTGTTAACCGGCCTTTGCCTTCCGTTTCGGTGACGCTTGTATCAGGCCCGTTGAGGGAGCCGATCAGTCAAGAGCCTTGTCGTTCGGGTTCTTGATCAGCGCCTTCATGTCGTCCGACAGCGGGAACTCCATGTTCACGCCCTTGGGCGGAACCGGCTGCTCGAACCACTTCTTGTATTCGGCGTTGATCGTGCCGTCCTTCATCATGCCGGCAATGGTCTTGTCAGCCAGTGCCTTGAACGGAGCATCATCCTTGCGGACCATGCAGCCGTAGGATTCACGCGATTGCGGCTTGGCAACGACCACCCAGTCGGCCGGGTTCTTGGCCTTGGCGCGCTCGCCGTACAGCAGAGCGTCGTCCATCATGAACGCGACAGCGCGGCCCGATTCCAGCGTCAGGAACGACTGGCCGTGGTCTTTCGTGCTGATGATGTTCATGCCAAGCTGCTTCTCGTCGTTCATCTTGCGCAGCAGGCGTTCAGACGTCGTGCCGGCGGTGGTCACGACGTTCTTGCCCTTCAGGTCAGCCCAGTCCTTGATGCCCGAATCCTTCTTCACCATGATGCGGGTGCCGATGATGAAGATGGTGTTCGTGAACGATGCCTGCTTCTGGCGCTCGAGGTTGTTCGTGGTCGAGCCGCACTCCAGATCGATGGTGCCGTTCTGCAGCAGCGTGATGCGGTTCTGCGACGTGACCGGAATCTCGTTGATCTTCAGATCCTTCAGGCCGAGTTGCTTCTTCACGTCCTCGGCAATCTTGGTGGCGACGTCGTACGAATAGCCAATCGTGCGGACACCGCCGACGTTGTAGCTGAACGGAATCGACGAATCGCGCACGCCCAGCGTGATGGTGCCGGTGTCTTTGATCTTCTTGAGCGTACCAGTCAGCTCTTCTGCGTGGGCAGCGCTGCCGAACGTACCAACGGCGACACCAACGGCTGCAACCACGGTTGCCAGCTTGGCGAGGTTCATGAAAGTCTCCTTTTGACCATGAAAGAGAAAGACGGGACTGTACCAAAAAACGTTTGGCGACAGTATTGGTGTTGCCACTAAATCGTTGAATCCAACGGAGTTTTTCCTCTGGCGCGGACCCTGCCGCAATCGCATTTTCCGAGCAACCGGATACCTTACGTTGTGCTTTTCCGGAAAACCGGAAAAGACGCGCAGGACCAGACACGGCGACGCTCTGCAACATCGGCACGCAGGCGCGGTTGCTTGAGCGGAACGACCGCCAATTGCTAAGGAAAAACCAGGGGAAATAAAGCCCGCCCGATGTGCGCTCTCTGTCGCTTAACGAACCCGACTTGAGGATGGGAAGGACGACGATGCTGCCATCGCCCTTCTCATGGTGCGACGCTCCGGAACGTTATGGTCCGTCCCATGAGCACCGGCTTTCTTCAACCGTCGCGCATGGCCGCCTGATCGGCAGCAACGCGATAGACCGGTGCGGCGCCCTGTTGGAGCACCGCGCCGGTATTGACCAGCGCGTTGCCGATCAGGGGTACAGACCGCGCTCTTGGCGGGCCTGCAGAATCCGCGTGCAGGCGATGATGAACGCCGCCGTACGCAGAGTAACCTTGTTGTCCTGCGCCACTTGCCAGACGCCACGGAAGGCATCTTGCATGATCCGTACCAGGCGCTGGTTGATCTCGTCTTCGGTCCAGAAGAAGCTCGAGAAATCCTGCACCCACTCGAAGTAGCTGACCGTCACGCCGCCGGCGTTGGCGATCACGTCCGGGCAGACCAGGATGCCGCGGTCGCGCAGGATGTCGTCCGCCTCGGGCGTCGTGGGGCCGTTTGCACCTTCCACGACAATTTTTGCCTTGATATGGGGCGCGTTCTTGGCGGTGAGCTGGCCTTCCAGCGCGGCCGGGATCAGGAATTCGCAGTCCAGCGCCCAGAATTCGTCTTGCGAGACGGTCTCTGCCGCAAAGCCGGCCACGCTGCCGTTGTGATCGACGTGCTGGATCAGCGCGTCGACATCCAGGCCGTTGCTGTTGAACACGATGCCCTTGTGGTCTTGCACGGCAATGACCTTGGCGCCGGCGTCGTGGAACAGCTTGGCAGCCACGCTGCCGACGTTGCCGAAGCCCTGCACCACCACGCGCGCGCCCTTGACGTCGATGCCAAGGTTGCGCGCGGCTTCGCTGCCGACCACGAACACGCCGCGGCCCGTGGCTTCACGACGGCCCAGGCTGCCGCCCAGCGCGATCGGCTTGCCGGTCACCACGCCGGTGGCGGTGGAGCCTTCGTTCATGGAGTACGTGTCCATCATCCACGCCATGATCTGCGCGTTGGTGTTCACGTCCGGAGCCGGAATGTCCTTGTTCGGACCGATGATGATGCCGATCTCGCTGGTGTAGCGGCGGGTCAGGCGTTCGAGTTCACCGGAAGACAGCTTGCGCGGATCGACACGGATACCGCCCTTGGCACCGCCGTACGGCACGTTCACGGCCGCGTTCTTCACCGACATCCACGCCGACAGCGCCATTACTTCCGACAGCGTCACGTCCTGGTGGAAACGCACGCCGCCCTTGCCCGGGCCGCGCGACGTGTTGTGCTGCACGCGGTAGCCCTCGAAGTGGGCGATGCGGCCGTCGTCCATCTGGATGGGCACGTCGACGATCAGCGCGCGCTTGGGGCGCTTGAGCGTTTCAACCCAACGTGCGAGCGAGCCGAGGTAGGGGGTGACCCGGTCGACCTGCTGCAGATAGATGCCCCACGGGCCGAGGTTGTCGGCCGGCAGATAGGACGGGATGGCGTGCTGGAGTGTCGACGGAGATGCGACATTGGACATGGCTGTCTTCCTTTTTTGGACCTCGGTAAGGTCCTTCAAGTCCCACAAAATGCCCGCCAGCTTAGGGACCGGCCAGAACGAAATCCAATGCCGTTTTTACATCGGGTTATGCATCTGGCGCATAACCCTCTACTCGAATCCGGGTGTCCGTTCAGTCCGCCAGCGCGCTCCATAACGTGTCGATCAGCTCGCGTTTGCGCTTGGACTGGGGGTGCCGACGGTCATGGGCGCCGCTCTGCGGGTGCTCGCGGTAAAGCCGGATTTCCATCTCGATCGACAACGTGCCGCCGCCCTTGCCTTCCGCGCGCACGAGGCGCCCGGCCGCCACGTCGTCGCGCACCGCACTCTCAGGCAGGAAAGCCACGCCATGGCCCGCCAGCGCCATCACCTTGAGCGCTTCGGCCATGTCGGTTTCGTAGCACTTGTCGAGCAGCGGCGCCACCGGTGAGTTTTCCAGCAGCACATCCACCATGCGCCCGAGAAAGGCGTTGGGCGTATAGCTCAGGTAGGCGATGGGCTTGCGTGCGGTGGGAACGAGCCGATAAATCGGCCGCCCGCTCGCGTCGGGCTTGGAAAACGGCGAGAGCCGCTCGGTGCCCAGCACCAGCATGTCGTAGCGCGTGGGGTCGAGCTGAATCATCTGCCGCGCGTGGTGATAGACCATCACGAGGTCGCAGCCGCCCTCCACCAGCGTCATCACCGCATCGTGCACGTTGAGCGCGCGCAGCCGGCATTGCAGCTTGCCGATCTTTTCTTCCACCTGCGCGAGCCATCCCGGGAAGAACGTCAGCGAAAGCGTATGGGGCACCGCAAAGTCGATCGTCGACGCGCTGGCAGGACGCTGGCCGCGCATCAGCGCGCGCGTCTCACTCACTTGGGCGAGCATCGCCAACGCCTGTTCGTAGAACACTTCGCCGGCGGGCGTGAGGCGTGTGGGGTAGCTTGATCGGTCGATCAGCTCGTTGCCGAGCCACGCCTCGAGCGATTGAATCCGCCGCGAAAACGCCGGCTGCGTCACGTGCCGCAATTCGGCCGAGCGCGAAAAGCTGCGCGTTTCGGCCAGGCTGATGAAGTCTTCCAGCCATTTCAGTTCCATCGTGTTGTCTCCCCCTCAACCTGCCCGGGCGTCTTCTTCTGCTTCTTCGGCCACGCGCTCAGGCTCGCGCGCCTGCATGCGCCACATCTGCGCGTAACGGCCTTCCGCGCGCAACAACGATTCATGCGTGCCGCGCTCGATGATGCGACCGTGCTCCATCACCAGAATCTGGTGCGCACGCACGATGGTCGACAAGCGGTGTGCGATGACCAGCGTGGTGTGGTTCTGCGCCAGGCGCATCAATTCTTCCTGGATGGCGTGCTCGGTGCGCGAGTCCAGCGCAGATGTCGCTTCATCGAAGACGAGAATCGGCGGACGCTTGAGCAGCGTGCGCGCAATCGCCACGCGCTGCTTTTCGCCGCCCGAGAGTTTGAGGCCGCGCTCGCCGACTTGCGTCTCGTAACCGTCGGGCAGCGACTCGACAAAATGGTGGATCTGCGCCGCGCGGGCGGCTTCGATCACCTCTTCGCGGCTTGCATCGGGGCGGCCGTAGGCGATGTTGTAGTAGATGCTGTCGTTGAAGAGCACCGTGTCTTGCGGAACGATGCCGATGGCGGCGCGCACGCTGGATTGCGTGACATCGCGCAAGTCCTGTCCGTCGATCTGGATGGCGCCGGACTTCACGTCATAGAAGCGGAACAGCAGGCGGGCCAGCGTCGACTTGCCCGAGCCGCTCTGTCCCACCACCGCCGTGGTCGTGCCGGCCGGAATCGTGAAATCCACATCGAACAGAATCTGGCGATTGGCCTCGTAGCTGAAGTCGACATGCGCGAAGCGCACTTCGCCCGCGTGCACCGCCAACGGTTTGGCGTCGGGCTTGTCGGCCACTTCGCGGTTGGTCTGCAGCAGGTTGAACATGCGGTCCATGTCGGTCACGGCCTGCTTCAGCTCACGATAGATCACGCCCAGGAAGTTGAGTGGAATGTAGATCTGCAGCATCAGCGTGTTGACGAGCACGAGGTCGCCCAGCGTCATGTGCCCCGCCGCGACACCCTGCGTGGCGCGATACAGAATCAGGATGAGCGCCGTAGCGACGATGAACTGCTGGCCGAAGTTCAGCACCGACAACGAGTTCTGCGAGCGGATGGCCGCGGCGCGGTAGTGCTTCAGGTTCTCGTCGTAGCGACGCGCTTCGTAGTCTTCGTTGCCGAAGTACTTGACCGTTTCGAAGTTGAGCAGCGAATCGATCGCCTTCTGGTTCGCGCGCGAATCCAACTCGTTCATCTTGCGACGGAAGTGCGTGCGCCAGTTCGTCACCGTCACCGTAAAAACGATGTAGCTGACCAGCGCGCAGAACGTGATGAGCGCGAACCACACGTCGTACTTCACGAAGAAATATGTGATGACGAGGCCAACCTCCACCAGCGTCGGCAGGATGCTGTAAAGCGAATAGGAGATGAGCGACTGGATACCGCGTGTGCCGCGTTCGATATCTCGGCTCATGCCGCCGGTCTGGCGCTCAAGGTGAAAGCGCAGTGACAACGCATGCAGATGGCGGAACACCTGCAGTGCGAGCGTGCGCACCGAACTCTCCGTGACCTTCGCGAACAGGATTTCGCGCAGCTCCGAAAACAGCGACGTCGACAGCCGCAGCAGGCCGTAGCCGATGATGATGCCCACCGGCACAACCAGCAGCGCGCGGGGGTCGGACGGCGACACGTTCATGGAATCGATCAGCCGTTTCATGACCATCGGCACCCCAAGGTTTGCCACCTTGGCTGCGATCAGGAACGCCAGCGCCAGCGCCACACGCCATTTGTAGGCCAGCAGATACGGCAGCAGGCTCTTAATGGTGCGCCAGTCGCCGCGGGCAGCCCCCGGCGGAGGCGGTTCGGAAGAGGCGGGAAAGCGGCGCATGTGCGGTGCAATAAAATGGCGGATTGTGTATTCTCCCACCGATCACCTGCGCGCGCCCTGGCCCCGCTGGTGGGCCCTCCCTCCGCTTCAATGCTGCCCTGCATCATCATGTCCGATACCCAAGCCACCACTGAAACCGTCACGCTGCCCGCCGACAAGCAGCCCGCCGTGCGTGTGATGCCCATGCCGTCCGACGCCAACGTCCACGGCGATGTGTTTGGCGGCTGGATCATGTCGCAGGTGGACATCGCCGGGTCGATCCCTGCGGTGGTGCGTGCCAACGGCCGCGTCGCCACGATCGCCGTCAACTCGTTCGTCTTCAAGCAACCGGTGTACGTGGGCGATCTGGTGAGCTTCTACGCCAACGTGGTGAAGACGGGCCGTACGTCGATCACCGTGGACGTGGAGGTCTATGCACAACGCATGCACGCCAACGGCCGGCACGCCACCGTCAAGGTGACGGAAGCCACCCTCACCTATGTGGCGACCGACGAGACCCGCAAGCCGCGCGTGCTGCCGCCGCTCTGAACGGCTACGCCCAACAAAAAACCCGGCTTCGCGCCGGGTTTTCTTTTGCAGGGGAACGATTGGCTCAGTTGAACTTGGAGAAATCCGGGCGGCGCTTTTCGAAGAACGCCGTGAACGCTTCGCGCGCTTCCGGAGCACGCAGCATCTCGCCGAATTGCTTGCCTTCCACCGACATGCGCTCGGCGATCTGCGGCGTAGCGCCCTCTTTCATCAGGCGCTTGGTGGCGCGCAGGGATGCGGGCGGCAGCAGCGTCAGCTTGCGCGCCTGCGTCCGCACGAAAGCCTCCAGCTCCCCGGCGGGCAGCACGCGATTGACCAGGCCCAGCTCGCGCGCTTCCTTCGCGTCGAACGGCTCGCCGAAGAGCAGCTTGTCCGCCGCGCGGTGATAGCCGGCCAGTTGCGGCAGCAACAGGCTCGATGCGGCTTCCGGACAGAGTCCCAGCTGCGCGAACGGCATCGACAGCTTGGCCGTCTCGGACGCGTAGACGAGGTCGCAATGCAGCAGCATCGTCGTGCCTACACCCACCGCCGCGCCGCTCACCGAAGCGATCAGCGGCTTGGTCGCCGTGCTGATCGCCCTCAGGAACTGGTGCACGGGGGCGCTTTCGTCCTTGGGCGGATTCTTCATGAAGTCTTCGAGATCGTTGCCCGCCGTGAATACGCTCTCGTGGCCGGCCAGCACAATCACGCGGATGGCGGGATCGGTCTCGGCGGCCACCAGGGCATCGGCCAACGTTTGATACATCGCGGCCGTGATGGCGTTCTTGCGGTCCAGGCGGTCAAACGTGAGCGTCAGGACGCCGTCTGCGGTCTCGGTACGAATCGACATGAAAACTCCAGGTGAAGCCTGCGCGGCTAAATCGGCACAGGCGAGTCAGATAGATAACCGACGGAGAACGCGTTGGCCCCCACGTTCAACGCCACGGTCAGGCTCATCGGCGCGAGCAGCACTTCCACGCCGTGGTCCTGTGCGGTTCGCATCAATGCCTGCACGGGCTCCATGCGGCGCACGGTGTCGAGCGAACCGGAATACGTGATCGCCACCACGGGCGTGGCCAGACGCTCCTCGGCGATCATGGTTTCGGTATGCGCAAGCAGGCGGCGAATGCCTTCCTCGGAGCCCCGCACCTTGGCGATGGCTTCCGTCTCGCCACGATGCATATGGATGAGCGGACGCACGTTGAACGCCGTGCCCATCATGTAGCGGCTCCAGGTGATGCTCTTCTCGCCCTTCTGCTTGGCGCGCGTGTACATGTACAGCAACTCGTCGGGCACGAGGTAGACGTGCGAGGCATCGCGCAGGCGGTTTTCGATCACGTGGACCACGTCGCGCACCTCCGCGCCTTCGCGCAGCATGCGGGCGGCCTCGTGCACCATCAGCGCCTGGCCGGGGCCAATGGCGCCGGTGTCCACCACCGTCAGCTCGAACAGGCCTGAGCGGCCGGCATCCTTGCGTGGCTTGAAGCTCTTGGCCGTGGTGCCCACCACTGCGCCGGTGGCGTGGCTGTAGAAATGGCTGCGCGAGCTGGCAATCGTCAGCAGCAAGGCACGGTCGTGCTGCGTGACAACGTGCTTGAGCAGGAAATCTTCGATCTCGCGTTCGAGCAGCGGGATCGATTCGGCATAGTGATCCTGCTTGTCGACGAGGTACTTGCGATAGAGCTGCGGGAGCGCCGCCTCGTCGCGGCGGTCTTCAACAAACAATTCGCCCGCACGAATGCGGAACGGCACTACGCCCAACCCTAGCTGATCGATCATCGAGCGCGGCATGTCGCATGCCGCGTCGGTCAATACGATTGTGTCGCCGATAGTGTTGCCCATCGCGCGCCCTCCTCTTGGTGCACCGCCGGTGACCCGGTGGTGTGTCTCCTCTGTCGCGGAATCATGGTTCCGCTTCTGTCGCGATGCCGGCCTTGTGCCGGCTGCGGTCTTCGGCGCGCTTGTTGATGTAGTACTGCGCGCGCCTGCGCAATCATGCGTGTTGAGACGGGCGATTTACAAGCAGGGGGAAGAACTTAATCCTTCCCCCTGACGTGGGGTCACATGCGTTCGAAAATGCCCGCGGCGCCCATGCCGGTGCCGACGCACATCGTCACCATGCCGTACTTCTGGTTGCGACGGCGCAGGCCGTGCACCACCGTGGCCGCACGAATGGCACCCGTGGCGCCCAGCGGGTGGCCCAGCGCGATCGCGCCGCCCAGCGGGTTGATCTTGCTGGTGTCCAGGCCCAGGTCCTGGATCACGGCCAGGGATTGCGCGGCAAACGCCTCGTTCAGTTCGATCCAGTCGATCTGATCCTGCGTCAGGCCGCCGGCCTTCAGCGCGGCAGGAATCGCTTCTTTCGGACCAATCCCCATGATTTCCGGCGGCACACCGCGCACGGCAAACGACACAAAGCGCGCCAGCGGCACCAGGTTGAACTGCTTGAGGATCTTTTCCGACACCAGGATCAATGCACCCGAACCGTCCGACGTCTGCGAGCTGTTGCCGGCCGTCACGCTGCCCTTGTTGGCGAACACGGCGCGCAGCTTGCCCAGGCCTTCGACCGACGTATCGGCACGCGGGCCTTCATCCAGCGACATCGTGCGGGTCTTGACATCGATGGCGCCGGTGCTCAGGTTCGGGAACTTCTCGATGATCTCGATCGGGGTGATCTCGTCCTTGAATTCGCCGGCTTGCTGCGCAGCGAGCGCCTTCTGATGCGAAGCGAGCGAGAAAGCATCCTGCGCCTCGCGCGAAATCTTCCACTGCTGGGCGACCTTCTCGGCGGTCAGGCCCATGCCGTAAGCGATGCCGACATTCTCGTCACGCGTGAAGATGTCCGGCGACATCGACGGCGAGTTGCCCATCATCGGCACCATGCTCATCGATTCGACACCGGCGGCGATCATCACGTCGGATTCGCCCACGCGGATGCGGTCTGCAGCCATTGCCACGGCGGTCAGGCCCGAGGCGCAGAAGCGGTTGACGGTGACGCCGCCCACGGTGTTGGGCAGGCCGGCCAGCAGCGCACCGATACGCGCGACGTTCAGGCCCTGCTGCGCTTCGGGAATCGCGCAGCCGACGATGGCGTCTTCGATCAGCGCCGGATCCAGGTTCGGCACCTGGGCGACAGCGCTCTTGAGGATGGTCGCCAGCAGGTCGTCCGGACGCAGGTTCTTGAGCGTGCCCTTCGGCGCCTTGCCGATCGGGGAACGCGTCGCGGCGACGATGTAGGCGTCTTGCAGTTGCTTGGTCATGATGAAACTCCTGTCTCTCTGTCGTCGCGGCAATTAGTTGCGCACCGGCTTGCCGGTCTGCAGCATGCCCATGATGCGTTCCTGGGTCTTGGAGCTGCCGAGCAGATCCACGAAGGCCTTGCGCTCCAGCGCCAGCAGCCATTCTTCATCCACCAGCGCACCGGCTTCGACATCACCGCCGCACACGGCTTCGGCAATGCGCGCAGCGATCGTGAAGTCGTGCTGAGAGATGAAGCCGCCGTCACGCATGTTCACCAGCGACGCCTTGATCGTGGCGATGCCCGAACGGCCCGCCACCGGAATGCCCACCGGGCGCAGCGGCGCGCGGTAGCCCGAATCGGACAGCGCACGCACTTCGTTGCGTGCAACGTGCAGCAGCTCATGCACGTTGAAGACGATGGTGTCGGTCGGTTGCAGGTAGCCGATCTTCTGCGCGTCCAGCGCGGAAGACGACACCTTCGCCATGGCCGCCGCCTGGAAACGGTTGGTCAGGAACTGCAGGATGTTCGTGCTGCCGGCTGCCTGCGCAGCCTTGGCTGCCGCCAGAGCCGCCTCCTTCAGGCCACCACCTGCCGGCACGAGGCCCACGCCCACTTCCACCAGGCCGATGTACGTTTCCAGCGCAGCCACACGCTTGGCCGAGTGCAGCAGCAGCTCGCAGCCGCCGCCCAGTGCGATGCCCGATGCGGCGGACACAACCGGCACGCCGGCGTACTTCACGCGCATCATGCCGTCCTGGAACTTCTTGACGAACGGCTCGATGCCCTTGGCGCCGCCCATCATGAAGGCCGGCATGGCTTCTTCCAGGTTTGCACCGGCCGAGAACGGACCACCCGGCGCGCCCAGCTTGAGCGACGTCGGCTGCCACACCACCAGACCCTTGTAGCCGGCTTCCGCCAGATCAACCGCGCGCGTCAGACCGTCGATGACGCTCGGTCCGATCGTGTTCATCTTGCTCTTGAACGAGACGATCAGCACGTCGTCCTGGCCGGCCGCGTCGTCCACCCAGATGCGCACGGCGTCGGTCTCTTCGATCGTCTTGCCATACGTGAGCGGATTGACCGCGGTCGCACCCTTGATCGGTGCACGGAACACCTGGCGGCCGTATACCGGCAGCGTGCTGCGTTGCAGGAACGTGCCCTGCTTGGCCGACCACGAACCCTGTGCTGAATGCACACCGCCGTTGTCTGCGACCGGACCGGAGAACACCCACTGCGGCAGAGCTGCGTTCGACAGCGCCTTGCCGGCTTCGATGTCTTCCTTCACCCACTCGGCCACCTGCTTCCAGCCGGCCTCTTGCCAGTCTTCGAACGGGCCGCTGTTCCAGCCGAAGCCCCAGCGGATCGCCAGATCGACTTCCGCAGCCGAATCGGCAATCTGCTCCAGGTACACCGCGATGTAATGGAACACATCGCGGAACACAGCCCACAGGAATTGCGCCTGCGGGTTGGTCGATTCGCGCAGCAGCTTCAGACGCTCGGCCGGCTCCTTCTTCAGGATGCGCACAACGATGTCGTCAGCCTTCTTGCCACTCGGGCCGTACTGGCCGCTTTGCGGATCCAGCACCTTGATTTCCTTGCCTTCCTTCTTGTAGAAACCGGCGCCGGTCTTCTGACCCAGGGCGCCCGCCTCCACCAGCTTGGCCAGCACGGGCGGCGTGGCGTAGACCGGAGCGAACGGATCGTCCTTCAGGTTGTCCTGCATCGTCTTGATGACGTGCGCCATCGTGTCCAGGCCCACCACGTCCGCCGTGCGGAACGTCGCCGACTTGGCACGGCCCAGCTTCGAGCCCGTCAGGTCATCCACCACGTCAAACGGAATACCGTACTTGGCCGACTCCGCAAACACCGCCAGGATCGAGAAGATGCCGACGCGGTTGGCGATGAAGTTGGGCGTGTCCTTCGCGCGCACCACGCCCTTGCCGAGCGCGGAGGTGAGGAACGTTTCCAGCTTGTCGAGAATGTCGCCGCGCGTGTGGGCAGTCGGGATCAGCTCGACCAGGTGCATGTAGCGCGGGGGGTTGAAGAAGTGCACGCCGCAGAAGCGCGATTTCAGCTCGGCGTCAAAACCGTCCGACAGTTCGGTGATCGACAGACCCGACGTGTTCGACGCGAAGATTGCGTGCGCAGCAATGTGCGGCGCGACCTTCTTGTACAGGTCGTGCTTCCAGTCCATGCGCTCGGCAATCGCTTCGATGACGAGATCGCAGTCGCGCAGCTTCTCGATGTCGTCTTCGTAGTTGGCAGCCTGGATGAGGTTCGCGTCATCCTTGATGCCGAGCGGTGCCGGCGACAGCTTCTTCAGGTTTTCGATGGCCTTGAGCGCGATACCGCTCTTCGGGCCTTCCTTGGCCGGCAGGTCGAATAGCGTGACAGGAACCTTGGCGTTGATCAGGTGCGCGGCAATCTGCGCACCCATCACGCCGGCGCCCAGCACGGCAACGCGCCGGACGAGGAAGTTGGAACGCTGGCCGGCCTGCGGCTGCGCGCTGGTGGGGAGTTCAGTGCGGGTCATGGTGTCCTCGCGGAAAGAAGAGGAGTCGTCACCCCCGCACAAGCGGGAGCAACAAAAAGAGGCTTTGAAACCTGCTCGCGATCCGTAGCGAGTGGTTCGAGGTTGGCGGGAGAAGCGCAGCCGTACATGGGTACGGCGAGCGTCGCAGGGCCAAGATCGGACCGCGCAGTCGGATCGTGGGCAGGTTTCCTTAGAACAGGTCGGCTTCGAGTGCCATCAGCGTCGCACCGCCGGCACGTGCCATGCGGATCTGCGAAGCCGTCTCAGGCAGGAGCTTGGCGAAGTAGAAGCGCGCCGTTGCCAGCTTGACCTTGTAGAAGGAATCGCCGCTGTCTTGCTTTTCCAGGGCGATCTTGGCCATGCGGGCCCAGAAGTACGAAAACACCAGGTGGCCGACCACACGCAGATACGGCACAGCGGCGGCGCCGACTTCGTCCGGGTTGGCCATGGCCTTCATGCCGATTTCCATGGTCAGCTTCTGGACCTTGTCGCCAATGTCGGCCAGCGGGTTGATGAATTCCTGCATGGCTTCGTTGGTGCCTTCGGCTTCCACAAAGTCCTGGACCAGCTTGCCGAACTTCTTCATCTTGGCGCCCATGTCGCCCAGGATCTTGCGGCCCAGCAGGTCCAGCGACTGCACGGTGTTCGTGCCTTCGTAGATCATGTTGATACGGGCGTCGCGCACGTATTGCTCCATGCCCCACTCGGCGATGTAGCCGTGGCCACCGAACACCTGCATGCCTTCGTTGGTGGCGATGAATGCGTTGTCGCTCAGGAAGGCCTTGGCAATCGGGGTGAGCAGCGCGACGAGGTCGGCGGCGTCCTTGCGTACGGACTCGTCTTCGTGCGACAGCTCGCGGTCAATCTGCAGGGCGATCCAATAGCTGAATGCGCGGCCGCCTTCGGCAAACGCCCGCTGGGTCAGCAGCATGCGACGCACGTCCGGGTGCACGATGATCGGGTCAGCCGGCTTGTCCGGTGCCTTCGGGCCCGAGAGGCTACGCATCTGCAGGCGTTCCTTGGCGTAGGCAGCGGAGTTTTGGTAAGCGACTTCGGTCAGACCCAGGCTCTGCATGCCGACGCCCAGACGCGCCGCGTTCATCATCACGAACATGGCGTTCAGGCCCTTGTTCGGCTCGCCGACCATCCAGCCCTTTGCGCCATCCAGGTTGATCACGCAGGTGGCGTTGCCGTGGATGCCCATCTTGTGTTCGATGGAGCCGCACTTCACGCCGTTGCGCTCGCCCGGGTTGCCATTGGCATCGGGAATGAACTTCGGCACCACGAACAGCGAGATGCCCTTCGTGCCGCCCGGCGCGTCCGGCAGACGTGCCAGCACCAGGTGAATGATGTTCTCGGCCAGGTCGTGTTCGCCTGCCGAGATGAAGATCTTCGTGCCGGTGATGGCATACGAGCCATCCGCCAGCGGTTCAGCCTTGGAGCGCAGGATGCCCAGGTCGGTGCCGCAATGCGGCTCGGTCAGACACATCGTGCCGGTCCACACGCCCGACACCAGCTTCGGCAGGTAACGCTGCTTGAGCTCGTCGGTGCCGTGCGCGTGCAGGGCTTCGTACGCGCCATGCGACAGGCCCGGATACATCGTCCAGGCCTGGTTGGCCGAGTTCAGCATCTCGTACAGCGCGTTGTTGATCAGGATGGGCAGGCCCTGACCGCCGTACTCCGGATCGCAGCCCAGCGAGGGCCAGCCGGCCTCGACGTACTGTTGATACGCTTCCTTGAAGCCCTTCGGAGCGGTCACCACGCCGTCGCCATGGTACGTGCAGCCTTCGCGATCGCCGGACTGGTTGAGCGGGAAGATGACTTCGGAGCAGAACTTGCCGGCTTCCTCGATCACCTGGTTGATGGTGTCGGCATCGATCTCCGCGTGCTGCGGCATCTCCTTCAGGTGGTTCTCCACGCCGAGAAGCTCGTGGAGAACAAACTGCATGTCACGCAGCGGTGCGGTGTATTGACCCATCTTGCAACTCCTTGGTGTGTACTGCGCGACCGCTAGGTGTGCGATGCCGCGTCAGGTTCGGTAAGACTGAATGAGTTTGTTGAGCGCCACCATGGCCAGTTCGGCACTGTTCGGCAACCGCAGGAAACGCGCATCGTGATGCAGACCCAGCTCCAGGCTGTACATCTCGAAGAGCATCAATTGCGGGTCCGCTTCTGCACGCAGATGGCCTTCTTCCTTCGCCTGTGCGATCGCGCGGGCCAAAGCTGCACGCCAGATCGTCACGCTCTTGACGAGTTCGTCGCGCACCGGGCTTTCGGCACGATCGTCGTACTCCACCGCGCCGCTGATATAGATGCAGCCCGTGGTCACCTCCTGAATGCGGCGCTCCATCCAGCGTCGCACCATGCTCCACAGGCGCGGCAGACCGCGCGGTTCCGTCAAGCTCGGGTAGAAGACTTCCTGCTCGAACCGTTTGTGATACTCGCGAACCACTTCCACCTGCAGATCCTCACGCGAACCGAAGTGTGCAAACACCCCGCTCTTGCTCATCTGCATGCGCTCCGCGAGCACACCGATCGTCAATCCTTCCAGTCCGTCGCGCGAGGCCAGTTCCAGCGCGGCATCGAGAATCGCTGCACGTGTCAGCTCGCCCTTGCGCATCGGCGTAGCTGCTGCGTGATTCGATTCGAGACGAGCGGTCGGGTGACGCATGATGATTTCTCTCCGTTCTTTTCTGGGGCGTGACACGCGAGAAAATTGGCTTGCTGCAGGGCGCCTTTTGCGTGCCGGGCAGGACTGTAAACCAGCCTGCGCAAACACTCTAGCCCAAAATCGAACGGTCGTTCAATTATTTACAGGGGGCCTTTGAGCGGCAAGTGTTTTATTAGAAAGCGCCATCTAAATGGCGACATTGAATCGTCACCTTGCGCGGCGCAGCGCGAATCCCGCAAACCCTTTAAAGCAAAGGCTTTGCGGGGTGTGCGCCGCACCCATAAGACAGACCTGGCGCAGCATATCTGACGGATTTTCTAGTGCTACCCATCAGTAAATAAACGGCCGAAAAATCAGTCAGGCGTGATGCCGGCATGCATGGCGCCGCGGCGGAAGATGCGCGCGTCCATTTCACGCAGGTCGGCTGCCACGGCAACGTCCGCGGCGCATTGATCCAAGACGTCCCGCTGCAGATCGATACCGGGCGCGATTTCCGTGAGCGTGAGGCGCCGACCGCCGCGGCCATCGTCGCGCATCTCAAAAACGGCGCGCTCGGTCACATAGCGCACGGGAATGCCCGATCGCGCCGCATATTCACCGTTGAAGGTGAGGTGCGACACAGCCGGCACGATCTTCTTGAGTCGTCCTTCACGCACGATGCGCAGCTTGCCGTCTTCGGCTTCGACCTGCAGGCCGCCGGCGGTGAGCGTGCCCATGAACACGACCGAACGCGCGCTCTGCGTGATGTTGATGAAGCCGCCAACGCCCGCGACGATGGTGTCGCCGCCCTCGCCGAACAGGCTGACGTTGACGTTGCCGGCGCCGTCCAGTTCTGCCAAACCGAGGATGGCGAGATCGATGCCGCCACCTTCGTAGAAGTCAAACTGCGCGGGTTGATCGACGACCGCTTCGGGATAGGCCGACGCGCCAAAGCTGAGGCCATCTGCCGGGGTGCCGCCAATCGGGCCTGCCTCCACGGTAAGAGTGAAGCCGCGCGCGCCCTCCTGTTCAGCGAGGGCGCCGACGGCCGCGGGCATGCCCACGCCGAGGTTCACGACGCGTGGTTGCTGCGCGATCAGTTCCAGCACGGCGCGGCGTTGCACCAGCGTGCGAGCGTCGAGCGCGCCGTGCTGATTGGCCTCCAGCGCCTCGCTCGCTTCGATGACGTCTTGCTTAAGCTGAATCGCCTCGCCTTGCCAGGGGCGAATGTAGGTCGGGTTGAACGCTTCCCCGAAGGTCATCTGGTGTTCGGCTTCATCGTCGGCAACGACCACGTAATCGACGAGGATGCCCGGCACGTGGATCGCCTGCAGGTTGTCATGCCGATCGACGAGCCGGCGCACCTGCGCGATGACGATGCCTCCCGAGTTGCGGGCGGCCTGCGCCATGGCCAGCAGCTCGTGATGAAAGGCTTCTTCGTGCGTGCTGATGTTGCCGCGCGGGTCGGCAGCGGTGCCGCGCAGGAAGACGCAGTGCAGCGGGAAGCTCGGGTAAAAGAGATAGTCTTCGCCGCGAAAGCGCTCGTACTCAACCCACGACGCCTGACCGGCCGCACGCGCCGTCTTGGCGCGCTGATTGATCGCGCCACCGTGGTAGCGCGGGTCAAGCTCCGTGCGTGGGTCGACGAAGGTGTGCAGACCCATCTTCGTCAGCACACCGGGCTTGCCGCCTGCGATGGCGCGGTACAGATGCGTGAGCACGCCCTGCGGCAAATTGAATGCATCGCACTGCTCGGCGAGCGCCATGTCCGCAAGCCGCGTGGCGGAGCGCCAATGCCCACCGACAACACAGCGCGTCATCCCGGGATTGCCGAAGTGGTTGACGCCACGCGTGGCGCGATCGCCCTGTCCGGCCGAGTAGACAAGCGTCAGATCGCGCGGCTCGCCTGTGGTCAGAAACCGGCGCTCCAGCGCGTGCGTGACGGCCTCTGCATGGCCTGCGCCGACAAACCCTGCGCATGCCACCGTCCACCCCGGCTGCACCAAGCGCGCGGCCGCATCCGCTGTGATGACTTGCATGTCTCCTCCGTCTTGTTGTGTCTTGTAGGCCTGTACCGCTACTGCTAATACTGTGCTGCGCGCCCGCTGATGACCACGCCCAGGCGCACGAGGCGATAGGCGCACCAATCCGCCAGGCGCCACCACCAGCGGCGCGCGGCGTGCGCGTCGGCCAGCACGCGGCGTGCGTGATGGGCGATGGCATCTTCCAACGCGCCACGCAGTTCGTTGGCCACGGTGGCGTCCCACACCACCACGTTCGCTTCACGGGCAAGCAGCAGGCTGAATGGGTCGATGTTGCTGGAGCCGACCGTCGCCCAGCGGTCATCCACCACGGCCACCTTGGCGTGCAGGAAGCTGGCGGTGTATTCGTAGATCTCGACGTCGTCGCGCAGCAGCATGTGATACAGCGAACGCGTCGCGTAGTGCTGCAGCCGATATTCGACCTGCCCCTGCAGCAACAGGCGCACGCGCACACCGCGCCGTCTGCATGCGGCCAGTGCGCGCATGAAACGCACGCCCGGCAAGAAGTACGCGTTGGCGATGATCACCTCTTGTCGTGCGACGCCCAGCGCGCGCAGATATTCGCGTTCGATCGCACGCCGGTTGCGGACGTTGTCGCGCAGCACCAGCGAGGCCAACACGGTGCCCGGCGCACGCTCACTTTCTCGTCCCGACGCTCCGCGATGTCGGGGCCGCGGCGTATCCGTCATCACCGGAAACTCGGCGGCGACGCCCGTGACGCCCACCTCGCGCATGCCGGCGCGCACGCCCATCTGCCACCAGAGCCGGTCGACGGTCAGCGCAATCTGCGCGACCAGCGGCCCGCGCACCCGCACGGCGAAGTCGTAGCGCGGCCCCAGCGCGGTGTCGTTAAACGGCGCGTGGTTCAGGTCGTCGATGATGTTGATGCCGCCCACGAACGCCACATCGTCATCAATGACGGCGATCTTGCGATGCAGCCGTCGCAAATGGCGGCGTTGCAGGCGGAAACCCCGCAACGGACGATAGATGCGCAGACGCACACCCGACGCTTCCAGCATCGCGGCGATCTTGGCTGGCAGCAGGCCGGTGCCAAAACCGTCAATGGTCAGGTGGACATCCACGCCGCGCTGTGCAGCGCGGGCAAGCGCTTCCGTCACGCTGTGGGCGGTGGCGTCGTCGGTGTAGATGTAGGTTTCGAGTGCGACGCGGCGTTGCGCTGCGTCGATGGCTTCGATCAGGGCGGGGAAGAACTCGGCGCCGCCGCACAGCAGGTCGACGTCGTTGCCCGGCAGGGGCTTACCCCGCCGCCATTCGGAGCGCAGCGGGCCCGCATCGCGCGCGACCTTCATGGATGCGCCAGTTCAGCCAGCAGGGGCACGTGGTCGGAGCGCTGTGCCCATTCCCGGCCGGTCAGCGCGTGCGCACGTTCGATATCGAAACCGCGCACATAGATGCGGTCCAGCCGCAGCCACGGCATATGGCTGGGGAACGTGCGGACCGGGCGCGCATCGGCAGCCTTGTCGGCCACTTCGGTCGCACCCAGCGCCTGGCAAATCATGCGGTCGAGGCGGTTGTTCCAATCGTTGAAGTCGCCCGCCACCACGAGCGGCGCATCGGGCGGCACGACGGAACGCACGCGATCGACGAGCGCCTCCGCCTGCCGCCGCCGGCTGCGTGCAAACAAGCCGAAGTGTGCGCAGAGCAAATGCACCTCGCCAAAACCGAGATCGGTCACGGCGTGCAGCAGGCCGCGCTGCTCGAAACGGTGGTCGGAGATATCGAGATTCTCCGACAGCAGGATCGGAAACCGCGACAGGATGGCGTTGCCGTGGTGGCCGTGCTCGTACACGGCGTTGCGGCCATAGACCGTGTGCGGATAGACGTCCGTCGCGAGATAGCGCAGCTGCGTGTAATTCGGGTCGAACAGTTCTGCGGCGACGAGGCGGTCGTTGCGGTCTTGCACCTCCTGCAGGAAGACGATGTCGGCGTCCATGGTGTGCAGACCCTGCCGCACGTCATGCACGCGCACACGCCGCGCAATGCCGGTCACGCCCTTGTGGATGTTGTAGGTGGCAACGCGCAAACGCAGCATGTCAGGCCTGGTCCTTTGTCAGTGCCGCTTGACGCGCGTGATAGGCAGCAAGGCGTTCGGGCAACTGCAGAATGGCCTCGGCGTTGCTGCGCGAGAAGCACCGCGCGGCGGCCTCTTGGTAGGGCAGCCATTCGGCCTGCACATGCTCGCGCGGGGACATCCGCACCGGCACCTTGCCGCTCACCAGCAGGCCGAACCAATGCTCCGTGTTGCGCGTCACGCCCGGCGCGTAGCGATGGCGCCAGCGCGGGTAGATTTCGTATTCGATGTGGTGGCCCCAGTCGATCAGATGATGCTGGGCCGCGTCGATACCGGTTTCTTCCAGCGCCTCGCGCCGGGCCGTATCGGCCAGGGGCTCGTCGAGTGTGTCGCAACTGCCCGTCACGGATTGCCAAAAGCCCGGATGATCGGCCCGCTCCATCACCAACACATGCAAATCAGGCGTGTGAATGACGACGAGAACGGAGACGGGGATCTTGTGCGGCATGGGTGCGTGCTTCAATGGGCGGCGCGATCGCGCTGCAAGGCAATAGCTTACCGCAGCCAGAAGCGTGCCACCGTGACGCTCGCTGCGCTGCCGTGACAGCAATCAGGCCGCGCGCAACGGCCCTTGTCCGGCGCGGGTGTGGGCGAGCCACAGTACCGTCTCGTCGGTCGCCGTTTCGTGACCCAGCTCTCGGCGAGCCACCGCCAGCAGCGGATCAAGCATCGCAGCATAGTCGTCGGCCGCGCGCTGCGATTGCGCCCACAACGCTTCCGTACGCTCGGCGAGTTGTTGGCGCAGCGCAGCGAGCTGCGCGGTCAACTCGCGTTCGCGATTGCCAAGGGTGTTGAATTTCTGGATGAGAAAGCGCTGCACATCGGTCTGCTCGGATTGCGCGTTGGCCTGGTCGAAGCGCTCGACAATGGCCGAGGTCTCACGCTCGATGCGATGCAATTCGCTGGTGCCCTCACGCTCGGCAGTTTCCAGCGCTTGGAGGGCGCGGCGTTCCGCCTGCAGAACGCGCGCGTGATCGGCAAAACGGCGTTCTGCCGCCAAGTGGGCTTCGGCCAACGGACGCGGTGTGTCGTAGACGAGCGGATGCACCGGCACGCCCGGTGCGGCTGGCGGCAGTGCCGCCTCGGGCAAACGCAGGTTGGCGACCGCATGCAGCCATTGCATCCGCTCCGCCGCGAGGTGGCCCAGTGCGCGCATGGCCTCAGCCAAACCGGCAGACACCGCCGATGCGGGTGCGCCGGGATGTGCGCTCTGCGCCGCCGCGGCAATTTCGGGCACGCACGCTGCCACCGTGGTGGCCACGGCCTCGGTCATCGCCATGGCGGCGCGCCGGGTGGCGCGGCGGATTTCGATCCACGCCAGCACTATCACCACCAGCGCGGCGACCAACCACGTCAGCAGAAACTCCGCGTGGGCGACGACCCATGTGCGCGCAAAGTCGATGTAGTCCATCTAAACACTCCTCCTTCGTGTCACACAACGTGACAGAAACGAAAGATTCGGTTTAGCACGCAATGTTCCCAACGGAAGGCGCTCAAAAAAAAAACCGCGCCGCCCTTAATCAGGCGGCGCGGTTTGTCGCGGAGCGTCAGCGCGGGCGCTTAGGCGGTCGTGGCAGCCGTCGGTGCGGCAACCTTTGCCTCGGCAGCGCGCAGGCGGATGTGCAGCTCGCGCAATTGCTTTTCGTCGACCGGGCTCGGTGCCTGCGTCAGCAGATCCTGCGCACGCTGCGTCTTCGGGAAAGCAATCACGTCGCGGATCGAATCGGCACCGGCCATCATCGTGACAACGCGGTCCAGGCCGAACGCGATACCGCCGTGCGGCGGCGCGCCATACTGCAGTGCATCGAGCAGGAAGCCGAACTTGGCACGCGCTTCCTCATCGTTGATCTTCAGCGCACGGAACACCTTGCTCTGCACTTCTTCGCGGTAGATCCGCACCGAGCCGCCGCCGATTTCCCAGCCGTTGAGCACCATGTCGTAAGCCTTGGCGAGGCACTTGCCCGGATCGGTTTCCAGGTATTCCAGGTGCTCGTCCTTCGGGCTCGTGAACGGGTGGTGCATGGCCACCCAGCGCGCGTCTTCCTCGTCGTACTCGAACATCGGGAAGTCGATCACCCACAGCGGCTTCCAGGCGTCTTCGAACAGGCCGGTGCTCTTGGCGAAGTCCGAATGGCCGACCTTCAGGCGCAGCGCGCCCATCGCGTCGTTGACGACCTTGGCACGGTCGGCACCGAAGAACAGGATGTCGCCATCCTGTGCGCCGCTGCGCTTGAGGATCTCGGCGATGGCCGCGTCGTGCAGGTTCTTCACGATCGGCGATTGCAGGCCGTCGCGGCCCTTGGCGACTTCGTTGACCTTGATCCAGGCCAGGCCCTTGGCGCCGTAGATTTCGACGAACTTGGTGTACGCGTCGATATCGCCGCGCGACAGCGAAGCACCGCCCGGCACGCGCAGTGCGACCACGCGGCCGCCTTCAGCGTTGGCCGGGCCGGAGAACACCTTGAAGTCGACGTCCTTCATGGCGTCGGTCAGCTCGGTGAATTCCAGCTTGACGCGCAGGTCCGGCTTGTCCGAGCCAAAACGGGCCATCGCCTCGCGGAACTCCATCACCGGGAACTTGGCATCCAGCTCGACCGACATGGTGTTCTTGAACACCGTGCGGATCATTTCTTCAAATAGGTCGCGGATTTCCTGCTCGCTCAGGAACGACGTTTCGCAGTCGATCTGGGTGAATTCGGGCTGGCGGTCAGCACGCAGGTCTTCGTCGCGGAAGCACTTGGTGATCTGGTAGTAACGGTCGAAGCCCGACACCATCAGCATCTGCTTGAAGAGCTGCGGCGACTGCGGCAGCGCGAAGAACTGGCCGGCGTTCACGCGCGACGGCACCAGGTAGTCGCGCGCACCTTCCGGCGTGCTCTTGGTCAGCATCGGCGTTTCGATGTCGATGAAGCCCTTGTCGTCCAGGTACTTGCGCACTTCCATCGCGACCTTGTAGCGCAGGCGCAGGTTGTACTGCATCTGCGGGCGGCGCAGGTCCAGCACGCGGTGCGTCAGGCGCGTGGTTTCCGACAGGTTGTCGTCGTCCAGCTGGAACGGCGGCGTGACGGAGGCGTTGAGCACGGTCAGCTCGTGGCACAGCACTTCGACCTTGCCGCTGGTCAGGTTGGCGTTGGTGGTGCCTTCCGGGCGGGCGCGCACAACGCCCTTCACCTGCAGGCAGAACTCGTTGCGCACGCCTTCGGCCACCTTGAACATCTCCGGGCGGTCCGGGTCGCAGACGACCTGCACCAGGCCTTCACGGTCGCGCAGGTCGATGAAGATCACGCCGCCGTGGTCGCGACGACGATGGGCCCAGCCCGACAGCGTAACGCTCTGGCCGAGCAGTTGTTCGGTGACCTGACCGCAGTATTGAGTACGCATTTGCATGTTGTGGTTTTCCGCGAAGCGCGCCGCCACTACAGCGTCGCGCGTGAAAGTTGATTGGGGGGCCGGCGTCGATTCGACTTCGTTCTGTCGCCGGCTCAGGGTGCCGCGATGGCGCCGCCCTCTGCAGGCAGCGCGGTCGGATTCGAGGGGTCGCGCGGCCCTTGAGCCGGCGACCGGTCCTCCGTCTGTTGAGAGGCATCGGGCGGGTCCATGCGGCGCGGCAGCGCTTCAGGCGCCACCACACCCATCGACACGATGTACTTGAGCGCCGCGTCCACCGTCATGTCCAGCTCGATGGTGTCGGCCTTGGGCATCATCAGGAAGAAACCCGACGTCGGGTTGGGCGTGGTCGGCACGTACACACTGACGTACTCGCCTTGCAGGTGGTTCTCGACATCACCGCCAGGGCGGCCGGTCAGGAAGGCGATCGTCCAGGAGCCTTCACGCGGATACTGCACCAGCAGCGCCTTGCGGAACGCATTGCCGTTGGACGACAGCAGCGTGTCCGACACCTGCTTCACGCTCGAATAGATCGGGCCGACCACGGGAATGCGGCCCACGAGCGCTTCCCACCACAGCACCAGTTTCTGGCCGATGAAGTTGTGCGCCAGAACGCCGACGATCAGGATGAACGCCAGCGTGAGAATCGCGCCGACGCCAGGAATGCGCCGGCCGAACAGCTGATCCGGCTGCCATGCCGACGGCAGCAGCGCCAGGCTCTGGTCCATCGTGCCGATGATGAGCGACAGCACCCACAGCGTGATCGCAAGCGGGACAAGCACCAGAAGACCGGTCAGGAACCATGTCTTGAGTGCGCTGGTTTTCTGTTTCATGAGGCGATGGACCGAAAGGTGAGCGATGCGATCAGTGGCAAGCGCACGACGTGCCGCAACCACCGGACGCCGCCGGGGTGCTGGCGCTGGACGACGCACTGTCCGACGACGCGGCCGGTGCAGCAGCGGCTGGTGCTGCGGCATCTGCCTTGGCCGCCGTACCGGTGCCGGCCGCGGCAGCCGATGCGCCACCCGAGCCGCCACGGAAGTCCGTCACGTACCAGCCCGAACCCTTGAGCTGGAAGCCGGCAGCAGTGAGCTGCTTCTTGAACGCCGGCGCGCCGCATGCGGGGCAATCCGTCAGCGGGGCGTCGCTCATCTTCTGCAGCACATCTTTGGCGTGGCCGCAGGCGTCGCATCGATAAGCATAGATCGGCATGGTGTCCTCACCCTGGAACAAACAAATGACAAGAAAGCGATGGATTGCCCGCGCTGGCCGCAAACGCGGTGCGAGAAACGCGCACGACAGGCTCACGGAAGATTGGGGCAACTGCACGCCGTACAAGTGCTGGCGCGCAAAGCCTTGAATTATAAACCCTTTTGAGGGAATTCCCGACCGCAGATTCGGAGCCGCCGACGGCGATGCGCGACAAAGTGGCACACCGCGCACGCCCTCACAAGACGCTCAGGCTTGCGTAGCCGCCTTCGTGGTCGGCGCGCGGTTCTCGATCCACTGCGGGCCGAGCGAGCCCAGGACCATGGCGCCAAAGCTGGCCAGGAGACCGACCAATTGTGGCGGGAGCATCGCATTGGACAGGAAGACCTCGCACCAGATCCACGCCGCCAGACCGAAGATGATGGCCAGCAGACCGCCCTGCTTCGTCGCGCGCTTCCAGAACAGGCCGAAGGCCAGCGGCACAAACGCCGCCACCAGCGTCACCTTGTAGGCGCTTTCGACCATGTGGAAGATCGACAGATGCGAGTTCAGCGCAAACAGCGTCACCAAGACCGTGAACGTCAGCACCACGGCCTGCATCACGCGCAGGAAACGCTTGTCGTCCATGTTGGGCAGCAGCGGACGCAGCACATTTTCGGCGAACGTCACGGAGGGTGCGAGCAGCGTTGCGCTCGCGCAGCTCTTGATGGCGGAAAGCAGCGCGCCGAAGAACATCACCTGCGCGAAGATCGGCGCATGCTGCAGCACCAGGTTCGGCAGAATCATCTGCGAATCGGTATCGATGTACTTGGCCACCATCTGCGGGTCGATGAGCGTGGCGGAATACGCCAGGAACATCGGCACGAACGCGAACATGAAGTACAGCACACCGCCCAGCACCGACGCCGTGCCGGCGATGCGCTCGGTGCGCGACGACGTCACCCGCTGGAACACGTCCTGCTGCGGAATCGAGCCGAGCATCATCGTGATCCACGCCGTCACGAAGCCAATGATTTCGATCGGATTGAACGCCGGCCAGAACGAGAACTTGCCCGAAGCGGCCGCGTGCGCCACCACCGTGCCGACGCCGCCGGCCTGCCCCGACACTTCCCAGCCGATGTACAGCATGCCGATCACGATGATGATCATCTGGATGAAGTCCGTCACCGCCACCGACCACATGCCGCCGAACAGCGTGTAGACGAGCACGCTGCCCGCGCCGATCATCATCCCGAGATCCTGAGAAACCGCGCCGTCGGACACGGTGTAGAACACCAGCCCCAGCGCCTTGATCTGCGCGGCCACCCAGCCCAGGTACGACACGACGATGCACAGCGTGGTCAGCGTTTCGGCCACGCGGCCAAAGCGGTTGCGATAGAAGTCGCCAATGGTGAGCAGGTTCATCCGGTACAGCGGCTTGGCGAAGAACAGACCCACCAACACCAGGCACAGCGACGAACCGAACGGATCGGCCACCACACCGTGCAGGCCGTCCTTGAGAAATTCTGCGGGAATCCCGAGCACCGCCTCGGAGCCGAACCAAGTGGCGAACACCGTGGCAGTCACGACGTAGAACGGCAGGCTGCGGCCAGCCACAGCGAAATCGGCGGTATTGCGCACGCGCAGGGCAGCCCAGAGGCCGATCCCGACCGAAATCACCCAGTAAACAATGACAAACCAGATCAGCATGGCAGCGCGGAGAGAAGCGGGAAGACCCCATGGCGGCCCGACTTGCGGCCGCGGGGCGCCGGGCAAAGTGGCCGGATTATAGCGATGGGACCGCGCGCCGGGGCATCGGTGCGACCACGAATGCCGCCCCGTTTGCCAGATTTTTGCGCAGCGGCCCGCAACGGGCGTCGGCAGGCTTTTCGTTGACCAGGGCCCATGTTGCTTCGCACCAACACTGGCCCGGACGACGGATCAATCGGCGCGGCGGCGCCAGACCTGCCAGCGTTCGCGCCCGGCGAACACCGGAATGGAATCCGCCTCGGCAATGGGGATATCGCTGAGGCGCTCGAATGCCGGCAACAGCAGCGCATCCAGTTCGGGCTGCGTGGTCTCGAACGGCGGTCCCTTGGGCACCGCCTCGCGGCCTTCCACCACGGCAAAGAAGCCCGCCAGCAAGCCGCCCGGCGGGAGCAGCCTCGCCACTTGCGCGGCGTAGTCTGGCCAAAGGCGGCGCGGCATCGCGCACAGGAAAGCGCGCTCGTAGATCCATTGCACCGGCCGGGATGGCGAAAAGCGGAAGAAATCCGCCAATTCCACCACGTCAGCGTGCGGGCCCAGCACGGCCTTGGCCGAGGCGACGGCGCTCGGCGCAAAGTCGATGGCCGTGACGGGCCAGCCGCGCTCGGCCAGCCAGCCGGCTTCGTAAGCGTTTCCGCAACCGGGAATCAGCGTGGAAAGCGGCGCAGGCTGCGCTTCGCAAAATTGCCGGAAGGCGACGGGCACCCCTGCCGCGTCCCACGGGGTGTGCTCGCGGGTGAAGCGCTCGTCCCAGAAGGCAGGATCGGCGGCGTCGCGGGATTGGAAGACGGGCGGTTCGGCCATGGCGCTCAGAACGTAAACAGAAATCAGTAGCGAGCCATCCAGGTCAGCACATGCGTCGCGACGATCCCGACCGCGAAGCCGCCGACGAACAGCAAAGCGGCAGACAGCAGCCGGTTCGTGCGCTTCTGCTCGGCAAGCAGCGCGGTGAGCGCCGCGGTCTGCGCATTGCCATCCTCGCGGGAGTGGCGATCCAGAATCTGGTGCATCAGGCGCGGGAAGTCCGGCAGCTTGTTGGCCCATTGCGGCGCCTCGACCTTCAGGCGCTCGACAAAACCGCGCCAGCCGATCTGCTCGTGCATCCAGCGTTCGAGGAACGGCTTGGCCGTCTTCCACAAGTCCAGATCCGGATCGAGCTGCCGGCCAAGACCTTCCACGTTGAGCAACGTCTTCTGCAGCAGCACCAGCTGCGGCTGCACTTCCACGTTGAAGCGACGCGAGGTCTGGAACAGCCGCATCAGCACGAGGCCGAGCGAGATTTCACCCAGCGGCCGATCGAAATAAGGCTCGCAGCACGCGCGGATGGCGCCCTCCAGCTCTTCGACGCGCGTCTCTTCCGGCGCCCAACCGGACTCGATGTGCAGCACGGCCACACGGTGGTAGTCGCGCTGGAAGAACGCCAGGAAGTTCTGCGCGAGGTAGTTCTTGTCGAACTCCGACAGCGCCCCGACGATGCCGAAATCCAGCGCGATATAGCGGCCCAGCGTCTCGGGTGCCACGCTCACGAGGATGTTGCCGGGGTGCATGTCGGCATGGAAAAAGCCGTCGCGAAAGACCTGCGTGAAGAAGATCTCCACACCGTCGCGCGCGAGTTTATGCATGTCGACGCCGGCAGCACGCAGCTCATCGGTGTGCGAGATCCGCATGCCGTGCATGCGCTCCATCACGAACACTTCAGACGTGCACCAATCCCAGAACACTTCGGGGACAAGCAGCAGGTCGGACTTGGCAAAATTGCGGCGCAACTGGCTGGCGTTGGCCGCCTCGCGCATCAGGTCCAGCTCGTCGTGCAGGTACTTGTCGAACTCGGCGACCACCTCGCGCGGCTTCAGGCGCTTGGCGTCGGCCCACAGCTTTTCCATCCAGGTCGCGAGGTCGCGCATGAGCGCGAGGTCGCTGTCGATCACGGGCAGCATGCCCGGGCGCAAGACCTTGACGGCGACCTCGCGACCATCGTAGGGGCCGCCGCGCAACGTGGCGAAATGCACCTGGGCAATCGACGCGCTCGCCACGGGGTGATGATCGAAACGATGGAACAGCGCCGAGAGCGGCTTGCCGAGCGATTTCTCCACGATGGCCGCCGCCACCTTCGGATCGAACGGCGGCACGCGGTCCTGCAGCTTGGCGAGTTCGTCGGCCACATCGGGCGGCAGCAGATCGCGGCGCGTCGACAGCACCTGCCCGAACTTCACGAAGATGGGTCCAAGCTGCTCCAGCGCCAGGCGCAGGCGCACCCCGCGCGGCAGCTTCGGCTTGCGCCCGAGCGTCAGCAGCCAGACCAGCGCGCGAATGCGGCGGCTCTTGAAGCCCGACAACGCGAGCTGATCCAGCCCGTAATAGAGGATGACGAAAACGATCTTGCCCAGCCGGAAGAAGCGCGTCATGCCGATTCACCCTGACGTGCGCCCCGGATCGCCGGCTGCGGGCGTTTTTCGAGCCGCTCCAGCCGCTTGACCAGACGCGCTTCGGCATCTCGCAGCGCCGCCACGTCGGCGGCGAACTGCGCAAGGCGCGCGTGCCGCACGAGCGTCGGTTGCTCATCGGTCAGGTAAGACGCCACCGATTCCGCCAGCGAACGGCCCACCCGCGTGGCTTCGGTGCGGGCAGCCTGCGCGCCGCTCACCATGCGCTGCGCGATCACATCGCCAAACACGCGCGAGAGGTCCTCCGCCGCATCCCAGCGCAGGTTGCGCAGCAGCGTCGACAGCACGTTGGCAAACTCGGCCTCGCCCTCGATGCGCACGTGCTTGAGCACGGCGGCCTGCCCGCCTGCGGCGTAATCGGCTGCGGCGGCCGCAAGCGGCACGACAACGGTCACGGCCGGTTCAACGTCAAGCTCGGGAGCGGTCACCAGGCCGGCGGCGTCCACCTGCAACGTCATCGACATCGGCGCCAGGTCAAAGCGCGCCACGCGGCCCGCAAACGGGCGCAGCGTCTCCTGCGCCCAGGGCTCCTGGCGCAGCAGATGGTTGAGCGCGAGCAGCAGCGGCTGCATCAGCACAAGCGGAAATGGAGACGAAGTGGCTGTCGAAGACATGCGGTGATGGTGCGCAAAAACAGCAGGAAAGCAGCAAGAAGCGGGCTAGCCGCGGGCAACAAAAAGGGCCCGCACCAGACGGTCGGGCCCTATTTTACGGGGAATGTTGAAACGGCCGTTCTGCGCCGCTTCAAGTTGTTACGACATCACTGCAACTGCTGAATACCCGCCAACACCCAGCCGCCTGCGCCCTGCGTCGGCTTGGTCAGGTTCCAGACCTCGGCAAACGGCTGGGCGGGCGCGTTGGCTTCTTCGCGGATCATGCCCGAGAAGCGCACGCTGGCAAGGTACTCGGCGGCCTGCGTTTCGATACCCAGCATTTCGGCTTCGACCGAGACCACGTCGGTCTTGTTGGGCGAAGTGCCACGGTCAGCCAGGTCCATCTTGATCTCGGCGAACATCTCGGGCGTGGTGAACTCGCGGATGTCGTTGAGATTGCCGGCATCCCAGGCGGCCTGCAGGCGGATGAAGTAGACCTTGGCGTTGCGCAGGAACGCTTGCGTGTCGAAATCTGCCGGCACGCCCCACGGTTGCTGCGGCGCGGCTGCGGCCGGTTGAGCGTTGACAGCCTGCGCGGTCGAGGCGGCCGGACCACCCAGGTTCCACGACTGTGCAGCGGTTGCGGCGCCTGCACCCAGCCCCGACGTGTTGCCGGTGTTGAGCGATGCGGCCGCCGGCGCAGAAGCCTGCGGAGCCGGTGCGGCAGGTTGCGGCACGTATGGCTCGCGGTCGCCGCCCAGCGACGGGCCACCCGTGGCGTAGGCCGGGCCTTGCGGACGGCTGCCGCGCACCTTGCGGATGATCCACATCACCACGAAGGCGACGAGCGCGATCAGGATCAGGTTGGACAGCAACGAGGCGAGGCCCGCGCCGAGACCGAATTTCGACAGCAGATAACCGATGCCCAGACCGGCGGCGAGGCCGCCGAGCATGCCACCCCAGTTACGGCCTGGCTTTGCGGCAGGCGCGGCAGGGGCCGGAGCAGCCGGCGAAGGTTGTGCGGCAGGCGCGGCCTGCTGCGTCGGCGACGGCGTCGTGGCCGGCGGCGTCTGTTGGCGTTGCGTCACGGTGGACGACTGCTTGCCGATGCTGCGGCTGCCACCCATGCGCTTGGCGTTGGCGTCGATTGCCGTGCCCAGTGCGAGCGTCGCGACCAGCGCGCCCGCCATCAATTTTCCACCCCAATGCAAACTCATCGCTGTCTTCTCTCCAGTGGCAGTGACGCCATTAGATGAAGACGTCAATGCCGAAATTCAATGTGAAGGATCGTGGCATATCGCCGCAGCGCGCTACATCGCCCATCTGGTGGAACGACGGAAACACTTAAAGGCGACGGCCGACGTGCAGAGCCACGACACCCGCTGTCAGATTGAAGTATTCGACCGAGTCCAATCCGGCCTGTTCCATCATCTGCTTGAGCGTTTCCTGATCCGGGTGCATGCGGATGGACTCGGCCAGGTAGCGGTAGCTCTCGGGGTCGCCCGCCACTTTGCTGCCCAACCACGGCAGCACCTTGAACGAGTACAGGTCGTAGGCCTTCTCCAGCGGCTGCCACACCTTGGAGAACTCCAGCACCATGACCTTGCCGCCTGGCTTCACCACGCGACGCATTTCAGCAAGCGCGCGATCCTTGTGCGTCATGTTGCGCAAGCCGAATGCCACTGTCACCACGTCGAAGTAAGCATTCGGAAAGGGAATGTGCTCGGCGTCGCACAGCGCGGTGGGGGTCAACACGCCGGCATCGAGCAGGCGATCACGGCCCACGCGCAGCATGGACTCGTTGATGTCGGTCAGCCACACCTCGCCGGTGGGGCCGGCCTGGCGGGCAAAGGCCTTGGCCAGATCACCCGTGCCGCCGGCGATGTCGAGCACCTTGTAGCCAGGGCGCACCGCTGCCTGGGCGATGGTGAACATCTTCCACACGCGGTGCAGGCCGCCGGACATCAGGTCGTTCATCACGTCGTACTTGCTCGCGACGGAATGGAACACGCCGGCGACCTTGCCGGCCTTCTCCTGCTCATCGACCTGCTGGAATCCGAAGTGGGTTTGGCTCATGACAGAAAAGGATGCGGATGCAGCGCACAGGCGCCGCAAAGTGAATCGAGAATCAGTGGCTGTGGCCGCAGGCGTGGCCAGCGTTCTCGGCCATCGGGGCGTCGCGGTCGAGGCCGGCAGCGGCCAGACGATCGAGATACGCCTGCCAGAGCGTGGCCTGCTCAACGCCGAGGCGGTACAGATACGCCCAGTCGAAGATGCCGGAATCGTGGCCATCGGAGAACAGCGGCCGGATCGCGTAATTGCCCACCGGCTCGACGCCGACGATGCCGACCTCCCGCTTGCCGGTCTGCAGCACTTCCTGGCCGGGCCCGTGCCCCTGCACTTCAGCCGACGGCGACAGCACGCGCAGGTATTCGAACGGCAGGCTGAACTGTTTGCCATCGGCAAAGGCGATCTCCAGCACGCGCGATTGCGTGTGGACGGTGATGCCGGTCGGGTGCGGGGTGTCGGCGGAAAGTCCGGCCATGAAAACGTCTCGTCGAGTCAGAAAAACGGTGTTTCAGGAAGCGGCCAGCGCAACGTGCGCGGGCTCTTCCACCACCCGATAGCTTACCGCAGTCAACGGGTCGCCTTCGGGGACGTAACGCAGTCGGCGATGGTGGAAACGTGCCACGGTGCTGCGGTGCGCCACGCTGACGATGGTCACATCGGGCATCGATTCGAGCATCAGGCTGTACATGAACGCCTCGGTGTCTTCGTCGAGTGCGCTGGTGGCCTCGTCGAGGAAGAGGTAATCGGGGCGCTGCAGCAAAGCCCGCGCAAAAGCCAGGCGCTGCTGCTCGCCGGGCGACAGGCGCAGGCTCCAGTTGCTCACCTCGTCCAGGAGGCCGGCCAGCGCCGGCAAGCGACAAGCGATCAGCACCTGGGTCAGACGCTCCGCGGTGTATTGGGTGGCCAAATCCGGATACGAAAGTGCGTCAGCCAGCGTGCCGGATGGCAGATAGCTGCGCTGCGGCAGGAACAGCACGCGGGCGTCCTGCGGGACTTCGATGCGGCCGCTGCCATAGGGCCAGATACCGGCCACGGCGCGCACCAGCGTGCTTTTGCCGCAGCCGGACGGACCGTTGACAAGCACCCGCTCACCGCGCGAGAGCGTCATGTCGAAGGGCTCGACCAGCACGTCTTCGGGCTTGCGGTTCGGCAGGTTCAGCGCGAGACCGCGCGCTTCGATGGCGGGTATGGGGGCGGTCTCGACCTCGACATCGCGGACGCCGGCGCGGTGCTCTTCTTCACGCTCTGCGGCGCGGATCGCGCGCTGGAATTCGATCAGACGGTTGGTGGAGGCTTTCCAGGTGACCAGCGTGCGGTAATTCGTAACAAACCACGACATCGCGTCCTGCACCTGGCCGAACGCGGTGGCGACCTGCATCATCCCGCCCAGCGTGAGCGTGCCGCCAAAGTAGCGCGGCGCCGACACCAGAAACGGGAAGATGATGGCGAACTGTCCATAGCCGGAACTGGCAAAGGTCAGGCGCCGCGTGTAGTCCATCAACTGGTTCCAGTTGGCGCGGATGCGCTCGAAGCGGCCGCGCAGGATGGCTTTCTCGGTCGGCTCGCCGCGGTACAGGGCGATGCTCTCGCTGTTCTCGCGCACACGCACAAGCAGGAAACGGAAGTACGCCTCGTAACGCTCCTGCTGGAACGACAGCCCGATCAGCGGCCGCCCCACGAAGTGGATGATGATCGAGCCCACGATCGAATACAGCAGCGCAAACCAAACCATGTAGCCCGGAATGACGAAATCGTGACCGCCCACGCTGAACGCCAGCGGCCCCGACACCGCCCACAGAATCCCGAAGAACGACACCAGCGTCACAGCCGAATTCAGGAAGCCCAGCGCCAAGGTGAGCGTTGCATCGGTAAACGTGCGCAGGTCGTCGGCAATCCGCTGGTCGGGGTTGTCAGCGCTGTGCGTTTGCTCCAGGCGGTAGAACGCCTGCTTGCCGAGCCAGTCATCGAGGAAGCTGCCGGTAATCCAGGTCCGCCACCGCATCTGCAGCATCATCGAGTAGTACAACCGCATGATGGAGCCAAAGATCAGCAATGCGGCGATCCATGAAAAGCGGCCCAGTTGCGTCCAGAATTCGCCGTAGTTCTTCTGCTCGAGCGCATTGTAGAAAAGCCGATTCCAGTCCGTGAACAGCACGTTCATGTAGACCAGAAACAGGTTCAGGCCGATCACCAGCGCCAGCAGCCCCCAGGCCTTGCGGCGATCTTCCGAAAACCAGTACGGACGAATCAGTTGCCAGGTTTCCGACAAATTCAGCCGCCCATGGTGGACGGTCAGTTCGGAGATTGAATCCTTGTGGGAATCGGGCGTGGCGGCGGTGCGCGGTGTCGTCATGGCGAGGGCTGGGTCACGACAGAAAAGAGAATCAGACGGCCTATGCGCCACGTGGGTTCCGCACAGGCCGCGGGGATGCGTTACCGGTGGTTACCGGTCAGACATCCGCAAGCGCGGCCTGCAGCGCGTACGACAGCGCCGGCAACTTGGCCGTGATCTCGGCCATGCGCGCGGTATCGGGCGCGCGTTGCTCGGGGCCCCACACGGCTTCCGGAAAATGCGTGTCCCACCGATAGCGCGGGATGACGTGCCAATGCAGATGCGGCACAAAATTGCCGAAGCTGGCGAGATTGATCTTGTCCGGCGCCAGTTCGGTGCGCAGCACGCGCTCAACGCGGGTGACAACCTCCATCAGCCAATGGCGATCTGCGTCGGACAAGTCGGTCTGCTCGGCCACGTGGTCGTTCCAGATGACGCGGCAGAAGCCCGGAAAGCGCGCGTGCTCGACCAGCACCACGCGCGCGCGGCCATTGCGCCAGACGGGCTCGCCGCCGTCCGTCTCGCACAGCGCGCAGCCGGGCGCCCGTTCGCCGGTCGTCGCAGTCGTCACACGAGAACCCGCTCAATGCCGCCGGCGTTGGCCTGCGCGACGTAGTCCTGCAGCCAGGTTTCGCCGAGCACGTGACGCGCCATCTCGACCACGATGTAGTCGGCCTGCACCGAAACATCTTCGGTGTAGCGCGACAGGCCCTGCAGACATGCCGGGCAGCTCGTGAGGATCTTCACGTCGCCGTTGAACGCCTCGCCGCCCTGGCCGCTGGTCTGGCCGAGACTGCGCAGCTTGTCGGCGCCCTTTTGCATCTCTTCTTCCTTGCGGAAGCGGACCTGCGTGGAAATGTCGGGGCGCGAGATCGCCAGCGTGCCCGACTCACCGCAGCAGCGGTCGTTCTTCTCGATCGCGCGGGTCTGGCCATCGGCACCGATGTTGCCGCCCATCAGCTGGTTGACCAGCTTGGTCGGGTCCATCGTCTTAATCGGGGTGTGGCAGGGGTCGTGGTACATGTACCGCGTGCCTTGCACACCGTCGATCTTCACGCCCTTCTCGAGCAGGTATTCGTGAATGTCGATGATCCGGCAGCCCGGGAAGATCTTGTCGAATTCATACCCCGCGAGCTGGTCGTAGCAGGTGCCGCAGCTCACCACCACCGTCTTGATGTCGAGGTAGTTGAGCGTGTTGGCCACGCGGTGGAACAGCACGCGGTTGTCGGTGACGATCTTCTCGGCCTTGTCGAACTGGCCAGTGCCACGCTGCGGGTAACCGCAGCACAGATAGCCCGGCGGCAGCACGGTTTGCACGCCGGCATGCCAGAGCATCGCCTGCGTGGCCAGGCCCACCTGCGAGAACAGGCGCTCCGAGCCGCAACCCGGGAAGTAGAAGACCGCTTCGCTATCCGGCGTGGTGACCTTCGGGTTGCGGATGATCGGGACGATCTCGTTGTCCTCGATATCCAGCAACGCGCGCGCCGTCTTCTTGGGCAGGTTGCCCGGCATCTTCTTGTTGATGAAGTGGATCACCTGCTCGCGCACCGGCGGCCTGCCCACCGTGGCGGGCGGATGCGCGGTCTGCTTCTTGGCGAATTTCTTCAGGATGTCATTGCCCAGACGCTGCGCCTTGTAGCCCCAGTCGAACATCACCTTGCGGGTGAGGTTGATCGTCTCGGGATTGGTCGCGTTCAGGTAGAACATCGCTGCTGCGGTGCCGGGGTTGAATTTCTTCTGCCCCATCTTGCGCAGCAGGTTGCGCATGTTCATCGACACATCGCCGAAGTCGATCTTGACCGGGCACGGCGTCACGCACTTGTGGCACACGGTGCAGTGGTCGCCCACGTCGGCAAACTCTTCCCAGTGCTTGATCGACACGCCGCGGCGCGTCTGTTCTTCGTACAGGAAGGCCTCGATGAGCAGCGACGTGGCGAGGATCTTGTTGCGCGGGCTGTACAGCAGGTTGGCGCGCGGCACGTGCGTGGCGCACACCGGCTTGCACTTGCCGCAGCGCAGGCAGTCCTTGATCGACTCCGAAATGGCGCCGATGTCGCTCTGCTGCATGATGATCGACTCGTGCCCCATCAGGCCGAACGACGGCGTATAGGCGTTGCGCAGATCAGCGGCCAGGCCTTGCGGGTCGTTGATATCGCGCAGCAGCTTGCCCTTGTTGAAGCGGCCGTTCGGATCGACGCGGCGCTTGTAGGCAGCGAAGTCGGCGATCTCTTCGTCGGTCAGGAATTCCAGCTTGGTGATGCCGATGCCGTGCTCGCCCGAAATCACACCGTCCAGCGAACGCGCCAGCGTCATGATGCGGGCCACCGCCTTGTGGGCGTCCTGCAGCATGTCGTAGTCATCCGAGTTGACGGGGATGTTGGTGTGCACGTTGCCGTCACCGGCGTGCATGTGCAGCGCCACGAACACGCGGCCGCGCAGCACTTTCTTGTGGATCGCCTGGGCCTCATCGAGGATCGGCTTGAACTCGCCGCCGTTGAAGATCTTGCGCAGCTCGGCGCGAACCTCCGCCTTCCACGACACGCGGATCGTCCGATCCTGCAGCAGGTGGAACAGGTTGGCGTCAGGCTGATTCACCAGACGGTCGTCGATGGTCTGCGCGAGGTAGCCCAGGCCGAGGCCAATGAGGCTGGCGCGCGCCGTGGTGACCGGCGTGTCGAGATGGTCCAGTAAATACTGCCAACGTGCGCGCGTGGCACGCAGCAGTTGCTGCGCCTGTTGCACGCGGTCTTCCAGCAGTTCAGCGCTGGGGATTTCGTTGGCGTCGTCGGTGCGGCCCAGCGGCAGGTTGCTGCCGGCAAAGAAATCGAGCAGCGCGTCGGTCAGCTTGAGCTTGCTCTTGATCGACAGCTCGATGTTGATGCGCTCGATGCCGTCGGTGTACTCGCCCATGCGATTGAGCGGGATCACCACGTCTTCGTTGATCTTGAAGGCGTTGGTGTGCTTGGCAATCGCGGCCGTGCGCGAGCGGTCCAGCCAGAACTTCTTGCGGGCCTCGGGGCTCACGGCCACGAAACCTTCGCCGCTCTTGCCGTTGGCCAGGCGGATCACTTCCGAGGTGGCGCGCGCCACGGCGTCATCGTCGTCGCCGACGATGTCACCGATCAGCACCATCTTCGGGAACGCGTTGCGCTTGCTCTTGGTGGCGTAGCCGACCGCGCGCAGGTAGCGCTCGTCCAGGTGTTCCAGGCCCGCGAGGATGGCGCCGCCGGGCTTCTTGGTCTCGGCGTCGAGGTAATCCTTGATCTCGACGATGCTCGGGATCGCGTCACGCGCCTGGCCGAAGAACTCCAGGCACACGGTGCGGATCGACTTCGGCATGCGGTGGAGGATCCAGCGCGCGCTGGTGATGATGCCGTCGCAGCCTTCCTTCTGCACGCCGGGCAGACCGGCCAGGAACTTGTCGGTAACGTCCTTGCCGAGGCCTTCCTTGCGGAACTTGCGGCCTTCGATGGTGAGCGTCTCGGTGCGCAGCAGCTTGGCGCCGACCGGCGCGTTGCCGTCGAACCACTTCAGCTCGAAGGTGACGACCGGCGCATCGTGAATCTTGCCGAGGTTGTGATTCAGGCGCTGGACTTCGAGCCAGTTGCCGTCCGGGTCAACCATGCGCCACCAGGCGAGGTTGTCCAGTGCGGTGCCCCACAGCACGGCCTTCTTGCCGCCCGCGTTCATGGCGACGTTGCCGCCAATGCACGACGCGTCGATCGAAGTCGGGTCCACAGCGAAGACGAGACCGGCCTTGTCCGCCGCATCGGCTACGCGACGCGTGACCACGCCGGCGCCCGAATAGATGGTCGCCACGGGGTGATCGACGCCCGGCAGATCGGTCATCTCGACCGCATCCAGACGCTCCAGCTTTTCCGTATTAATGACGGCCGAGAACGGCGTGAGCGGCACGGCGCCGCCGGTGTAGCCGGTGCCGCCTCCGCGCGGAATGATGGTCAGACCCAGCTCGAAACAGCCCTTGACGATGCCGGCGATCTCTTCTTCCGTATCGGGCGTGAGCACGACGAACGGATATTCGACACGCCAGTCGGTCGCGTCGGTCACGTGCGACACGCGCGACAGGCCGTCGAACTTGATGTTGTCCTTCGCGGTCACGCGGCCGAGCACTTTCTGGGCGCGGCGGCGCAGGTCATACACCTGGGCGAACTCTTCCTGGAATGCCTTGACGGCGCGGCGGGCATGCACGACCAGCTGCTCGACCTTGCTGGCGCGCTCGTCGCCCACGGGGTCGTGATGCGAATCGTGGTCGGCCACACGGCGCTTTTCGATCTCCGCCAGGCGGTGATTGAGTGCGTCGATCAGCATCTGCCGGCGCTTCGGGTTGTCGAGCAGGTCGTCCTGCAGATACGGGTTGCGACGCACCACCCAGATGTCGCCCAGCACTTCGTACAGCATGCGCGCCGATCGGCCGGTGCGACGCTCGGCGCGCAGTTCGTCCAGGATCTGCCACGCAGACTCGCCCAGCAGACGGATGACGATTTCCCGATCCGAGAACGAGGTGTAGTTGTAGGGAATCTCGCGCAGCCGGGGCGCAGCATCCTGCGCCGTGAGTTTGGCGTCGATCAGAAGTGGGGCATTCATGGCGTGCCGCTGGGGAGGAGGTCGCGGCAAGGAGGACAAGAGCCGCGCGGTCTTTAAAGGGCGATTGTACTGCAACGCGCGCCGTTGATGCGTTGCAGCAACGGTATCCCTGCGGCTGATATGGGCGGGAAAAGCGTCGCGTTTTCAATGGCTTGCGAAAAGCGCGGAGGCCTGCGAGTGCGTCCAACGCCACGCAAACGTCAGATCATTACAGCCTTGATCCAGCCAAAGATGCCGTGCCAGAAGCCGTCGGGCAAGGTCATGAGCGCGGCGGTCATCGCCAGATAGCGCAGGAATTTGCCGATGGCCATGTACATGACGCTGGGCCAGAACTTCAGGCGCAGCCAGCCGGCCAGCGTGCAGAGCGGGTCGCCGATACCGGGCAGCCACGACACCAGCAGCGACACCGGCCCGATGCGGCGCATCCAGCGGAAGTATTTCTTGTCGAGCGGAGGCTCGCGGTGCCGCTTGGGGTGTGGCACGCGCTGGGCGTGCTCGGCGTTGTGCTGCCGGCGGCGGCGCGCCAGATGGTAGCGCACCAGCGCCAGCTTGGCCGCATAGCCCATCCACCAGTCGACCATGCCGCCCAGCGTGTTGCCAAGCGTGGCCACCACGATGGCCGGCCAGAACATGTCCGGATTGAGCTTGATGTACGCAAAGACCGCCGGCTCGGAGCCCAGCGGCAGGAGCGTCGCCGAAATGAAACTGACGACGAAGATGGCAGGCAGCCCGACCTTGGGCAGGGCGAGCGTGGCAAAAAGCGTGTCGATCCACTGTTCCATGCGATCGATTGTAGAGGGCGGGCGGCCGCGGCGTCGCTTGGGGGCCGCCCTAGCCGGTCAGGCGAAGAACAGGTAGGCGACAAGCACGGCGCCGACGAGGCCGATCAGGTCGGCCCACAGCCCGCAGGCCAGCGCGTACCGCGTGTCCTTGATGCCGACGCTGCCGAAGTACACGGCAAGCACGTAAAACGTGGTCTCGGTCGAACCCTGGATGATGGCGGCCAGCTTGCCCTGGAAGGAATCGACGCCGTAAGTGGTCATCACGTCGACCATCAGGCCGCGCGCGCCGGCGCCCGACAACGTCTTCATCAGCCCCACGGGCAGCGCCGGCACAAAGCGCGTATCGATGCCCAGGTGCGTGAACAGCGCAGAAAGCCCCTGCATCAGGACATCCATGCACCCCGCCGCGCGAAACACCGCAATACCCACCAGCACCGCGACGAGGTACGGAACGATGCCGATGGCGACATGGAAGCCGTCCTTGGCGCCATCGACGAAGGTTTCGTACACGTTGATGCGACGAAATGCCCCACAGACCAGGAACGCCACGACGATGGTGAGGATGGCGCCCGCGCCGATCAGGCCGATCCACGCGGCCATCTGCTGCGGCGGAAACTGGCGCAGCCACGCAAACAGCAGCCCCATCGCCGCGACAAAGCCGCCGAAATACGCCAGCAGCGCCGGCTTGAACAGGTTGATGCGCTGATACCACGCTACCGCCGCAATACCCGCGCAGAAGCCGATGAACGTGGACAGCAAGGTCGGCAGGAAAATGTCCGCCGCGTTGAAACCCACCAGCCCCTGCTTGACAGCCATGGCCTGGCGGATGGCGATGACGGACGTCGGTACCAGCGTCACCCCCGCCGTGTTGAGCACCACAAACATCAGTTGCGCATCGCTGGCGCGCTGCGGCTGCGGGTTGATCTGCTGCAGTTCGCGCATGGCCTGCAGGCCGAGCGGCGTGGCGGCGTTGTCCAGACCGAGCACGTTGGCCGACACGTTCATCATCATCGCGCCGTTGGCGGGATGGCCGGCCGGCACGGAGGGAAACAAGTGCCGCATCACCGGGTTCACGAGCCGCGCAAACAGATCGACCACGCCGGCGCGCTCGCCCACGCGCATGATGCCCAGCCACAGCGCCATCATGCCGGTCAGGCCGAGGGCGATTTCGAAGCCGGTGCGGGCAGCATCGAACATGCCGGTCAACATGCGCGAGAAGACTTCCATGTCGCCCTGCACCACCTGCACGCACGCGGTGACGAAGGCGACGAGAAAGAAGGCGAGCCAGACGAGGTTCAGGGCCACGGGGGTTGCGCGTTGGAATCGGACAAGCCGCTCATTGTGCCTGCGGGGGCGTCTCGATCGGGTGGATCAGGTGGAAGTTGTCGTAGTCGACCGACGTGACACCGCCCTCGTCGCGGATGAGGTCGGCATAGCGATAGTTCCAGCGGATCTCGTCGTGCCGCCAGGAATAGCGCGCCTGCACGGTCTGCGCGGCGGTCTCGTCGGCGCCCTCGATGGTCAGCAGCAGCAAGGCATCACCCGCGGCGAGCGACTCCGCCGTGGCGCCATGCAGCGGGCTGGTCTCGTCGATGACGTGCATCATCACCCAGCCCAGCAGGAAGATCGGGTGCTCGCTGCGCTCCAGCTTCAGGTCGTGGATCTTGTAGATCGAGTAGCCCTCGGGCGAGACCTCGTCCTGCATCAGGCGCAGCCGGGCGGTGGCCTCCGCGATGACGTTCTGGCGCGCATTGGCGGCGCGCAGCATCAGCGTGGACTTGCCGTTGAGCGGCCGCACGACAACGTTGCGGGCAAACATGATCTTGGCGCGTGGGCGTGAGAACCGCGCAAACACCAACCCCGTCGCCATGGCGATGCCCGACATGCCGATGAAGATCTCCAGCGTGGCGATGACGTGGGCGTAGAGCGTTTGCGGGTGCATGTCGCCGTAGCCGACTGTGGCCAGCGTCTCGACGCTGAAGAAGAAGGCCCCGACGAAGCCGGGCGGCGACTGGTTCGCGATCGCGCCGTCGCCGAGCGAATACAGCCCCGCGAATACCGCATTCAGCGCCAGGAACATCGTCGCCAGCAACGCGAAGAAGGTCGGCCAATTGACCTCCAGCGCATGGTGATAGACGTCGCGCCAGCCCAGCGGCGGCATGCCGTAGGCGATGACGTGCTGCGTGCCGGACCAGACTGTGCGGCCCCGGCGCGCGCGTCCGGCACGCTCGGAGGAAGACGACGGGGTGTTCATGGAGGCCTCTCGCCGATGATGCGCCGCGCCCGCCCGGACACGGCCGGGGCAGTGTACCGACCGGCACGCCAGTCCGGCAAGGCGGGCCAGGCGCCGCGTGATAGGCTTACGGGCTCTGTTCACGTCCAACCCGGTCCGCACCATGGCCATCGATTACCTCAAGAAAATCCTGACTGCGAAGGTCTATGACGTCGCGGTGGAAACCGAGCTGAAGTTCGCGCCGAACCTGTCGGCGCGCACCGGCAACCGCGTCTACCTCAAGCGCGAGGATGACCAGCCCGTGTTCTCGTTCAAGCTGCGCGGCGCCTACAACAAGATGGCCTCGCTCACGCCGGCCGAGCGCAAGCGCGGGGTGATTACGGCATCGGCGGGCAACCACGCGCAGGGCGTGGCGTTCAGTGCGGCGCGCATGGAATGCAAGGCCGTGATCTGCATGCCGGTGACCACGCCGCAGTTGAAGATTGACGGCGTGCGCTCGCGCGGCGGCGATTGGGTCGAGGTCGTGCTGCACGGTGAAAGCTATTCCGATGCCTACAACCACGCGGCCAAGCTGCAAGAGAAGCACGGCTACACCTTCGTCCACCCGTTCGACGACCCGGAAGTGATTGCCGGCCAGGGCACGATCGCCATGGAAATCCTGCGCCAGCATCCGCAGCCGATCCATGCGATCTTCTGCTCGATCGGCGGCGGCGGGCTGATCTCGGGCATTGCGGCCTACGTGAAGGCCGTGCGGCCGGACGTCAAGGTCATCGGCGTGCAAAGCGTGGATTCCGACGCGATGGCGCGTTCGGTGGCCGCCGGCAAGCGCGTCGAACTGAAGGAGGTGGGCCTGTTTGCGGATGGCACGGCGGTCAAGCTGGTCGGCAAGGAGACGTTCCGCCTCACGCGCGAACTCGTCGACGAGATCATTACCGTGGATACGGATGCCATCTGCGCGGCGCTCAAGGACGTGTTCCAGGACACGCGCAGCCTGCTGGAGCCGTCGGGCGCGCTGGCGCTGGCCGGCCTCAAGCAGTATGCCGAGACGCACAAGCTGAAGAACGAATCGCTCGTGGCCGTGGCCAGCGGCGCGAACATGAACTTCGACCGCCTGCGCTTCGTGGCCGAGCGCGCCGAAGTGGGCGAGGCCCGCGAAGCCGTGTTTGCCGTGACGATTCCCGAAGAGCGCGGCAGCTTCAAGCGCTTCTGCGAACTGGTCGGCTGGTCGCGCAACGTGACGGAGTTCAACTACCGCATTGCCAGCAAGGACGCCGCGCATATCTTCGTGGGCGTGCAAATTGCGTCGCGCGCAGAGGGCGACAAGATTGCCGAGAACTTCCGCAAGCACGGTTTCCCGACGCTGGATCTGTCGAACGACGAACTGGCCAAGCAGCACATCCGCTACATGGTGGGCGGCCGCTCGCCGCTGGCGGAAAACGAGCATCTCTACCGCTTCGAGTTTCCCGAGCGGCCGGGCGCGCTGATGAAGTTCCTCTCGAGCATGAGCCCGAACTGGAACATCAGCCTGTTCCACTACCGTAATCAGGGCGCGGATTCGAGCAACATCCTCGTCGGCATCCAGGTACCGAAGAACGAGAAGCGCGAGTTCAAGGCGTTCCTCGCCACGCTGGGCTATACCTATTGGGACGAAAGCGAGAACCCCGTCTACAGCCTGTTTTTGTGATGAGCAACCAACCCGAACATTCGCCGCTGGGCAAGACGTCCGCCTACAAGACGGAATACGATCCGAGCCTGCTGTTTCCGATTCCGCGCCAGGGCAAGCGCGACGAAATCGGCCTGGCCGCCGGCACGGCCCTGCCCTTCTTCGGCGTGGACCTCTGGAACCTGTACGAGCTGTCGTGGCTGAACCTGCGCGGCAAGCCGCAGGTGGCGCTTGGCACCGTGATCGTGCCGGCCGATTCGCCCAACATCGTTGAATCGAAGTCGTTCAAGCTGTATCTGAATTCGTTCAACCAGACGAAGGTGGCGTCGCACGAAGCGCTGCAGCAGTTGATCCACCACGATCTGTCGGAAGCGTGCGGTGCGCCGGTGCAGGTCCGCATCGTCACGCACGAAGAATTTGCCCGACAACGCATGGGCGAACTCGACGGCCTGCTGCTCGATCGGCTGGACATCGAAACGGATGTCTATCAGCCCACGCCCGAGCTGCTGCATGCCGACGAGGAACAAAGCCCGGTCGAAGAAACGCTGGTGTCGCACCTGCTGAAGTCCAACTGCCTGGTGACGGGCCAGCCTGACTGGGGCAGCGTGCAGATCCGCTACGTGGGCGCGCCGATCAACCAGGAGGCGCTGCTCAAATACCTGATCTCGTTCCGCGAGCACAACGAATTTCACGAACAATGCGTTGAGCGGATCTTTACGGACATCCTGCGCCAATGCCGGCCCGTCAAACTGGCCGTCTATGCACGCTACACGCGGCGCGGCGGGTTGGACATCAACCCGTTCCGCACCAACTACAACACGCCGTGGCCGGATAACCTGCGCAACGCGCGTCAGTGAGCGCTGACGCTGCGCAAGACACACGAGGCGCCTCCGGGCGCCTTTTTCTTGCCCGGGCGATCCGCCAAACGGGCATGCGTCCCTCGTCCATTTTGTGGACGCCAACGCCCTGTCGTTTCGCGTTCGCTCGCCTATAGTGGTATCCGCAGTACGCCACCCGGGGGAAATCGTGAAGGGCCCATCCGCTTTTCGTGGACAGGGCGCTCTCGACGGGGACATTGCCATGAAGAACGCACCATGGGGGCCGCTTCGCGCGGTTGCGTGCGCATGCCTGCTGCTTTGCGGCAGGTCGGCACTTGCACAGACCAACGAGCCGGTGGACGACAAGCCACCGAGCCTGGACGCGCTGCAGCGCGAGCTTATCGATACGCAGGCGCGGCTGCAGGAACTCAAGCGCTCGATTCAGCAACAGGAAGCGCATCTTCGGCGCATGCGGCGCGCGCTCGGCATGAGCGAGGGCCGACTCGATACCGTGCGCGGTGCCGGTGCTCCCGGCGCGGCGGGCGATGCATCGCAAATTGCGCAGAACGACGAGCCCGGCACCACGCCAGTCGGCAAACCGCCGGAGCCGCCTGACCGACCGCCACGCATCGCGCAGATCTTCGACGAGCCCAGTGCCCTCACTCCGCCAGGCAAGGTGGTCGTCGAGCCGTCACTGCAGATGGCGTATTCGTCGTCGGACCGCGTGGCGCTGGTGGGCTACACCATCATCCCCGCGCTGCTGATCGGGCTGATCGACGTACGGCAGGTCAAAACGACCACGCTGACCGGCACGATGGCCGTGCGCTACGGCCTGGCACGGCGCTGGGAACTGGAAGCGCGCGTGCCCTATGTCTACAGCGCGAGCGACACCGTCAGCCGCGAACTGTTCACCGGCACGGCCACGGACAACGCTTTCAGCTCGCACGGCCGCGGCATCGGCGATGTGGAGCTGACCGCGCGCTACCAGCTCAATGCGGGCGGCGTCGACAAGCCGTTCTACATCGGCTGGCTGCGCTTTAAGACGCGCACGGGCAAGGATCCGTTTGACGTCACCACCGATTGCGTGACGCGCTGCGTGAGCAATACCACGGGCACCGGCCTGCCGCTGCAGCAGCCGACGGGCTCGGGCTTCTTCGCAGTACAACCGGGGCTGACGTGGCTGTTCCCGACGGACCCTGCCGTGTTCTTCGGCAGCATCAGCTACCTGCACAACTTCGAGCGCAAGGATGTCAGCCTGAACCTCGTGGACGGCTCGAAGCAGTTCCTGGGCAACGTCAAGGCCGGCGACATCATCGGCCTGAACTTCGGCATGGGGCTGGCGCTGAACGAAAAGGCGTCGTTCTCCATCGGCTACGACCAGAGCATCATCGCGCCGACCAAGCAGAACGGCCAGCGCGTGCCGGGCTCGGTGCGAACCATTCTCGGCACGTTGCTGGTCGGCTATTCGTACCGGCTCTCGCCCAAGATGACGCTGAACCTGTCGGTGGGTGCAGGCCTCACTCGCGACACGCCGGACCTGACCGTCACGCTGCGTCTGCCGATCCAGTTCTAGCTCAGTGCAGCAGGGTGACGACGTTGGCCAGGGCGCCCTGCAGCACGTTGGAAAGATTCAGCTGACGGAACTGCGGCAGGCTGTTGACCGCTGCGTTGATGGTCGTCACGGCTTGCAGCGTCTGGTTGTTCAGACTGTTCTGGATGACCGTGGCAGCGGCAGCCGCGCCCGGGGTCACATCGGGCGGCGCGACATTGTTGGGCCCGTTCTGCACAAGGTTGACCGTGTTGACCACCGAGGCGAGTTGCTGCGCCTGCGTGGCCGTCATGCGCGCCACATCGGGGATGTTCACCGATGCACTCGCCACCAGATCACCGTTGATGTAGACCGCGCGGTCGATGCCGAACGAGATGTGCAGCCCTGCAAGCGCGGGTACATCGAAGCCGCCGCGCATGTCGTCGAGCTTGTCTTCGGACACGGCGTGCCAGGCATGGACCGGGTTGTTGTCCATGCTGTCTGCGCCGGCCGCACACGCATGCCCGGCCGCCGCCAGCGCGAGCCATCCCGCAGCGCGCGCCACCTTGCCAAACCGCTTCATGATGCCCTCCTGCCCGACCACCGCTGGGCTACGCGCGCACGACGTTCAGAAGTCGGACGGACCATGCTTGGGAACGACGATGTTGCCCAGGCCGCTGCGGTCCATGCCTTCCTCCAGCGGCGCACGCGGTGCCACGCGCCAGTCCGATGAAGCGTTGAACGTCGCCCCCGCCTCGCGGTTGTGGACGACGAACAGCAAATGGTTGTCCCACATGCTCTCGAAGCTCGCACGCGGAATCGCACGCGTGCCCATGGCCGGATCGCCCACGAGCACGCGCCCTTCCTGCACGCCCTTGACCACCACGAAGTGGTGATAGCCGTTCTCGGTCAACAGCACGATGGCCGGCAAGTGGGCGTCCTTCAATGCATCCAGCGGCTGCTCGAAACCATCCGCCTCAAAGCCCAAAGAGGCCAGATAGCGTTTGATGTCGAGCAGCGAAAAGCCTTCTCGCCGGATCTTCTCCTGGTTGCCATGCTCGTACATGGCCTGGAACACGGTCTGCTCGCTCACGGGGTAGCCGTACTGATACGTGAGCAGCGTCGCCACCGCAGCCGACCCGCAACTGAAGTCGAAACGCTGATGCACGGTGCGCAGGTAGCGCGCGGCCTTCATGCTCGTCACCGGCACGGCATAGGTGCCGCCGCCCGTGCCGAGCATGTCGATCGCGCCCGCCCACGCGGGCCCGCACGCCAGCGCCATCAGCACCGCACCCAACGTCTTGCGCATCATTCCGTCCTTCACAAGCTCAAGGCCGGAACTGCACGTTGACGATGGTGGCGTTCTGGATCAGCACGTTCGCTCCGCTGTTCTGGATGACCGTGGGGATCCCGCTGGCATTGGCAAACGAGCCGTCGCGCACGATGTTCGACCCCGTCGCCACGTTCACGGCGGCGTTGTCGCTCACGGTGCCCGACAGGCGCGCGTCATTGACGGTCTGGTAGAGATCCTGCGTGCCGCCGCGATAGCTGTCGAGCCGATCGGCGCCCACCGCATGACCGAACCCAGGCACCGACACGGCTGCGGCGACCGGGGGACGCGCCGCTTCCGTGTTGGCGACCTGCGCACCGTCTGCGATCGGCACATCGTCCGCCGCCATCGCTGCTGCCGCTGGCCACACTGCCAGGCCGCATGCCAACCACCATGCCGCCCATCCTGCTGTGGTTCTTCTGTCGGATCGCATCGAGTGTCTCCTCTACGCTCCAACTGCGGGCCGGACCGCCGCTGCAGTCCGGCCCCATCCACCGTCATGCGCAAAGCTTCATCGCTTGCGCCGCGGCACTTCCCCGCTCATGCCCGTACCGGGCTACTTGCCCACATTCAGGTTGGCCTGCACGTTGATGCTCTGCTGGATGAGGGAAGCGAAGCCGCTGTTCTGGTTCGCCACCATCACGCCTGCTGCAGACTGGCCGACGCTGGTCATGGCGTTGGACATGTTGAACGTGCCTGCATCCACCACGACCGTACCGCCAGCGCCGCCCGTGCCACCCACAGCGCCATTGCCGACGCCGCCGTTGCCAACGCCGCCTGCGCCGCCGGCCGCACCGACTGCACCCACCGCGCCATTGCCTGCCGTGGACGACGCCGCGCCGTTAGTCGCGCTGCCATTCGTGGAAGTACCGCCTGCGCCGCCAGTACCGGCCACATTGGTAGAGGCCCCACCTGCGGCACCTGCGCCACCAGTGCTGGTGCCCGTGGCCGTGCTCGTGCCGGTGCCTGCGCCGCCCGAGGCGGTAGCGGTACCACTGGTGCCGGTGCCGCCCGCCGCGCCGTTTCCGCCGGCTGCCGCTGCTGCGCCGCCCGTTGCCGAGCCTGAGCCATGATGGCGGTTGGCGTCACCGCCATCGGAGCCGCCAGCACCGCCGCCGCTGCCTCCAGCGCCGCCGCCTGCCGCACTGCTGCTGCCTGCCAAGCCACCGAGACCCGCGCCAAGGCTCGCCGACAGCGTGCCGGAACTCCCGCCGCTGCCGCCACCGCCAGCGTTGCCACCAGCATTGCCGCCGTTGCCGCCATTGCCGGCGGTCGCGCCGCCATTGGTTGCGCTGCCATGCGTGACGCTGCCTGAGCTGCCGCCTGCGCCGCCGCCGCCTCCGGCACCGCCCGCGCCGCCGTTACCGCCAGAGCCTGTGCCGCCGTAGCCGTAGCCGCCACGTCCGCCAGCGCCGCCGTTGGCCGTGCCGCCATTGTTGGTAGCGACGTTACCGATGCCAGATACGCTGATGTTGGTCACGGTGCCGTCCAGCTTGGAGACGGCAATCGCCTTGCTGGTGTTGAAGGAGTTGGTGAATGTTGCCGTTGCCGTGCCGCCGTTGTTGGCAGCTGCGGTGCCGTAGCCCTCAGCGTTGGCCCAGCCGCTGTTGTCGCGGTTGCTGCCCTGGCTTTGGTTGTTGTGCTGATTCGAGTTGTCGGTTGCCGTGGTGGTTGTGGTGGTTGCCGTGCTTGTCGTCGTCTCAGTGCTGGTTCTGTTGATGGTCGACGTGTTGGTCTGGGTCTTGTCACCCGCGCCGGACGCCGTATTCCCGATGTCGGCCAATGCAACGCCAGAGACCCCCAATCCCATGGCGATCGCGGTGGCCAGTAAGGTCTTCTTCATAACGCACTCCATAAAGGTGAGAGGGACGGCTGGAAACGCTGCCAGTCAGGCCGGCGCGCTCTGCCTGTGGGAAAAAACATGACCCACCCCGGGGCGCTCGTTTGCATAATCGGTGCCAAGTTCCGGGCACGCTTTACACGGCTGTTCTAAGTGGTTGAAAACGCGACAGATTCACCGACACGCGTGCGCATAGGCTCACGCTGTACCGCGTAATCGTGTCGAGAGGTGCATTTCTGGTGGCCTGTTTTGGCCCTTTCCGTTGCAGCGCTGATACATCGCCATGGCACGCAGGGCAGACACGCCGCACATGACCTTCGCGCCAAGACGCAAACCCGGCGCACGCATGCGCACGGCGGAGCTGTTTGAGACGGGCGATTGGTTCGATGTTTCAGTCGTGATACATCGGCGCATCGGCGTTCACATTGCGTGAGCGGTGGGGCACGGCGAGTGAGCATCTCGTGGCGCACGTCGCGTCGCGCGGCGCGCCTTGAGGACTTGCGTACTGCAAGCATGGTGCCTTGCCTGCCCGCTTGACTGCGAGCGCCCCCTATCGGCAAGACGCATGCGGGAAACGTGTTTTGGTTTTTACGTCGGGCGTTGCCCAGGCGGTCAGGCAAAACCGCGCGCGGCAAGCATCGTCATGGCAACGAAAAGCCGCGCGCAACCCGTTCACATTTCAACCGCGAAACTGCAAGCTCGCTTCAGGCCGTGGCGGCCACCGTCAGCTTGAGTTCTTCGATCATGCGATCGCGCATGACGAACTTCTGCACCTTGCCCGTCACCGTCATCGGCATCTCGGTGACGAAGCGGATGTAGCGCGGGATCTTGTAGTGCGCGATCTGGCCCTGGCAGAACGTGCGAATTTCCTCTTCCGTGGCCTGCTGGCCGGGCTTGAGGACGATCCACGCGCAGACCTCTTCGCCGTATTTCGGGTCGGGTACGCCAAACACGTTGACGGCCTGCACCTTCGGATGGCGGAAGAGGAATTCTTCAATCTCGCGCGGGTAGACGTTCTCGCCACCGCGGATGAGCATGTCTTTCACGCGGCCGACGATGTTGCAGTAGCCCTCGGCATCGAACGTTGCGAGATCGCCCGTGCGCATCCAGCCGTCGTGAATGGAGTCAGCGGTCTTGGCTTTGTCGTCCCAATAGCCGAGCATGACCGAATAGCCCTTGGTGCACAGCTCGCCCTTCTCACCCACCGGCACAACTTCTCCTGCGCCGTCCACCAGCTTGACCTGCAGATGTGGCTGGATGCGGCCGACCGTGGTCACGCGCTTGTCGAGCGGGTCCGTCACGGCGCTCTGGAAGGACACGGGGCTCGTCTCCGTCATGCCGTATGCGATGGTGACCTCGCGCAGGTTCAGCTCCGACACCACGCGCTTCATCACCTCGATGGGGCACGGCGATCCGGCCATGATGCCGCCGCGCAGGGTGGATACATCGAAGCTCTTGAAGTCCGGATGATCGAGCTGTGCGATGAACATGGTCGGCACGCCGTGCAGCTGCGTGCAGCGCTCTTCCGCCACCGTGCGCAGCGTGGCCAGCGGATCGAACGCCTCGCCCGGAAACACCATGCACGCGCCCGTGGCCGTGCAGGTCAGCACCGACATGACCATGCCGAAGCAGTGATACAGCGGCACCGGAATGCACAGCCGATCGCCGCCTTGCAGGTTCATCGCCATGGCAACGAAGCGCGCGTTGTTGACGACGTTGACGTGCGTGAGCGTGGCGCCCTTGGGCGCGCCCGTCGTGCCGCTGGTGAACTGGATGTTGATGGCGTCGTCAGGCGACAGCGTGGCCGTGATGGCATCCAGCGCATCAACGGGTACGCTTTTTCCGCGCGCAATCACCTCGGCAAAGTTGAGCATGCCCGGCGTATTGGCCTCGCCCATCCGGATGACCCAGCGCAGCGCCGGCAGCTTGGCCGCCTTCAATGCTCCAGGCTGCGCGGTCGCCAGTTCGGGCGCGAGCGTCTGCAGCATTTCCAGGTAGCGCGAGGTCTTGAACGCTTCGGCCGCCACGATGGCCTTGCAGCCGACCTTGTTGAGCGCGTATTCCAGCTCTGAAAGCCGATACGCAGGGTTGATGTTGACGAGGATGAGCCCCAGGCGCGCCGTCGCGAACTGCGTGAGCACCCATTCGACGCGGTTGGGCGACCAGATGCCGATGCGGTCGCCCCGCTCCAGTCCCAGCGCGTGCAGGCCGGCGGCGAGCGCATCGACCTGTTCGGCAAAGGCGCGCCACGTCCAGCGCACGTTCTGCTCGCGGAACACGACCGCCTCGTCGTCGGGGCAGCGGCGCACGGTATCCGCCAGCAACGCCGAGACCGTGACATGTGCCAGCGGCACCGACGTATCGCCCACCACATACGACGCACCGTTGCGCGGTCGCGCGTCGAAAACCTCACCAGCCATGGATGTCTCCTCCAATCAACGTTGGCCTTTTTGGGGCCTTGTTCTGAATGATTTGTAACCACTGCGTCGATCGCAATTTGACGCAGCTTGACGCATTTGGCAATCCGTTCTCGGACGAACAATGACGCGGAACAATTGCTGCGCTGCAGCAGCAAAAATCGGCGGCCGCCCTCGCCAACGCGCTAACATGCCGGCCTGATGTTTTGGGCTTTCTTGCACGTAGGGATCGACGATGATCGTAGTAGTGATGGGTGTTTCGGGTTGCGGCAAATCCACGGTGGGCCAGAAGATCGCCGAGCGGCTGGGCTGCGCTTTCCGTGACGGCGACGAGTTCCACTCCGAGGCCAATCGCGCCAAGATGCACGCCGGCATTCCCCTGAACGACGACGACCGCAAACCCTGGCTCGAATCGATCCGCGCCTACATGGACGAGAAGACAAGCAACGGGCAATCGCTGGTGGTGGCGTGCTCCGCGCTGAAGCAGCGCTACCGCGACGTGCTGCGCGGTCCCGCCGGCAACGCTGAATTCGTCTACCTGAAGGGCGATTTCGATCTGCTGCAAGGCCGCCTTGCCGCACGAAAGGACCACTTCTTCAACCCGAGCCTCCTGCGCAGCCAGTTCGATGCGCTGGAAGAGCCGACCGATGCCGTCATCGTCGACATCGCGCTGCCGCCGGAAGCCATCGTCGACGAAGCGGTCGCCCAACTGCAGGCACGCGCCGCGCACCGCCCGGCCGCCTGACCCTGCCCGATCAGCGCTAGCTGCGCATGAGCTGTTGCAACACGGCCTCCACCTCGCCGTTGCACACGCGGCTCATGCGCTCCTGCTCACGCGGCGTATCGATCTGCTCGTGCGCCTGCAAGCCCAGTTCGATCAGCGATTGCGCGCGCGGCAGCCAATGGCGCGTCAGCGCTGCCTGTAAATCTGCAGCAATGCGGTCCGGATCGCCAAAGTAAAGCCGGCCGCCGTATTCGCTCTCGATTTCCTTGCGGATCACCTCGGCGGCGTGCGGCAGCACCGCGCGGTTCACGGCGACGTGCCGCAATTCGTGCTCGCGGATGGCGTTGTACGCGCAAGTGCCCGGCGCAAATTCGCGCGCGACGGTCACCCGAAAATTGTTCAGCACCAGCTCCACCGAAATGGACGGCCGCAGGCAGGTGGTGGCCGGCTGCGTGGCGATGGCCATGTAGCGGCTGTTCACGTCGAAGCGCGCCACCAGCGTCGCATACGTCTTGCCGAGCACGCGCGCCGAACGATCGTATGGCGGCGCCTCGGCGGTGAGTTGTTCGACCGAGCGGTCGTTGGAAAAGGACAGCGGCGTTTCGGTGGCGCGCACCTCTACGCGCATCGGGCCCAGCGCCTGGTCGCACGCCTTGAGCCAGTGCGATTTGTTGGCATTGAGCAGAGGAGCGCCCGCGCCGCCCGTTGCAGCAGCAACGTTCTCGATTGGCGCAAAGCGCACATCGGCCAGCCTCAGCCGATGCAGCCGACTCCACTGCCAGGCACCGGCCGCCACGGCCAGCACCACACCCAATACCACCACCCGACGCATGCTGGGCTCCCCGTTTGCGCATCCCGAAGCGGCTGCGCAGGGGCACCGGTCGGGTCATGCCGGCGTCAGTGCCACCGGTTCTAGGTTGTTGTGCCGGGCCGCAACCAGTCGTCTGATCTGCTCGCCCGATCGTTTGAGCGCTACACGCGCCTCTGGAAGGAAAGGATAGAAGATCGGCCACACGTGCGGAAGCCGCCGCCCCATTTCTACCGAAACGGATACCCCGGCCGCCCGCGCGCGCTCGGCCATTCGGAGGGTGTCGTCGCGCAGCACTTCGCTGGTGCTGACGTAGCAGTGCAGCGTGGGCAAGCCCGTGAAATCTGCATACAGCGGCGAGGCGAGCGGATGGTCCGTCGGTGCGCCCGAGTCGCCGAGGTACAACGCGGCACCGTGCGCCATCCACGCGCCGCGAAACATCACGTCGGATTCATCGTTGTCGATCAGGCTTTGGCCCGTGGCGGCAAGATCCGTCCACGGCGAATACAGCACCGCGCCCGCCGGCAGCGGGTCCGCCGCATCGCGCAAGGCCACGAGCAACGCCAACGCCAGGCCGCCGCCTGCGGAATCGCCCGCCACGACAATGCGCGATGGCGGCACGCCTTGCGCCAGCAGCGTGCGATACGTCAACAGCGCATCTTCGACCGGCGCTGGAAACGGATGCTCGGGTGCCAACCGGTAGTCGGGCACGCATACACGCGCCCGCGCATGCGTGGCGAGGCCAATGGTGATCGGGCGATGGGTGCGCGGGCTGCAGAAAAAGTAGCCGCCGCCATGCAGGTAAAGCACGACGGGCGCGTCGTCATGCAGGTCCGGATCGGCGGGTTCGATCCATTCGCCGGTGAGGCCATCGCCGTGGGCCCCCAGGGTCGGCACGATGCGCCAATCCGGCGGCAGCTCCACCGGCAAAGGCATCTTGCGCTTCTCGGCATGCAGGCGCGTGGCGATGGGGTCGAAGGGCTCCCGCTCGGTCGGCTTCTTGACCTGGTTGCGCACCATCCTCGAGACAATCCAGTTCTGCCAGCTCATCGCGCAGCCCTCCGCCGCAAAGTCCCAGCCTAGCGAGGATGCACTGCCCAGACAATCGGTTCACACCCTGCATTCGCGCGAGTGTTTCCGTCGGGCAACGCACGGGGCTGAGCACTTGCTTGTCTCGCCACATGACAAACAATCTATAAATTTATATATTATTGGAATCTAGATTGTTCCCTGCCCCTCTCCCGTTTTTTTTTCATGTCGATTGACTTCGCACACTTCACTCCAGGCGCGGCGCTCGCTGGCGGCCTTGTCATTGGGCTGGCGGCGGCCGTGCTGGTGCTTGGCAGCGGCCGCATTGCCGGCATCAGCGGCATCGTTGGCGGCCTGCTGCAGCGCCCGCAGGGGGATGTGGGTTGGCGCGTCGCGTTTCTGATCGGCCTGGTGGCGGCACCCCTCATTGCGGCGTGGCTGGGCCACCCCGTGGTCCCGGACATCGCAGCCGGCTGGGGCGAGGTGCTGGCTGCAGGTTTCCTGGTCGGCATCGGCACACGCTACGCAGGCGGCTGCACGAGCGGCCACGGCGTCTGCGGGTTGTCGCGCGGCTCGGTTCGCTCGCTGGTGGCAACGCTGACGTTCATGGCCTCGGGCATCGTCACCGTGTTCGTCGTGCGCCACGTGGTGGGCGGCTGACATGGCCATCGTGATCGCACTGGTTGCAGGCCTGCTGTTTGGCGCGGGGCTCATCGTGTCGGGCATGGCCAATCCGGCCAAGGTGCTCGGCTTTCTCGATCTGTTCGGTCAATGGGACCCTTCACTCGCGTTCGTGATGGCGGGGGCGATTGCCGTGGGCGTGGTCGCCTTCTTCGTGGCGCGGCGGCGCGGCCGCTCGTGGCTGGGCACGCTGATCCTGTTGCCGTCGGCCACGGGCGTGACCGCGCGGCTCGTGCTGGGCAGCGCCGCGTTCGGCATCGGCTGGGGACTGGCCGGTTTCTGCCCCGGGCCGGCATTGGTGGCGCTGGGCGCGGGCGTGCCCAAGGCTGTCGGCTTTGTCGGCGCCATGCTGGCGGGCATGGCCGTCTTCAGCGCGCTGGAACGCAAGCGCTAGCCAGTCGCCACCGCATATAAACCGATAACCAACCCCACGAGAGACAACATGACGCTGTGCAAACTCGGTGCCGCATTAGCGCTGGCCATCGGCACATCCGCATTCGCACAAACAACGCCGGCGACGCTGCCGGTGCCAGACGAAGCCACCATCCCCGCCGGGCCTGTGGGCGACGCCATCAAGCGCGGCAAGCTGATCCTCACCGACACCAAGCGCCAGTTGCCGCACAACGTCGGCAACGGCCTGAACTGCACGAGCTGCCACCTCAATGGCGGCACGACGCCCTACGCGTCGCCATGGGTCGGGCTGACTGCCGCGTTTCCGGAGTACCGCTCGCGCAGCGGCGCAGTCATCTCGCTGCAGCAACGCGTGAATGATTGCTTCCAGCGGTCGATGAACGGCAAGCCCATCGCCTTCGACGGCGAAGACATGAACGCCATCCTTGCCTACATGAAATGGCTCTCCAGCGGTGTACCCGTAGGCACCAACGTGACGGGGCGCGGCTTTGAGAAGATCGACACCGCGCTCGCGCCCAACCGCGACAACGGCAAAGCAATCTACGCCCAGCGCTGCGCCGCCTGCCATGGCGTCGAGGGCCAGGGGCTGCCCAACCCGCAAGGTGGTTACCTGATGCCGCCGCTGTGGGGCAAGGACTCGTTCAACGTGGGCGCAGGCATGGCGCGCCTGTACACCGCCGCAGCCTTCGTGAAGCACAACATGCCGCTTGGCCAGGGCGGCACGCTGACGGCGCAGGAGGCCGTGGACGTGGCAGCCTTCTTTACCCAGCAGCCCCGCCCCGACTATGCCGCGCGCGCCAAGGATTGGCCCAAGGGCGACAAGCCGAAAGACGCGCGCTGAGCGCCGCCCGATTCAAAAACAAAAAGCCTGCGACGCAACCGCCGCAGGCTTTTTGCTTTCGCACTTCGGGGCGCTGCCCTCGCAGTGCTTTCCCCGTTCAATCCTGATCAGTTGACCTTGAGCTGACCACCGCGGCCCAGGCCGCCCTTGACGTCTTGCGCCTTGTAGCTGCGCAGCGCGACGACCATCTTGTTCCACGCGTCGATGAAGGCGACCACCGTGGCCTTGCCTTCGGGTGTCGCCGAGAAGCCTGCCAGGCCACCGCCCACGCCACCGCCAAAACCGGCCAGCACGGCGCCGTAGTTCGTCGCGGTCGAGCTGCCTTCGGCGGCTGCGATCTGCACGGCCGAGCGCACGTCGAACAGGGTCAGCGTCACGACCGAAGCCTTCGACTTCACGCTGCCGGCCAGCGCAGCGATGGCGCTGTTGCCGAGCAGGCCGCCCACGGCACCCGCCACACCGCCGACCGGCGAGTCGTTGATGATGATCTGCGGCTCCATGTAGTAATCGGCCGCCACGCGCTGGCCCTTCTGCTGCTTGGAGCCGGCGCGGTATTCGCCGGAGTTGCGCTGCAGATCGGTGATGCGCGACAGGCGTGCGTCGGTCTTCTGGTTGCCGATCGACGTGATCACGAAGCAGTTCGATTGCTGCACGGCCATGCGCAGCAGCGGATCGATCGTCGTCACCTTGGTGGCGCTGCCGAACTGGCCGTACCAGTCGGCGTTGCGGCCGTCGTCCATGGCGATGGTGCCCAGCGGCGAGGCGCAGCGCTCGAGCGTCGGATCTGCGCCCACGCTGGAGCCGCCGGCCGCAGCGCCGCTCACGCCGGCGTTTTGTCCGCCCGGGGTCACGATGCCGCCGCCAGCGCAGGCAGCCAGGGAAGCAGTGATCAGTGCCACGCCTGCGGCCTTGGCAGTGCGGCTGAGAAGATTGGTGTTCATATTGTTGTGTGGCTCACATTGAGTCGATGTTCGGCTTATGCGTCCTGCGACTCAATAAGCCCCCCTTGATCAGGCGTGCGAGGTGTGCAACAGGCTTTCCCCCCTCCCCGAACTGCCTTGAAACGCTTTGAAACGGATGACTGCGGTGCCTGCTCAGTACCAGTACCAGCTCGTCTGGCGCCAGACGCCAAGGTACGGATACCCCGAATACCAATAGCCGTAGTAGGTGCTGCGCCATTGCGCGCGCCATTTGTAGTCGTCTTCGTCGGATTTCTTGGCGGCGCGGGCTTGCTCGAGCAGCTTCTTCGATTCCTTGTCGCCGCGGCTCACGGCAATCGAGAGCCATTTTTCGGCTTCGCGCGGGTCGGAGCCCATCTCTTCCAGCCCGAACAGGTAGAACGCGCCGAGCGCCTTCTGCGCCTGCAGGTTGCCGTGCTCTGCCGCCTCGCGCATCCAGTTCAGTGCCTGGTAGCTGTCCTGGCGGACGCCGTCGCCGCGGAAATAGCGCAGACCCAGGTCGTAGGCAGCCTTGGGTTCTCGCCTGGCAACTTCCTTGAGGGCGACGATGCGTGGATCTTCGTCGGGGATATTCGCCTGATCGAACGCCACCTGGGCCTTCGGCCGATCGGCGCAACCGCGGTCGTCGCACACCCGCACCACATCGCTGGGCGGCTGCGGCTGGGCACACGCGGCCAGCAGCGACACGACTCCCAACATCAGCAAACGATTCCGCATTCGCCTGACCCCTTTTTTTGTTGTTGCTGTTGATCGAGAGAAACTCCGTTGACAGCCTGGCAGGTGCCGGTCGTTTTTTGCGATCCCGTTCGCAAAACCGGCGCCGCCGGAGCGGCCGCACAACGCTTTCTCTTCCCCGCTCCGGTAGGAGGTGCGGGCTGATGATATAGATCGGTCTACTTTAGCCGGAACCGTGTGCAGGTGTGTTACCAAAGCGTAAAGCTGACGCGGCCACAACACTCTGCAGCGCACGGCCCGCGGGCCCAATCGACAGGCCGCAAAAAGAGGCCGGTGCTAAGATGCGGCACGGCAAAACAGGAGAGGCGGCAATGCGCGCAAGCAAGCGCCAACAGGTGGTGGACAAGGCCGGCGAGCTGTTTTCCCAGCACGGCTTCCATCCCGTAGGCGTCGATTGGATCATCGACGCGTCCGGCGTCGCCCGTATGACGCTGTACCGGCACTTTTCCGGTAAGGACGATCTGATCAAGGAAGTGCTGGAGCAGCGCTATACCTACGTCATGGGCAGCATCGCCGAGAAGCTCAGCCCCCTGCCCGACGCCACCGCCCGCCTGAAAGGCATCTTCGACTGGTACGGCGCGTGGTTCCGCACCCCCGAGTTTGCGGGTTGCCTGTTCGAACGCGCGCTGGCGGAATTCGGCTCCACCTGCCCCAAGGTGACCGACGTGGCGGTGCGCTACCGCGACGACCTGCTCGCCATGATGGAAACGCTGCTCAAGGATGTGGTGCCCGCCAAGACGGCACGGCAACTTGCGGGGGTCTACGTGATGCTGCTGTCGGGCGCCACGGCCGATGCCCGCGCCATCGGCGATCCATCCGTCGCGTCGCAAGCCTGGCACGCCGCCGAAACCTTGCTGAACCAGGCCAAGGCCACCGCGGAAGCGGTCTGAACGTGCCCGCCGCGGGCTACCAACCGCGCTGCACCCGCCGCGCAATCATCGACGGCAACCGCAGCATGCCCTCCACCGTCAGGCGCAGATGCATCCCGAACAGCAGGATGTTGTCGCGCAGATACCGGAAATGCGAGACGCCGCCCTCGTGCGCGCGGAAGTAGCGCACCGGCGCCGCCAGCCGGATCGGGCGCACGCCCGCCCAACATAGGCGCACCGCCGCTTCCGGATCGAAATCGAAACCGCGCATCCATGCCTGCCGGCGCATGATCTCGGCGAGCGGCGCAATCGGATAGACGCGAAAACCGAACAACGTATCGCCAATGCCGGCCCACAGCGTTTCGATGTCTGCGCAGCCGTTGGACAGGCGCCGACCCTGCACGCGCACCTGCGGCGCCGACGCGTCGAACACCGGTTGGCCGAGGATCATCGCGTCGGGCGCAGCCTGCGAGGCGGCCATGAACTCGGGGATGAGGTCTGCGGGATGCTGGCCATCGGCGTCCATGGTCAGCACGTAGGAAAAGCCTGCCGCGGCAGCAGCTTCCAGCCCGGCCAGCACGGCCACGCCTTTGCCGCGATTGCGGGGCAGCACGATCACGCGCAGCCCCGGGTCTTGCGCGGCCATGGCCTGCAGCCGTTCGGTGCTGCCGTCGGTGCTGCCGTCTGCCACCACCCAGACCGGGTTCCACTGCGCACGCGCGTTGCGTACGGTGTCGTCAACCTTGGGGCCCGGGTTGTAGCTCGGAATCAGAACGAGATGCGTGGTGGAAGCGCCGGTCATCGGCATGGCGTCGGTCCGGCGATACGTTGAAAGCGGAATGCGTCGGGCGCGGGCGCGAGCCTATCGCGTGCGGTGCTCTGCCACGTAGGCCGCGAGTGAGCCCAGCGAGGCGAAGATCTTCTGGTTGTCGGGATTGCCCGAGCGCAGCTCAAAGCCGTATTTCTTGGAGATCAGCAGCGCAACTTCGAGGATATCGATGGAGTCGAGCCCAAAGCCCTCGCCATACAGCGGTGTGTCCGCCGTCAGGGCATCGAGTTGAATGTCTTCGAGATTCAGTTCGCCGATCATGAGCGCGGCGAGCTCTTTTTCCAGGTCGTTCATCGGTCTTGCAACCACAGGCGGCATATAGCGGGGATTGCGGCCAGAGCCAACGACGTTCTCCTTGCGCGAAGCCCCTGCCTTGTCCAGCCCAGCCTGTGAAGGGGGTCGTTTAAGCTACGCGGATTCTAGACGAAGGGTCACACCCCGTATAGCGCGAAACCGTGACAAAGACTGCATATCGCGGCGTGTGCAGAAGTGACGCAAACGATTCAACGGCTGGTGTGGCGCCGTAAACCGGCAAGGCTCGGCACAGCGAGGCCAGCCCGGCGCGTACATCCGGTTACAAACACGCGGCGACCGGCGCGGGCGAGACACGCCTGGAGCCCTAGAATGTGGCCGCCCTATGATGAAACTGCCCGCCCCGACGACCACAATGCACCCCGGCCTCTTCCAACGCCTTCTGCCATGCACCGATTGACCGCCTTTGCGCGCGGCGCTGCGGGCGTGGGCGCCGTGGTGGCGTATCAGGTGGGCGCGCACTACGCAGCGGCCACGCCGGGTGCGCACGGCTTGGGCCTGGCGATGGCCCTGGTGCCGCCGTTGGCCATTGCGCTGGTGGCGGCCACGCGTTCCCGGCATCGTGCAAAGCTGTTGCCGCTGTGGCTTATCGTGTGCGGCGCACTGTGGATGGCGCGCGCACCGCTGGCCGCGCATTTTGACTGGGGGCTGTATCTCGAACACGCAAGCTTCAACCTGATGATGGCCTACGTGTTCGGCCGCACGCTGGCGGCGGGGCGCGAGCCGCTGTGCACACGCTTTGCCCACATGGTGCACGGCACGCTGACGCCGCGCATTGCGCGTTACTCGCGTCGCATCACCCTGGCGTGGACCCTGTTTTTCCTGGCGACCGCCGCCGTATCCACGCTGCTGTTTGCCACGGCATCGACCGTAACGTGGTCGACGTTTGCGAACTACCTTTCGCTGCCGTTGGTGGGCGTGATGTTCGTGGCGGAATACCTCTGCCGCCGCATCGTGCTGCGCGGCGAGCCGCGCTCCAGCCTGTTCGATGCGGTGCGCGCGTATCGACAATCGGAACAATCCGGGCACGCAGCGCCCATCGCCACAGAGCGCCCCCGCTGAACCCACTCGCTCCAAGATTCGTTTCATGCCGACTCATCCGCTGGTCTCCCATTCAACACTCGACCGCACGCTCGCCTGGCGTGACGGCGCGCCCGTCTCTGCACGTGCGTTCCTGGCCGATGTGATGGCGCTGGCCCCAATGCTGCCGCCCGGCGCCCACGTATTCAATGCCTGCGCAGACCGCTACCGCTTTGCCGTCGGCCTGTGCGCGACGCTGGTGGCCGGCAAGATCAGCCTGCTGCCGCCCATGCAGACGCCGCAGATGGTGCGTCAGCTTTCGGCATTCGCGCCGGACGTGTTCTGCCTGCACGACGCGGCGGCCTGCCCCGTCGACCTGCCGGGCTTTCGTTATCCCGATGCGTTGGATGCCGACACCGCGCCCATCGACGTGCCGCAGATCGACGCCTCGCAAATCATGGCGGTGCTGTTCACGTCCGGCTCGACGGGCACGCCAGTGCCGCATCGCAAGACGTGGGGCGCGCTGGTGCGCTGCATGTGCACGGCCGTCGACCATCTCGGCCTGGGCGACGGGCGCGCGTTCACGTTGGTCGGCACCGTGCCGGCGCAGCACATGTACGGCTTTGAGGTGACAGTGCTGCTGGCGCTGCAAGGCGGCCTGGCGTTCAGCAATCGGCAGCCGTTCTATCCGGCGGACATTCGCGAGGAGCTGGACGCCGTACCGCAGCCGCGCGTGCTGGTGACCTCGCCGGTGCATCTGCGGGCGCTGCTGGCATCGGAGCCGGCGTTGCCGAGCGCATCGCTCGTGCTGTCGGCGACTGCGCCGCTGTCGGAAGCGCTGGCGCGGGAGGCCGAGACGCGCCTGTCCGCGCCGCTCCTGGAGATTTACGGCAGCACCGAAACCGGCCAGGTTGCGACGCGCCGCACCGCGCAGGAAACCGCGTGGCACCTGTACCCCGACGTCCGCATGGAGTTGCGCCCCGGCACGCCGGAAGACGACGGCCCGACGGTGTGGGTCTACGGCGGACACGTCGAAGCCGCGGTGCCGATGGGAGATGTGATCGAGCCGATCGACGAGACACATTTTCTGCTGCACGGGCGCAAGGCTGACCTGATCAACATTGCCGGCAAGCGGTCGTCGCTGGCGTATCTGAACCACCAGCTCAATGCGATTGCGGGCGTGGAGGACGGCGTGTTCTACATGCCGGACGATGCGCCCGCGGCCCCGCACACGCACGGCAGCGCGGCGGTCACGCGCCTGGTGGCGCTGGTCGTGGCGCCGGGCATGAGCGCGGCGGACGTGCTGCGCGCCCTGCACGACCGCATCGATGCAGCATTTCTGCCGCGCCCGCTGCTGCTGGTGGACGCGCTGCCACGCAACGAGACCGGCAAACTGCCCCGCGATGTGCTGGCCGCGCTCGTCGCACAACACTCGCATTGCAACGCGGACAAGCCCGCCATGCGTTTCACCATCGCTGCGGATCACCCGGCGCTGCCGGGGCATTTTCCCGGTCACCCGATCGTGCCGGGGGTGGTGCTGCTCGACCATGCGCTCCACACGATCGGTGCGGCGCTCGGCCGCCCGTTGGATGCCTGCAAAATCAGCTCGGCCAAGTTTCTCAGTCCTGCCGCACCCGGGGAATGGCTCGACCTCGCGTTCGAAACGACGGCCAGCAACGCCGTGCGCTTCACCATCCGCGCGGGCGAGCGTGAGGTGGCCAGCGGCGTGCTGTCCGCATCCGCGTCGGAGGGCGTTGCCGCATGAAGCGCACTGACTGGGCCGAGCGTCCGGAGCGCAGCAACCTCGCGCTGCTGCGCGTGATGACGTGGCTGTCGCTGCGGCTGGGGCGGCCGTTCGGCCGTGTCCTGTTACGGCTGATTGCGGTGTATTTCGTCGCGGCGTCGCCTGCGGCGCGGCGTGCTTCGCGTGACTATCTGCGGCGCGCGCTCGGCCGGCCCGCAACGCTGCGTGAGGTGTTCGGCCACATGTTCACCTTCGCCACGACCATCCACGACCGCATCTACCTGATCAGCGGTCGCTTCGATCTGTTCGACATCCAGTTGCAGGGCCAACACCACGTGCACGACGTGCTGGCGCAGGGGCGTGGTGCGTTCCTGCTGGGCGCGCACCTGGGCAGCTTCGAGGTGGTGCGCGCGCTCGGCCGCACAGTGCCCGACCTGCGCGTGGCCGTCGCCATGTACGAAGAGAACGCACGCAACATCAACGCTGCGGTTGCCGCCATCAACCCGGCGGCGGCGCCGGAGGTCATTCCGCTGGGCCGCGTAGACGCCATGCTGCAAGTGCGCGAAGCGCTGGACGGCAACCGCCTCGTCGGCATGCTGGCCGATCGCACGCTGTTGCGCGATGCGGGGCCGTCCGTTCAGCAGATGGATTTTCTGGGCAGCCCTGCAGCGTTTCCGCTGGGGCCGTTGCACATGGCGGCCATGCTGAAGCGCCCCGTGCTGTTCATGACGGGGCTACACCTCGGCGGCAATCGCTACGCCGTACATTTCGATCCGTTGGCGGACTTCACCGATGTGCGCCGCGAAGATCGCGCCGCCGCCGTGCAAACCGCCCTCGCCCGCTATGTGGAACGCGTTGAGCACTACTGCCGCGTCGCGCCCTGCAACTGGTTCAACTACTTCGACTTCTGGCAGGATGCCGACGCGGCCGACGCGCAGGGTCGCGCCCCCGCCGAGCGCCAGACCACCCCAACGCCATGACTGCAACGCGCCTATTCCTCCGCGCCTTTCTGGCCATGCTTGCCGCCAGCCTGTTGGCTGCAACCGCCCACGCCGCAGATACCGCCTGGACGCTCGACCGCCTGATGTCGACGCTCGCACGCAACAAGTCGGGCCGCGCGACGTTCACGGAAACAAAGACGCTCTCAATCGCGGCGCAGCCCATCGAATCTTCCGGCGAGCTGGTGTTCGTCGCGCCCGATCATCTGGAAAAGCGCACCCTGGCGCCGAAGCCCGAGCACCTCGTGATTGACGGCGACAAGCTGACCGTGGAGCGCAATCAGCGCAAGTTCACGATGCCGCTGTCGCAGTACCCCGAGCTGGGCGCCTTTATCGAGAGCATCCGCGCGACGCTGGCGGGTAACCGCTACGCGCTCGAGGCGATCTACAAGGTCGCCATCGCGGGCCACGGCGATGACTGGACGCTCACGCTTTCGCCGCTCGACGCACGCATGCAGAAGGTCGTCAGCACCATCACGCTGGAAGGCACGCGCGATGTGCTGCGCAGCGTCGCCATCCGCCAGGCCGACGGCGATCATTCGCTGATGCGCCTGCAACGCGTGCCCGGCAACTGAGGACGGCGCGCACATGAAACGCTCGGACGCCCTGCGTCGGCCTGCGGTGCTGGTCTGGTTGACCGGCCTGCTGCTGTGCGCGGTCGTGATCGGGCGTACCAGCTTTACGGCGGACTTGTCGGCGTTTCTGCCGCGATCGCCGAGTGCGGAGCAGCGTGTGCTGGTCGACCAATTGCGCGAAGGGCTGGTGTCGCGGCTCATCCTCGTCGGCATTGAGGGCGGCGACGCGGCCACCCGCGCAACGTTGTCAAAGCAGCTGGCCGCCACGCTGCGTGCCGACGCACGATTCAGCGCCGTCAATAACGGCGAGCCCGTGAGCGAGGCCCGCGACCGGCAGTTCGTCTTCGACCACCGCTACGTGCTCAGCCCGGCTGTTACGCCGCAGCGCTTTTCCACCGAAGGGCTGCACGCGGCGCTGGGCGAAAGTCTGGATCTGCTGAGTTCATCGGCCGGGCTCGTCGCCAAGAAGATGCTGCCGCGCGATCCGACGGGCGAGGTGGCGGCGCTCGTCGGCCAGCTCGACAACACGGCGCTGCCGTCGTCGATGCATGGCGTGTGGGCATCGCGCGATGGCCAGCGCGCCGTGCTGGTCGTGCAGACAACGGCTGCCGGCTCCGACACCGATGCGCAGGCGCGTGCCATCGATACCGTGCGCCGCGCATTCGAGGCGGCCGCCCGCACCGTGCCGAACGCGACGTCCACGCGCATCGTGATGACGGGCCCGGGCGTGTTCTCCGTCGATTCGCGCGACACCATCAAGCACGACGTCGAGCGGCTTTCCACCGTCAGCGTCGTGCTGGTGGTGGCACTGCTGCTGACGGTGTACCGCTCGCCGCGTACCGTGGTGCTGGGGTTGCTGCCGGTGCTGTCCGGCGTGGCGGCAGGCGTGGCGGCCGTCAGCCTGACGTTCGGCGCGGTGCACGGGCTCACGCTCGGTTTCGGCACCACGCTCATCGGCGAGGCGGTCGACTATTCGATCTACCTGTTTGTGCAATCCGCCCGCTTGCGCGGCGCCACCGCCAACGACAGCCTGCGCGCATGGATTGCCACGTACTGGCCGACCATCCGCCTGGGTGTGCTGACCTCGGTGTGCGGCTTTGCGTCGATGCTGTTCTCGGGCTTTCCGGGGCTGGTGCAGCTGGGGCTGTATTCGATCGTCGGATTGGTGACAGCTGCGCTCGTGACGCGCTATGTGCTGCCGCATCTGCGGGGTGCGGAAGTGGCGACGCGCGATGTGTCACGCGTGGGCGCGTGGCTGGCGCGGGCGACGTCTGCCGCACCGCGCCTGCGCTGGCTGTTGGCGGCGGTGCTCATCGGTGCATGTACGGCGCTTGTGTTGCACCGCGATGGCTTGTGGAGCCGCGAACTCGCCGCGCTGAGCCCCGTCCCCGCGAAGAGCCAGGCGCTCGACGCCAGCCTGCGCGCAGACGTGGGCGCACCCGATGTGCGCTATCTGGTGGTGATTCCGGCTGCAACGGAACAGGCGGCGCTGGAAGGCGCCGAGAAGATCGCCGCGCAACTTCAGCCGCTGGTGGACGACGGCGTGCTCGCCGGCTTCGAAAATCCCGCGCGTTATCTGCCGAGCGATGCCACGCAGCAAGCGCGCCTTGCAAGCCTGCCCCTCGCCGATGCGCTGGCCGCCCGCATGCGCAGCGCCGTTGAAGATCAGCCGATCCGCGTGAAGCCCGATCTCTTCGCCCCGTTCATCGCCGATGTCGAGGCGGCACGCGCGCAGCCCCTTTTGCGGCGTGCAGACCTGGAGGGCACGTCGATGGCATTGGCGGTGGACGCGCTGCTGACCGAGCGCGCCGGGCAATGGAGCGCCATGCTGCCACTGCGTGCACCAGCGGCCGCGCCCGCCACGGCAAATAACGCTACAAATCGTCCCAGCCTGGACGCCGCCCCGATTCGCTTCGCTGTCGCGCAAGCGAACGTGCCCGGCGCGCTCTTCGTCGACATGAAGGCCGAAGCCGATCGGCTATACGTGGATTACGTGCGGGAAGACCTGCGCCTCTCGCTCGCGGGTTTTGCGGCGATCGCGTTGCTGCTGCTTGTGGCGCTGCGCTCACCGCAGCGGACGCTTCGCGCGTTGGCGCCCCTGGTGGCGGCGGTGCTGGTGGTGACGGCGGGCTTTGCGGTGGCACGCGTGCCGCTGACCATCCTGCATCTGGTCGGCATGCTGCTGATCGTGGCCGTGGGCTCGAACTACGCGCTGTTCTTCAATCAACGCACGCAGGCCATCGCGCCGCAGACGCTGGTGTCACTGCTGGTGGCCAACCTGGCGACGGTGGCCGGCTTCGGCCTGCTGGCGTTTTCCCGCGTGCCGATGCTCGAAACCTTCGGGCTGACCGTCGGCCCGGGCGCCATGCTCGCGCTGGTGTTTGCCGCCATCCTGGCGCCACGCGCCCATCACGATCAGCACGCCGCCGCATGAACGCACCGACCACCTCACCGCTTGGCACGGCCCGCCGCTGGAAGCCGAGCCCGCTAATCAACGGCGCCCTGGCACTGCACGCCGGTGCGGCCGTTGCCGTCGCGGCCGATCCATCGACGTGGCCGTGGGCGGGCGGCAGCGTCATCGCCTCGCATCTGGTGCTGATGGCCGGCGGTCTGTGGCCGGGCAGCAGCTGGCTGGGCCCGAACTGGACGCATCTACCCGCCACGGCGGGGCGGCAGATCGCGTTGACCATCGACGACGGCCCTGACCCCGATGTCACGCCGCGCGTGCTGGACATGCTTGACCAATACGGCGCCAAGGCCACCTTCTTCTGCATCGGCGAATTGGCGCAACGCCACCCGCGCTGCGTCGAGGCCATCGTCGCGCGCGGGCACGCGGTGGAAAACCACAGTCAGCGGCATCGGCATACGTTCTCGCTGCAGGGGACGGGCGCGTTGCGACGCGAGATTGCTGCCGCGCAAGACACGCTCACGCAGATCACCGGCACGCGCCCGCTGTTCTTCCGCGCGCCGGCCGGCCTGCGCAATCCGTTTCTGGAGCCCGTGCTGTGTCAGCTTGGCCTGCAACTGGCGAGCTGGACGCGCCGCGGCTTCGACACCCGCTCGCGCAACGCCGAAGCCATTGCCCATCGCCTGCTGCACGGTCTCGCCCCACGGGACATCCTGCTACTGCACGACGGCCACGCGGCGCGCGATGCACACGGGGCGCCTGTGCTGCTGGCCGTGTTGCCGAAGATGCTGGAAGCCGCCGCGCGTGCGCAATTGCAGTGGACGACGTTGCGCGCTGCCCTCCCGGCTCAGCCCGCGCAGACCGCGCGTCCGCAAATGGCCATTTGATAAAATTTGTTAAGAATCGGCGCGCCAGTCTGCCGAACCATCCCACCCCACCATCGCCGCGACATCCTGCCCGTGAAGCCCGTCCTGCTCACGCATTTCACCGCCACGAGCTGCCTCGGACGTGGCCTTGACGCCACGCTCGACGCGTTGCGCGTGCAACGTGGCGGCCTCACGCCGTGCACCTTCCCGCGCGCTGATCTCGACACCTGGATCGGCGAAGTGCCCGGGGCCGATGCGGGGCCCGTGCGTGCAGACCTGGCCGATTTCGATTGCCGCAACAACAGGCTCGCCCAGATCGGCCTCACACAGGACGGTTTTGCCGAAGGCGTTGAAGCCGCCAAGGCACGCCATGGTGCCGCGCGCGTCGGCGTATTCATCGGCACCAGCACGTCGGGCATTCTCGAAACCGAACGCGCCTATCAGCAGCGCGATCCGCAAACGGGCGCGCTGCCGGCGAGTTTTCACTACGCGCAGACGCACAACATCTATTCGCCCGCCGCGTTTGTGCGTGCGTACTTTCGGCTGAGTGGGCCGGCCATGGTGATTTCGTCGGCGTGCTCGTCGGGCGCCAAGGTCTTTGCCTCGGCGCGGCGCATGCTGGCTGCGGGGCTCATCGATGCGGCGGTGGTCGGCGGCGTCGATTCGCTGTGCCTGACCGCCCTGTACGGCTTCAACTCGCTTGAGCTGCTGTCAGGCCAACCATGCCGGCCGTACGACGCGGCGCGCGACGGCATCTCCATCGGCGAGGCAGCAGCCTTTGCGCTGCTGGAGCGCGCCCCCGCCGCCAACGACACGCTGGACGACGACGCCATCCTGCTGCTCGGCATTGGCGAATCGAGCGATGCGCATCACATGTCGTCGCCGCATCCCGAAGGATTGGGCGCCCGCGCGGCCATGGCGCAAGCGCTCGCCACCAGCGGGCTGAGCGCAACGGACATCGACTACATCAACCTGCACGGCACCGGCACGCCCAGCAATGACGCTGCGGAGGCGCGGGCCATCCAGGCGCTGTTCGACGGCACGGCATGCAGTTCGACCAAGGGCGCGACCGGCCACACGCTGGGCGCGGCGGGAGCGTTGGAAGCCGTGATTACAGCGCTGGCGCTGCGCCATCAATTTCTGCCCGCCGGCATCAACACCACGCAGCCCGACCCGGCCTTGAACGTCAACTACCTGACAACCAGCCGCGACGCGCCTGTTCGCGCGGCACTGAGCAATGCGTTTGGCTTTGGCGGCACGAATTGCAGCCTGGTCTTTGCCCGCGCAGGCGATGTGGGGGTGTCGTCATGACCGGCCTGAGCGTCTTCATCGAAAGCATCGGCGTGCTGGGCCCCGGCCTGCAGGATTGGCCGCACACGGCTGACGTGCTCGCAGGCCGCGCACCCTACGCACACGCGCCGACCGAATTGCCGCCGCCAGCCGGCCTGCCGTCGGTCGAACGTCGTCGAACGGGGCCGGTGGTCAAACTCGCGCTGGCAGTCGGCCACGAAGCCGTTGCAGCGAGCGGACGCGATGCCGCCACGCTGGCCACGGTCTTCAGCTCGTCTGGCGGCGACGGCCACAACTGCAACGCCATCTGCGAGACGTTGGCTGGCGACGATCGCAAACTGTCGCCGACGCGCTTCCACAACTCCGTGCACAACGCGCCGGCCGGCTACTGGAGCATCGCCACGCACGCGATGGCGCCGTCCAACGTGCTGTGCGCGTATGACGGCAGCTTTGCCGCCGGCCTGCTGGACAGCCTCTGCCAGGTTGCAATTGATGCCACGCCCACGCTGCTGATCGCCTATGACGGCGATTATCCGGAGCCGCTGAATGCGGTGCGGCCCGTGCCCGATACGTTTGCGGTGGCGCTGGTACTCGCGCCCGAAGCCAGCCCGCGCACGCTCGCGCGCATTGACGTCGCGCTGACCGACGCGCCGCCGGCGGCGTTGGCACATACCGGCCTGGAAACCCTGTGGCACGGCAACGCCGCAGCCCGCGCGCTGCCATTGCTGGAAGCGTTGGCCGCACGGCGCGCAGGCCGCGTGGTGCTCGAGTATTTGCCCGAGACCGGCGTGCAGGTCGACATCACCTTCAGCACGCCATGACGTCAAGCGCGCAGCCGGCTCCGCCGCTCGACCGCAACTGGATCGCGGCACGCATTCCGCACAGCGGCGCGATGTGTCTGCTCGACACCGTTGTCGCCTGGGACGAAGCACACATCCATTGCCGCGCCACGAGCCATCGTGACGCTGCGAACCCGCTACGTTCGCACGGTCAACTGGCTGCCGTTTGCGGCATCGAATACGCCGCTCAGGCGATGGCCGTGCATGGCGCCCTGTGCGATGCTGCGCAAGCGCGCCCGCGCGCCGGCTTTCTTGCCAGCGTGCGCAGCGTTGAAGCCCATGTCCCGCGCATCGACACCATCGATGCACCGCTCGACGTCGAAGCTGAACGCATCGGCGGCGACGGCAACAACGTCCTGTACCGATTCACCGTGCGCAGTGGCACGCGCATCCTGTTGACCGGCCGCGCCGCCGTGGTGCTCGACGCGTCCGTTGCATGAATCTGTTTGCGAGGATTCCGCTGTGAAAGGCCCTCTGCTTTTGATCCCTGCGCTGCTGCTGGCGCTGCTCAGTCCCCTGGCCCATGCCGACTTGTCCGAGACCAAGGAAAACATCAAGCAGGACACGAAGGAAGCGGCCCGAAAAACCGGCCATGCCGCGAAGGAAGCCGGGCATGCGACGGCCAATGCCGCGCGCACGGTCGGGCATGGCGTGAAGAATGCGGCGCATGCGACCAAATGCGGCGTGAAGCATCTCTTCAAGAAGCCTTGCGAGAGCGACTAGAACGCCGCAACCCTGCAGGCTGAAGGCCAACAAAAAACCCGGCGTCCTTGGTGGACTGCCGGGTTTTTTGTTGTGTTCCGAGAGGGACTTAGAACGGAATATCGTCGTCCATATCCTCAAAGCCATTCGACGGTGCCGGCTGACGACGTGCACCGCCGCCCTGACCGCCGCCTTCGCCGCCGCGCGAGTAGCCACCGCCTTGGCCTTGACCTTGGCTGCGGCCACCGCCGTAACCACCGCCACCGCCGCCTTCACCGCCACGCGAGTAGCCGCCACCGCCACCACCGCTGCCGCCGCCCTCACCACCGCGGCCGCCGAGCATCTGCATCTGGTCTGCGACGATCTCGGTGCTGTATTGCTTCTGGCCGTCCTTTTCCCATTGACGGGTCTTGAGGCGCCCTTCGATGTAGACCGACGAACCCTTCTTCAGGTATTCGCCCGCAATTTCGGCCAGACGGCCGAAGAAGGCGATGCGGTGCCACTCGGTGGCTTCCTTCATTTCGCCGCTGGCCTTGTCCTTGTAGCGGTCGGTGGTGGCCACGCGGATGTTGGTGACCGCGTCGCCGCTGGGCATGTAACGCGTTTCCGGATCGGCACCGAGATTGCCGACGATGATGACTTTGTTGACGGACGCCATGATGAGTTTCCGAAGGTAATTGAAGGGATGCCGCCGTAAAGGGCTAACGAAAAAAGCCGACTGAAAGTGTAGCGCTGAATGCCGACCCTAGTGCCGACGCAACGCCGGCATCTGCATGGGGCTGGCGATTATAAGCCACGCCAAAGCCAGCGCCGCGCAGGTCAAAAATACTGCATGCTGCCCCGCGTGCAGCAGAATCCAGCCGCCGCCCGCACCGCCCGCAAACAGGCCCAGCGCCTGCGTGGTGTTGTACACACCCATGGCCGCGCCCTTGCGTACGCCCGGCGCGTACTTCGACACCAGCGACGGTTGCGACGCCTCCAGCACGTTGAAACCGAGGAAGTAGACCAGCAGCGCGATCGCCAGCGCGGCGAGCGTCGGATTCACTTCGCCCAGTGCCAGCTGCGCCACCATCACCAGCGCCACGGCGGACAGCAGCACCGCTTTCATCTTGCCGCGTTTTTCTGCCGCAATGATGGCCGGCACCATCAGCACGAAGGACACGCCCATCACCGGCAGGTAGATTTTCCAATGGGAATCGACGGGCAGGCCGGCGGCTTCCAGCATGTGCGGCAGCACAACGAACAACGCCGTCTGCGTGGCATGCAGGGCGAACACGCCAAAGTTCAGGCGCAGCAGTTCGGGGTTGCGCAGGACTTCGCGGAACGGCGCCTTTACATGCTCGGGCGGACGCGGCGGGTTGGGCACCACCCACAGCACCACGCCGATGGCGACGATGGCCAGCACGCCAATCGCCGTGAACATGCCCGGCATGCCGACCCAGCGGAAGATGACCGGCGCACTCACGATGGCCACGGCAAACGACAGGCCGATGCTGCCGCCGATCATGGCCATGGCCTTGGTGCGATGCTCCTCGCGCGTGAGGTCGGCCACGAAGGCGATCACCGCCGACGAGATCGCGCCCGCACCCTGGATAGCCCGCCCCACGGCGATGCCCGCGACGCTGTGCGAAAACGCCGCCACCAGGCTGCCCACCGCAAAAATCACCAGCCCCGTCACGATGACGGGCTTGCGTCCGAAGCGATCCGACAGCCAGCCGTAAGGGATATAGAGCACCGCCTGCGTGAGGCCGTACACGCCGATGGCGAAAGCGACGAGCTGGGTGTTGTTGCCGTCGGGCAGCGTTTTCGCGAACACCGCGAAGACCGGCATGATCATGAACAAACCCAACATGCGCAGCGCGAAGATGCCGGCCAGCGAGGCGGCCGCACGCAGCTCAAGGCCGTTCATGCGGCCGGAAGCGGAAGTCATGGATGGGGAAGCGGAAGACATGGTGCGGAAACCGCCGCGAAAACCCGGAAGAAAAGCGGCGACAAGAACACTTGAACGGCTCTGCAGATTGCCCCATCTGGGAGCAGATACCAGCAAAACCGAAGTTCGGTATATTAGCAGGCTTACCCTTTTCCACCCCTCCGCCGATTGCCGCAGGCGGTCCGCACCCCGACGCCGCATTCAGCTGCACTCAGCCGCACATGGACGAAATCAAGATTCGTGGGGCCCGTACCCACAACCTGAAGAACATCAACCTCGATCTGCCGCGCAACCAGCTGATCGTGATCACCGGGCTTTCGGGGTCGGGCAAGTCGTCGCTCGCGTTCGACACGCTGTATGCGGAGGGGCAGCGGCGCTACGTGGAATCGCTGTCGGCGTATGCCCGGCAGTTTCTGCAACTGATGGAAAAGCCCGACGTCGACCTGATCGAAGGTCTGTCGCCGGCCATTTCCATCGAGCAGAAGGCCACCAGCCACAACCCGCGCTCGACGGTCGGCACCGTCACCGAAATCCACGACTACCTGCGCCTGCTGTATGCGCGCGCCGGTACGCCCTACTGCCCCGATCACGGCCAGCCGCTCGAAGCGCAAAGCGTGTCGCAAATGGTGGATGCCGTGCTGGCGCTGCCGGCCGACACCAAGCTGATGATCCTGGCGCCCGTGGTGGCCAACCGCAAGGGCGAGCACGTCGACCTGTTTGAGGCGATGCAGGCGCAGGGTTTCGTGCGCTTTCGCATCCGCTCGGGGGGCGGCACGGCGCACGAGGCCGAGGCCAAGGTCTACGAAGTCGACAACCTGCCCAAGCTCAAGAAGAACGACAAGCATTCGATCGAGGTCGTGGTCGACCGCGTGAAGGTCAACCCGGAACTCAAGCAGCGTCTGGCCGAATCGTTCGAAACCGCGCTGCGCCTGGCCGATGGCCGCGCCATCGCGCTGGAGATGGATACAGGCAAGGAGCACGGCTTCAGCTCCAAGTTCGCCTGCCCGATCTGCTCGTATTCGCTGCAGGAGCTGGAGCCGCGGCTGTTCTCGTTCAACAACCCGATGGGCGCGTGCCCGCACTGCGACGGTCTGGGCCAGATCACGTTCTTCGATCCGAAGCGCGTGGTGGCATTTCCGAATCTGTCGCTGGCGTCGGGCGCCATCAAGGGCTGGGACCGCCGCAATCAGTTCTATTTCCAGATGCTGCAGAGCCTGGCGGCGTTCTACGACGTCGACATCGATGTTGCGTTTGAAGACCTGCCGGCCGAAATCCAACAGATCGTGCTGCACGGCTCGGGCAAGCAGCAGATTCCGTTCACATACATCAACGAGCGCGGCAAGACCACGGTGCGCGAACACGCGTTCGAGGGGATCATTCCGAACCTGGAGCGGCGCTACAAAGAGACCGACTCCATCGCGGTGCGCGAGGAGCTGGCCAAGTACCAGAACAACCAGCCCTGCCCCGAGTGCCACGGCACCCGCCTGCGCCGCGAGGCCCGCTTCGTCAAGATCGGCGAGGCCGACCAGGCACGCGGCATCTACGAAATCAACGGCTGGCCGCTGCGCGATGCGCTCACGTATTTCCTGACGCTGAACATGCACGGGGCCAAGCGCGAGATTGCCGACAAGATCGTCAAGGAAATCACCGCGCGGCTGAACTTCCTGAACAACGTCGGGCTCGATTACCTGTCGCTGGAGCGCAGCGCCGATACGCTCTCGGGCGGCGAGGCGCAGCGCATCCGGCTGGCGTCGCAGATCGGCTCGGGGCTGACCGGCGTGATGTACGTCCTGGACGAGCCGTCCATCGGCCTGCACCAGCGCGACAACGATCGGCTGATCGGCACGCTCAAGCACCTGCGCGATCTCGGCAACTCGGTGCTGGTGGTGGAGCACGATGAAGACATGATCCGCGCGTCGGACTACGTGGTGGACATCGGCCCCGGCGCCGGCGTGCACGGCGGTCAGATCATCGCCGAGGGCACGCCCAAGCAGGTCGAGCAATCGCCGGCGTCGCTGACGGGCGACTACTTGTCGGGCAAGCGCCGCATCGAGGTGCCCAAGCAGCGCACGGCGCCCGACGAGGAGCGCTGGCTGCGCATCATCAATGCCAGCGGCAATAACCTGAAGAACGTGTCGGCCGATATTCCGATCGGGCTGCTGACGTGCATCACGGGCGTGTCGGGTTCGGGCAAGTCGACGCTGATCAACGACACGCTGTACCACGCGGTGGCGCGCCATCTGTATGGCTCGACACCGGAGCCGGCAGCGCACGATCGCATCGACGGGCTCGAGCACTTCGACAAGGTCATCAACGTCGACCAATCGCCGATTGGCCGCACGCCGCGCTCGAACCCGGCCACCTACACGGGCCTGTTCACGCCGATCCGCGAGCTGTTTGCCGGCGTGCCGTCGGCCAAGGAGCGCGGGTATGACCCGGGCCGCTTCTCGTTCAACGTCAAGGGCGGCCGCTGCGAGGCCTGCCAGGGCGACGGCGTGCTGAAGGTCGAGATGCACTTCCTGCCCGACGTGTACGTGCCGTGCGACGTGTGCCACGGTAAGCGCTACAACCGCGAAACGCTGGAAGTGCTCTACAAGGGCAAGAACATCACCGAAGTGCTCGAGATGACGGTGGAGCAGGCGCACGAGTTCTTTGCGCCGGTGCCGGTGGTGCGCCGCAAGCTGCAGACGCTGCTGGATGTGGGCCTGGGCTACATCCGCCTGGGGCAATCCGCGACGACGCTCTCGGGCGGTGAAGCGCAGCGCGTGAAGCTGTCGCTCGAGCTGTCGAAACGCGACACGGGCCGCACCCTGTACATCCTGGACGAGCCGACCACCGGCCTGCACTTCCACGATATCGAGCTGCTGCTGAAGGTCATCTACAAGCTGCGCGACCACGGCAATACGATCGTGATCATCGAGCACAACCTCGACGTGATCAAAACGGCGGACTGGCTGCTCGACCTGGGCCCCGAAGGCGGCGCCGGCGGTGGGCAGATCATCGCCAAAGGCACCCCCGAGGATGTGGCCAAGAGCAAGGCGAGCTTTACCGGCAAGTACCTTGCGCCGCTGCTGAAGCGGAAGTAAGCGACCTCCTTTTCGGCAAAAAAAAGCGCAGCTTCGGCTGCGCTTTTTGCTGGGGCGACGCTGCCCCTCAGTGGCCGGCAGGCGCCGCCTCGGCGCCCACCTCGTCCGCATCCTTCATGCGACTGCGATTCAACGCGCCGGCCTCATCCAGGACCGGATACGCGGCTGCGCAGAACAGCGAATTCAATCGCTTGAAATCGCTGATGATGTCGAGATGCAACGAACTGGTCTCGATGCTCTCGGCCGTCTGCGCGGACACCCGCGTCAGGTGACTGCGCGAGTAGCGTTTCTCCAGATCGCGGAAGTGCGCCTTTTCCAGCATCAGCTTCTGCGCGCTGCGCAGGTCGCCCGTGAGAAACACCGACAGCGCCAGCTTGAGGTTCGTGACCAGGCGCCCGTGCATGTCTTCCAGCTCTTCCATGCCGGCCTCGGAAAAGGCCAGCTTGTGTGCGATCTTCTTCTCGCGCACGTCCTGCAGCATGCGGTCGAGAATGTCGCCGGCGTGCTCGAGATTGATGGTCAGCGAAATGATGTCGGCCCAGCGCTTGCCCTCGCGCGCGTCCAGCGCTTCGTGGCTCAGCTGCGTGAGATAGAGCTTGATGGCGGTGTAGAGCGCATCGACCTCGTCGTCGATCGCGCGGGTGGTCTGCAGCAGGCGCACATCGTTGGTCTTGAGCACGCGCAGGGTGTTGTCGAGCATGTGTTCAACGCGATCGCCGATGCGCAGCACCTCGCGCGCCGCGTTGCCAAGCGCCAACGTTGGCGTAGCCAGCGCAGAGGGATCGAGATAGCGCGGCGCAACCAGATCGTCGATATGCGCACCGCCCGGCAGGATGCGGGCGCACAGTCGCGCCATCGCTTCGGTAAAGCCGATCAGCAGCACCGCCAGCGCGACGTTGAACACCACATGAAACGCCACGACCACATGCTGCGGCGCCACGCCCGCGTGCGGCGCCCACGCTGCCAGTGTGTCCAGGAACGGCAGCGCCAGCGCCGCGCCCAGCATGCGCGACAGCAAGTTGCCGAGCGTCGCCCGGCGCGCGGCCTGGCTCGATGACGGTGTGGTCGCCAACGCGGCCACGGCGCTGCCGATGTTTGCGCCCAGCACAATCGCAAAGGCCACCTTGACCGACACCGCGGCCGATGCCGCCAGCGTCGCGCAGAACAGCACGACGGCCAGACTCGAATAGCACAGCAGCGTGAGCACCGCGCCAATCAGCATGTTCAGACCGGTGTCTGACGAGATGGAGCCCAGCAGCACGCGCAGCGCATTGGCTTCCACCATCGGGCTCGACGCGATCGAGATCAGCTCCAGCGCCATCATGATCAGCCCCAGGCCGATCAGCACCCGCCCAAAGTGCCCCACCGCACTGCCCTTGCGCGACAGATGCAGGATCACGCCAAAGAAGATCAGCAACGGCGACAGCCACGACAGGTCCAGCGCAAACACCTGCGCCATGATGGCCGTGCCCACGTTGGCGCCCAGCAAAATCGCCAGCGCCGACGACACGCCCATCAGCCCCTGCGCAACAAACGCCCCGACGATGGTGGCCGTCGCATTACTGCTCTGCACAAGGCACGTCACGCCGATGCCGGCCAGCAGCGCAGAGAACCGGTTCGAGACGCTGCGCGACAGCAGGCGACGCAAGTCCGCCCCATACAGGCGCAACATGCCGACCTTGACGGTCTGCGTGCCCCACACCAACAGGGCGACGCCAGAAAGCAGATTAAGCAGGGTGATCATCGATGCCGTTCTGTCTTGCTTATTTGGTCAGGGCCACGCGCAGGCCCAGCCCGATGAAAATACAGCCGCTCACCCGGTCGAGCCACAGCGACGCGCGTGGCGTACGGCGCATCCAACCGCCCAGCGCGGCCGCGCACCAGCCGTAGAGACTGAACACGACGATGGTCTGCGCCATGAACACGCCACCCAGCAGTAACATCTGCAGCGCTGCGTGGCCCGCCTGCGCATCGACAAACTGCGGCAGGAACACCACGAAGAACAACGTCACCTTCGGGTTGAGCAAATTGGCGAAGACACTCTGGCGATACACGCGCCACAGATCGGGTGCCGCCTGCGGTCCAGCAGGATTCAGGCCGACGCCGCCCTTGCTGCCCAGTGCCTGGACGCCCAACCAGATCAGGTACGCGGCGCCCAGCCAACGAATCGCCTGGAACGCCACCGGGGACGACTGCAGCACGGCGGCCAGCCCGAGCGCCGCCAGCGTCGTATGAAAGAGGCACCCTGACGCAAACCCAGCCGCCGCCGACAGCCCGGCCTTGCGGCCCTGGCTGGCACCGCGCGCGATGACCTGAAGGTTGTCCGGCCCCGGCATCACGGTGATCGCGATCGAGGTCAGCAGAAACAGCACTACGTGTGGCATCGACGTCTCCCGGTGTGCGCCGAAAATGGAAAGGCTCATGCTACTGCGCGCGGCAGTAGAACGTCATATTTTTGTCACATGAATGTATGCGGCTAGCGCATCACGCCACGTCGTTGCCGGCCGCTCAGTGACCGTCGAAGCGGCAGACCGTGAAGAGCGGCAGACCGCCTTCGATCAGCAATTGCGAGCCGCCCAGTTCGGGCAGGTCGACAATCGCAGCGCCCTCCACCACCGTCGCGCCCAGCCGCTCCAGCAGGCGCTTGCCGGCCATCATGGTGCCGCCGGTGGCGATGAGATCGTCGATCAACAAGACGCGGTCGCCGGGCTTGCAGGCATCGGCATGGATTTCCACCGTCGCGCTGCCGTATTCGAGCATGTACTCCTCGGCCACCGTGTTGAACGGCAGCTTGCCTTTCTTGCGGATCGGCACGAAGCCCAGGTTCAGCTCGTACGCCACGATCGAGCCGAGGATGAACCCGCGCGCATCGATGCCCGCCACCAGGTTCAGCCCCTGCCCCATGTAGCGATGGACGAACACGTCCACCAGCACGCGCAGGCTCTTCGGGTCCTGCAGCAGCGGCGTGATGTCGCGAAACATCACCCCGGCCTGCGGCCAATCCGGCACCGTGCGGATCCGGTCACGCAGGTAGCGCGACACATCGCCCAGTTCGGTGGACGCGGGAACGGACGACGGCGTCAGCAGCGCCGCCTGGTGATGAGGGACTTGGCTCATGGCAAAAACAGGAAAGCAGGAAACGTGGTCTGCGGTAATGGGCTACCACCCGGGCCGATTGGCGCCGAACCACAATGGGGAAACCGCAACCATACAGGAGACACGGCGATGGCAAAGAAAATTCTGATGCTGGTCGGCGACTACGTCGAGGATTACGAGGTCATGGTTCCTTTCCAGGCGCTGCAGATGGTCGGCCACACGGTGCACGCGGTCTGCCCGGACAAGCGCACCGGCGATTCCGTCGCGACCGCCGTCCACGATTTCGAAGGTGCACAGACGTACTCCGAAAAACCGGGCCATCGCTTCACCGTCAACGCCACGTTTGCCGACGTCGACCCGGCCACGTACGACGCACTCGTCGTGCCCGGCGGCCGGGCGCCCGAATACCTGCGGCTGAATGCCCGCGTGCTGGAAGTGGTGCGTCACTTCTTCCAGGCGGACAAACCCGTCGCCGCGATCTGCCACGGTGCCCAGTTGCTGTCGGCGGCGGGCGTGCTGGAAGGCAAGACGTGTTCCGCCTATCCGGCATGTGGCCCGGAAGTCACGGCCGCAGGCGGCACGTTCAAGGACATCCCGGTCGACCAAGCGCACACCGACGGCAAGCTCGTCACGGCGCCCGCGTGGCCGGCACATCCAGCGTGGTTGGCGCAGTTTCTTGAAGTCCTGGGCACGCGGGTTCTACACTGACTCGGTTGCCCGCACGCCGGGCACTCCAGGAGCCCGGCCATGTGCGAAATCTTCATCCGCGCCAATCCCCATTCGTACGACAGCCTCGCGCGCTCGCTCCGCCTGCACGGCGTGGCGACCAGCGTGCGGCTGGAATGCCTGTTCTGGGAGGTGCTCGAAGAGATCGGCCAGCGCGACGGCCTGACGGTCAACCAGCTCATCAGCAAACTCTATGACGAGCTGTTGGAGCGACGCGGCGAGGTGGCGAATTTCGCGTCATTCCTGCGCGTCTGCTGCCTGCGCTATCTGATGCTGCAGCAGGACGGGCGCATTCCCGCCGATACCCGGGTGTCGATCAGTTCGCTCGACGCCGCAGCGGTGCTCGATGGCCTGCCGCCCAACTTGGCCGATACTCCGCCGCCCCGCCGCTCGCGGGGGCCGCTGCTCGAAGCGCTCGTCAAGTAGGCCCCGCGCATCAACGCGGCGAGAGCCGCTCCTCCGCCATCTGCAGTCCCTCGGGCGTGCCGCGCAGCACGACGATATCGCCCAGTTCCAGCACGGTGTCCGGGTCCGGATCGAGCGCCCGAATGCCCTGGCGCCGGATCGCCGTGACCGACGTCTTGAAGGTCTCCAGCCCCATCGTCCCGAGCTTGCGGCCGATGGCGGGCGAGCCCTTGGCCAGCGGCACCGAATGCAGGCGCACGGCGTCGCGCTCGAGCATGTCTTCCTCGTCATCCTGGCCGTGGAAGTAGCCGCGCAGCAGGCTGTAGCGTGCGTCGCGCATCTCCTGCGCACGGCGCACCACGCGGCGCAAGGGCACGCCCAGCAGCACCAGCGCGTGCGAGGCCAGCATCAGGCTCCCTTCGATGATCTCGGGGACGACCTCCGTGGCGCCGGCTTGCTGCAGGCGGTCGAGATCCGCATCGTCGATGGTACGCACGATCACGGGCAGGGTCGGCTCCAGGGCCTGCACGTGGTGCAGCACCTTCAATGCAGACGCCGTGTCGGCGTAGGTAATGGCGACCGCCGCTGCGCGGTGGATACCGGCGGCCACCAGCGACTCGCGCCGCGCCGCATCGCCATAGACGACATGCTCGCCTGCGGCGGCGGCCTCGCGCACGCGGTCGGGGTCCAGATCCAGCGCGACGTAGCCGATGCCTTCCTGTTCCACCATGTGCGCCAGGTTCTGGCCGCTGCGCCCGTAGCCGCAGATGATGACGTGGCGCTCGGTGGCGATGCTCTGCGCGGCGATCTTGGTCATGGCCAGCGACTGCATCAGCCAATCCGTGCGCGACAGCCGCATCGCGATCACATCGCTGTATTGGATCAGGAACGGCGCCAGCAGCATCGACAGCAGCATCGCCGCCAGGATCGCCTGGCCGAGCAGCGGGTCGATGAGCTTCATGCCGTCGATCTGGTTGAGCAGCACGAAGCCGAACTCACCGGCCTGCGCCAGCCCCAGGGCCGTGCGGATCGCCGCACCGCCGCCGGAGCCGAAGGCCCGCGCCAGCAGCGCAATCAGCACGAACTTGAACAGCACCGGCGCCATCACCAGGCCCAGCACCAGCGCCCAATGCTCGAAGACCACGCGCGGGTCCAGCAGCATGCCCACCGTCACGAAGAAGAGCCCCAGCAGCACGTCGCGGAAGGGCTTGATGTCTTCTTCCACCTGCAGCTTGTACGGTGTTTCCGACACCAGCATGCCGGCCAGGAACGCGCCCAGCGCCATCGACAGGCCCAGCCGCTCCGTGAGCGCCGCCATGCCCAGCGTGACCAGCAGCAGGTTTAGCATAAAGAGTTCTTGCGAGCGCCGCGCCGCCACCAGGTGGAACCAGCGCGACAAGAGCTTCTGGCCCAGGAACAGGATCAGCACCAGCGCAACGGTGATCTTCAGGGCCGCAACCGACAGCGCCAGCGCCAGGTCAGTCGGGTTCTTGCCCAGCGACGGGATGACGATCAGCAGCAGCACCACCGCCAGATCCTGGAACAACAGCACGCTGATGATGTTGCGGCCGTGCTCGGTTTCCAGCTGCAAGCGCTCGGCCAGCATCTTCGAGACGATGGCCGTGGACGACATCGCCAACGCGCCGCCCAGCGCCAGCCCGGCCTGCCACGACAGCGGATACCAGTGCGACAGCAGCATCGACGCCGGAATCGTCAGCAGCATGGTCAGCACCACCTGTGACGCGCCGAGCCCCAGCACCAGCCGCCGCATCGAACGAAGCTTGGAGAGGTTGAACTCCAGCCCGATCGAGAACATCAGGAACACCACCCCGAACTCGGCCAGATAGCGCGTCTGGGCAGAATCGGACTCCAGCCCCGTCGCCTTCGGCCCGATCAGCACACCTACCACGAGGTAGGCCAGCATCGGCGGCAGTTGCAGCATGCGGAACAGCACCACGCCGATGACAGCGGCGGACAACAACACAAGGGTGAGTTCCAGCGGCGAATGCATGCGACGCGAAAAACCGATCGAAAGGGGTTGAACAGGAGGGGCAGCACCCGCGCATCAGGCCGGTGCGTGCACAAACGAGCACGCAGGCGCTGCAAGACCGATGCCAGGGTATAAACGAAGAACGCGATACGCGAGACGCCGCACAGCAAAAAATGACGGCGTGGCGACGGGAAGAAAAGTGATTTGAAAGCCGATTGCCGCGGCGCAGCAAAACGGAGCGCCCGCACGCTCCGCCACTCCCCGCAAGTCAAGCCCCGACGCGCCACCCGCGGCCGAGAACAGTGTCAATCGTTGTTATACTTCGCCGCCATGATAGCGAATTTCAATCCGGATCGAGCACTTGCGCTGGCGCAGCAAACCTTCGACATCGAAGCGCAAGCCGTCCTCGGTCTCAAAACCCAGGTGTCCGCCGACTTTGCGCGTGCGGTCGAAATGGTGCTCGGCTGCACCGGGCGCGTCGTTGTATCCGGCATGGGCAAATCGGGCCATGTGGCGCGCAAGATTGCCGCCACGCTGGCCTCGACCGGCACGCCGGCGTTCTTCGTGCACCCTGCAGAAGCCAGCCATGGCGACCTCGGCATGGTCACGCGCGACGACGTTTTCATCGGCTTTTCCAATTCCGGCGAAGTCTCGGAGCTGAACGTCATCCTGCCGCTCGTCAAGCGGCTCGGCGCCAAGCTGATCGCCGTCACGGGCAACCCGGAGTCCTCGCTCGGCAAGCACGCCGACGTGGTGCTCAACTCGCACGTCGATGTCGAGGCCTGCCCGCTGAACCTTGCCCCCACCGCCAGCACCACCGCGCAGATTGCGCTGGGCGATGCGCTGGCCGTGGCGGTGCTCGACGCGCGTGGCTTCGGTGCCGAAGATTTCGCCCGCTCGCATCCGGGTGGATCGCTCGGCCGCAAGCTGCTGACGCACGTGCGTGACGTCATGCGCGCCGGCGACGCCATCCCGCACGTGAATGAAGACACGCCGCTGTCGCAAGCGCTGATGGAAATCACCCGCAAGGGCATGGCGATGACCGCCGTGGTCGATGCCGATGGCCATGCCGTGGGCGTGTTCACCGACGGCGACCTGCGCCGCCTGCTCGAAACCCCGCGCGACTGGCGCACGGTGCCCATCCACGAGGTCATGCACCGCAACCCGCGCTCGGTCGGTCCCGACCAGCTCGCCGTTGAAGCCGTCGAAGTCATGGAAACGCACCGGATCAACCAGTTGCTGGTGGTGGATGCCGCCGGCCTGCTGGTGGGCGCGCTGCACATCCACGACCTGACGCGGGCCAAGGTCATCTGACCGCCCACGCCGCTGATGATCACTCCGGCCCCGTTTCCCGCCGACAGCGTCCACAGCAACATCGACGCACGCTTTCCGCAGGCAATGGAGCGCGCCGCGCGCGTGCGCCTGATGGTGTTCGACGTCGATGGCGTGCTGACCGACGGCCGCCTGCTCGTCGGGCCCGAGGGAGAAATCAGCAAAGCATTCGACACGCTCGACGGCCACGGCATCAAGCTGCTGGCACAGGCCGGTGTCACGTCGGCCATCATTACCGGGCGGCAATCCGAAATCGTCGCCTGGCGCGCCGGGGAACTCGGCATCGAACATCTGTACCAAGGCGTAGCCGACAAGCGCGAGGCGTTTGCCCACCTGCTGGCCGCCACGCAACTTCAAGCAGCAGACGCCGGCTACATGGGCGATGACTGGCCCGATCTGCCGGTGATGACGATGGTGGGCTTTACCGCCTGCCCTGCTCAGGCCCATGTCGAACTGCGCAGCCGCGCCCACTATGTCGCGCAAGCCACGGGCGGACGCGGCGCCGTGCGCGAAGTGGCCGACCTCATCCTCAAGGCACAAGGCGCCTACGACGCCCTGCTCGCGCAACTGCTGCACGCCCCGCAACCCTCCTGACTCCATGGCCAGCGAACGCTCCCAACGCCTCGTCTCCTCCGTGCTGCAGATCATGCTGCGCGGGCTGCCGATCCTGCTGATGGCGATCGTCTGCGGCGTCACGTTCCTGCTCGTGCAGGTCAACACCCCGCAAACCGACGAAGCCGCCACGCAACCCAAGCGCCACATCCCCGACTACACCATGGACGGCATCTCGGCCACGGCGCTCGACGAGACCGGCACGACCAAATACCGCTTTACCGGCGTCCACATGAATCACTATGAGGACGACCTGACCTACGACGTCACCTATCCGGCGCTGCGCGTCTATGCGCCCGATCGGCCGCAGGTCACCGCCCGCGCGGATCTCGGCAAGATGAACGGCGACGGCACCATCATCGATCTGTACAACAACGCCAAGGTCATCCGCGCACAAGGGCCCGACGCCCGCCAGGACCCGCTGATGACGGCCGACTCGACCTACTTCCAGGTGCTGCTCAACGACGACATCGTGCGCACCGACAAGCCGGTCGAGCTGCATCGCGGGCCGTCGATCATGAACGCCAACGGCCTCATCTTCAACAACGTGACGCGCCAAGTACAATTGCTGGGCAACGTGCGCGGCCGAATCGAAGGGCTGGGGGCGCCGAAGCAGTAAACTCTGCCCCCGACACCTGACAACGCCCACCGACCGCGCCCTTCTCCGACGTGATCCCCATGACTGATTCCCTCCGTGCTGCCGGCCTCGCCATCGCCGCTGCGCTGCTGCTTCCGGCTCTGCCCGCGCACGCCGAGCGCGCCGATCGCGACAAGCCGCTCGTGCTCGAAGCCGACAACGCCAGCTACGATGATCTGAAGCAGGTCTATCACCTGACCGGCAACGTGGTGCTGACCAAGGGCACCATGGTGCTGCGCTCCGACCAGGCCGATCTGCGGACCGACCCCGAGGGCTACAACTACGCCGTCGCCACTTCCAAGCCCGGCAATCTCGCCTTCATTCGCCAGAAGCGCGACAACGTCGACGAGTACATTCAGGGTTGGGGCGAGCGCATCGAATACGACGGCAAGCAAGAGATTTCCAAGCTGATCACCCGCGCCCGCATGGAGCGCCTGCAAGGCGCGACGCAGCTCGACGAGATCCGCGGCGCGGTCATCACGTACGACGGCCAGAAGGAGTTCTACACGGCCTCGGGCGGCGCTGAAAACGCCACCGCCGCCAATCCGTCGGGCCGCGTGCGCGCCGTTCTCGCGCCGCGCACGAGCACGCCTGCCGCACCGGCATCAAACCCGGCCGCCAAGCCCTGATCCGTATCGCCTGTCTTTTCTGCTTCGCTTATGTCCGCCACCACTCTCGCCCCGAAAACTGCAGCGCCGCAGGCCACGACTTCCAGCACGCTGGTCGTCCGCCATCTGAAGAAGCGCTACGGCACGCGCACGGTGGTCAAGGACGTGTCGCTCGACGTGAAAAGCGGCGAAGTGGTGGGTCTGCTTGGCCCCAACGGCGCGGGTAAGACGACCTCGTTCTACATGATCGTCGGCCTGGTGGCGCTGGACGCCGGCGACATCGTGCTCGACGGCGAGCACATCAGCCGGCTGCCGATCCATCAGCGGGCGCGCATGGGCCTGTCGTATTTGCCGCAGGAAGCGTCGGTATTCCGCAAGCTCAACGTGCAGGAAAACATCCGCGCGGTGCTCGAGCTGCAGGAGCAGAACGGCAAGAAGCTGTCGCAAGACGAAGTCAATCGCCGCCTCGACGGCTTGCTCGACGACTTGCAGATCGCTCACCTGCGCGACAACCCCGCGCTGTCGCTCTCGGGCGGTGAACGTCGCCGCGTGGAAATCGCGCGCGCCCTCGCCTCGTCGCCGCGCTTCATCCTGCTCGATGAACCGTTTGCCGGCGTCGACCCCATCGCCGTCGGTGAAATCCAACGCATCGTCAGCTTCCTGAAAGACCGCAACATCGGCGTGCTGATCACCGATCACAACGTGCGCGAAACGCTGGGCATCTGCGATCACGCCTACATCATCAGCGAAGGCACCGTGCTCGCTGCGGGCATGCCGGAGCAGATCATCGAAAACGAGGATGTACGCAAGGTCTATCTGGGCGATAACTTCCGGATGTAAGCCGCGTTGCACGCTTACGCCTTAAGGACGTGGCAAAGCCGCACCTTAAAGCAAAATCCGTTCCATCGGCGAAGTGTTGGGCATAGAATAGCCCGCATGAAACAGTCGCTCCAGCTCCGCCTCTCTCAGCACCTCGCGCTCACGCCGCAGTTGCAGCAATCGATTCGATTGCTGCAACTGTCGACCATCGAACTGCAGCAGGAAGTTGAGCAAGCCCTGACCGAAAACCCGCTGCTGGAGCGGGAAAACGAGTGGCTCGACACCTCCGCCCGCATTGGCGCAGACGGCTCCGTGAGTGCGCTGCAAAGCAACAGCGCCACACCCCTGCCCACGGAATCGCCTCCGCCGGCACCCAACGGTGGCGACAACAGCGACAGCGCCGACAACAGCTACGAGAACGGCCACGACAGCGGCGCCGATTTCGACAGCGATTACGGCTCCGACCGCTCGGACTGGAGCCTCGACGACTTCGCCCGCAAGCCGCAATCCGACGAAGACGATCGCGCGCCACTGCAGTTGCGCGAAGCCGAGCAAAGCCTGCGCGAATTCCTCATGGAACAACTCGCGCCGCTCAAGCTGTCGATGCGCGACAAGGGCCTCGTCATCTTCCTGATCGAGTCGCTCGACGACGAAGGCTATCTGTCGGGCACGCTCGACGAAATCCTGGCAGATCTGCCGGCCGAACTCGAAGTCGAACTCGACGAACTGCAAGCCGCGCTGCGCATGCTGCAGAGCTTTGATCCGCCCGGCATTGGCGCACGCTCGGCGGCCGAATGCCTGTCATTGCAACTGCATCGCCTCGATTCGCCCGCGAAAGCGCTGGCACTCATCATCGTCAATCAGCATCTTGAACTGCTTGCCGCGCGCGACTACACGCGCCTGAAGAAGGCACTCTCCGTCGATGAGCCTGCACTCAAAGCCGCACATGAGCTGATTCGTTCACTGGCGCCGTTCCCCGGCCATGCATTCGGCCGCGCCGAAGCGGACTTCGTGGTGCCCGACGTGGTCGTGCGCAAGACAAGCGCAGGCTGGATGGCGCAGCTGAACCCCGACGTCATGCCGCGCCTGCGCATCAACGACATGTACGCGCAAATCCTGCGCAGCAGTCGCGGTGAATCAGGCGCCGCCAATCTGCAGCAGAAGCTGCAGGAAGCACGTTGGCTGATCAAGAACATTCAGCAGCGCTTCGATACGATCCTGCGTGTCTCGCAAGCGATTGTCGAGCGTCAAAAGAGCTTCTTCACGCACGGCGAAATCGCCATGCGCCCCTTGGTTTTGCGGGAAATAGCCGATACACTGGGTCTACACGAGTCCACGATCTCCCGTGTGACAACGAACAAATACATGGCGACCCCGATGGGGACGTTCGAGTTGAAGTACTTCTTCGGCAGCCATGTATCGACGGAAACCGGCGGGGCCGCGTCATCCACCGCGATACGCGCGCTCATCAAGCAACTTGTAGGAGCCGAAGACCCGAAGAATCCTCTGTCCGATAGCAGAATTGCCGAACTGTTAGGCGAACAAGGATTCGTGGTGGCCCGTCGGACGGTGGCCAAATACCGCGAAGCCCTCAAGATCCCTGCAGTGAATTTGCGCAAGTCTTTATAGCCGCATCGCGGGCAGTTCCGGTGCGGCTCATCTTGAGAAGGAGAACCGCTATGAACTTCAAACTCAGTGGACACCACCTGGACATCACGCCTGCTTTGCGTGAGTACGTGGAAACGAAACTGGAGCGTGTGATCAGGCACTTCGATCAGGTGATTGGCGTCAGCGTGTTGCTATCGGTCGATAACCACAAGGAGAAGGATCGGCGTCAGTACGCGGAAATCAACCTGCACCTCAAAGGTAAGGACGTCTTCGTCGAATCACACCATGAAGATCTTTATGCGGCCATTGACCTACTCGTCGACAAACTGGACAGGCAAGTGATCAAGTACAAGGACCGCGTGCAAGGGCACGATCGCGACAGCATGAAGCACCAAGCCTTCCAGGCCGTGCAGATGCAGCAATAGCAGGACGGCACCGCAAAAACCGCGCCCCGAGTTGGCGCGGTTTTTTTATGCCGTGGTGCATTCGTGACGAATCCGATTGCAACGGATTTAAGTCGGGCTAAAATCTGACGAAAGTATGAATGCTGGCGTGGCGCGGCTTTTGGCGCGATGCTGGCAAAAACAGGGTCGATGCCGGGCGCACAGTGCCGGCACCGGCTGATCGCAGCCCTGGGGGATTCGCTTCTCTGCCCTGCGCGGTGCACCGCTGGTGCGCCGCACAAAGCGCCGCGGCACGTGGTCTATAATGACCCCATTGTCCGCGCGCCATCTTGGTGCAGAAGGACGCCGCTCATTTCACGCATTGCACATGAATCGCTTGGCCAAACTGCTGCCGCCCGGGAACATTGCCCTCGACGTCAGCGTAACCAGCAAAAAGCGGGTATTTGAACAGGCCGGCCTGCTGTTCGAGAACAACCACGGCGTGACGCGCGCAGTCGTCACCGACAACCTGTTCGCGCGCGAGTCGCTGGGCTCCACAGGCCTAGGCGCCGGCGTGGCGATCCCGCACGGGCGCATCAAGGGGCTCAAGCAACCGCTGGCCGCTTTCATGCGCCTGTCCGAACCGGTGCCCTTTGAATCACCCGACGGCAAACCGGTCTCGCTACTGATCTTCCTGCTGGTGCCTGAACAGGCCACCCAGCAGCATTTGGAAATCCTGTCTGAAATCGCCCAGCTGCTGTCCGACCGTGACATGCGCGAAGGCCTCGCCACCCTGCCGTCGCCCGAGGCGATTCACCAGCTACTGACCGACTGGCGGCCCTGATCGCAGCGCAATCGGGGGCAAGCGCAACCGATTGCGAACGCGCTATGCCCCGTCGGCACCACCGTGCCCTGCTATGGAACTGACCGGCGTCATCGCCCAATCGATCTTTGACGACAACGCAGCCGATCTGAAGCTGTCGTGGGTCGCCGGCCTGGAGGGCGCGGACCGCGCGTTCGACGTGGACTTCGCCAAGGAAGCGACCTCCGCGGCGGACCTCGTCGGGCACTTGAACCTCATCCATCCAAATCGCATCCAGGTGCTCGGCAAGCCCGAGATCACCTACTACCAGCGCCTGTCGGAAGAAAACCGCAAGCGACAGATGGGCGAGCTGATCTTGCTGGAGCCGCCCTTCCTGGTCGTGGCCGATGGTGTGGATCCGCCCCCGGACCTGGAGCTGCGCTGCACGCGTTCGTCTACGCCGCTGTTCACGTCGCCGATTTCCTCGGCTGCCGTCATCGATCACCTGCGCTTGTATCTGTCGCGCATCTCGGCACCGCGCGTGACGATGCACGGGGTGTTTCTCGACATCCTTGGCATGGGCGTGCTGATCATGGGCGATTCGGGTCTGGGCAAGAGCGAGTTGGGCCTGGAACTGATCTCGCGCGGCCACGGCCTCGTTGCCGACGACGCAGTCGACTTCGTGCGGCTGGGTCCGGACTTCATTGAGGGGCGCTGCCCGCCGCTGCTGCAGAACCTGCTGGAAGTGCGCGGCCTGGGCCTGCTCGACATCAAGACGATCTTCGGTGAAACCGCGGTGCGCCGGAAGATGAAGATCAAGCTGATCGTGCAGCTCGTGCGCCGCAACGATGGCGAGTTCGAACGCCTGCCGCTCGATTCGCAATACCTCGATGTGCTGGGGTTGCCGATCCACATGGTGAAGATCCAGGTGGCCGCCGGCCGCAACTTGGCTGTGCTGGTCGAAGCCGCCGTGCGCAATACCATCCTGCGTCTGCGCGGCATTGATACGTTGCGCGACTTCATGGACCGCCAGCGCGCCGCCATGCAGGCAGAAGCCGCATCGCACTCGCCCCAGGGCCGTCTGCTTTAACAAAGCCGCCACAAAGTTTCGTATTCAGACCGGTTTACCCTAGTTTTCGCTGCGAAACGTCAACCCGACGTGCGGCCGCCCCGTTGTGGGAGGGAATGCGCCGAGCACACAACGCGGCGGCGTTCATCGCGAGCGCGGCGGCTTGTTTTCGCCCGCTCTTCTGACGGTACCAAGGAGAATACGACGATGAAACAACTGATTGCCGCTTGCGCCCTGGCGCTCCCGTTCCTCGCCGGCCAGGCTTTCGCCCAAGGCAGCGCACCCGCAGCCGCGCCCGCCGCACCTGCTGCCGCCCCGGCAGCCAAGAATTCGCAGCAAGACAAGATGAAGCAATGCAACATGGACGCCGCCGGCAAGAAGGGCGACGAGCGCAAGGCCTTCATGAAAGGCTGCCTGTCGGACAAACCGGCTGCGGCCGCCAAGCCGATGACGCAGCAGGAAAAGATGGCAGCCTGCTCCAAGGCCAACAAGGGCAAGAAGGGCGACGAGTACAAGAACGCCCAGAAAGAATGCCTCTCGAAGGGCTGAGCATTCCCTTAACTTCGCTCGAAAAAAGGCGGCCGGATCGGTCGCCTTTTTTGTTGGTCGCTGCTTTGCAACACAGGGATGCTATCCTCGCGGCATGCGGATCATTCTCATCACCGGTATGTCGGGTTCAGGGAAATCGGTCGCCCTGAACGTGCTCGAAGACGCAGGCTACTACTGCGTCGACAACCTGCCCGCGCAGTTCATCCCCGAACTGGCGCGCTATCTGGCGGACCAGGGTTATACGCATCTGGGCGTGGCCACTGACATCCGCAGCCGTGAATCGCTGCGCAAGGTGCCCGAGACGGTCACCGTGCTGCGCAAGGAACACGACGTGCGCATGCTGTTTTTGACGGCGAGCACGAACGCGCTGGTGCAGCGCTATTCCGAGACGCGCCGCCGGCATCCGCTGTCGATCCGCAACGGCCGCCCCGATACCGCCGCCAACGTGCAGGCCGCCGCCAAGGGCCTCGACACCTCGCTCATCGAAGCGATCGAGATGGAACGCGAGCTGCTCAGCCCGCTTGCCGATCCGGCCCATCGCATCGACACCAGCACGCTGCGCACCAACGCCCTGCGCGCGTACATCAAAGAATTCATCAGCGACGAGCCGCACGACATCACGTTGATGTTCGAATCGTTCGGCTTCAAGCATGGCGTGCCGACCGACGCCGATCTCGTCTTCGACGTGCGTTCGCTGCCCAACCCGTACTACGACACGCAATTGCGTCCGCTCACGGGCCGCGATCAACCCGTCATCGATTTCCTGCAAAGCCAGCCGATGGTGCTTGCGATGGCCGAAGACATTCGCGCCTACGTGGAAAAGTGGCTGCCGAGTTTCATCGCCGACAACCGCAGCTACCTGACCGTCGCGATCGGCTGCACGGGAGGCCAGCATCGTTCCGTATACATCGCGGAACGGCTTGCCACGTACTTCCGCGCGCATGGTAATGTGTTGGTCCGCCACCGCGAATTGGCCGTAGACGGTTGACCGCGCCGGATATGTCCCGCGCGCGACTCCGTTTCATCTGGATGCGGCTTCTTGCGCGGCGCCACGCGAAGGTCTTGCCGCCTGCCGAAAAGCCCGTCCATGCAAGAAGACATCGCTCTCTCACCGTTCTCGCCGCTGCCGCCGCTGCCCACTGAGTTGCCGCTGTTTCCGTTGCACACGGTGCTGTTTCCGGGCGGCCTTCTCCCGCTGCGCATTTTCGAAGCCCGCTACATGGACATGGTGCGCACGTGCCTGCGCGACAAGACGCCCTTCGGCGTCTGCCTGATCGAGCGCGGCAACGAAGTCGGCACCACCGACAACCCGACCGTGCCAGTCGACGTGGGCTGCATTGCCCACATCACCGAATGCGATATGGAGCAACTGGGCCTACTGATGATCAAGGTGCGTGGTACGCAGCGCTTCAAGGTGCTGTCGTTCGAGACGACGCCCAACGGCCTCATGCGCGGCACGGTGGAGCCCATCGGCGCCGACGTGGAAGATTGCAAGGGCGAACTCTTCGACGATTGCGTGGGCGCCCTGCGCCGCATCATCACGACGCTCGGCTCACGCGAAGACGGCAACGTTCCGATGGTCGAACCCTACGAATGGAACAGCCCGAGCTGGGTCGCGAATCGGCTGTGCGAACTGCTGCCGGTGCCGCTCAAGGCCAAGCAGAAATTGATGGAGCTGATGGACGCCGGCATGCGCATCGAGATCGTCCATCGCTACATGAAGCAGCACCACATTCTGTGATGCCAACTCGGCCAAGCCTGGCCGTGTTCGTCAGATCAGGCTTGGCTGTACCAGCGTCTCCAGCGCCAATTTCACCGGCGCAGGCATTCCCACCGAATTGAGTTGTGCAAGCGGTACCCAGCGCCAGTCGTCGTCGAGCGCGGCGGGTGTGGCGATCTCCGCGCGCAGCAGATGCATGTGCAGGCGGAAGTGCGTGAAGGTGTGCGTGAGCGCGCCGGCCATCTCCACGGTGGAGACGTCGCCATAGGCCTGCGCGGCACGACGCACGGTGCCCACATCCAGCGGATGCGTGTCGAGCGCGTCGCCCATCTCGCCCACCAGCGGCAACGACCACAAGCCGCCCCAGATACCGCGTTGCGGGCGACGCTGCAGCAACACCGCGTCGGCGTGCAGCGCGATGACAAGGGTGGCGGCGCGCTCGGGGATCGCCTTACGCGGGCGCGGCACCGGCAGCTCCATCACGCGACCGCTACTGCGTGCTTCGCATAGCGATTCGAGCGGACAAGGCCGCTCGCCGCTCAGGCATGCGGGCTTGCCGCGCGTGCACACCGTGGCACCCAGATCCATCAAACCCTGCGTGTACGGTTGAATGCCCTCGGCCGGCGGCAGTACGGCTTCGGCGATGCGCCACATGGTGTCTTCGACGCGCTTGTCACCAGGAAAGCCATCAATGCCGAACACACGCGCGAAGACGCGCTTGACGTTGCCATCGAGAATGGCCGCGCGCACGCCGTACGAAAACGCAGCGATGGCCGCCGCGGTCGACCGGCCGATGCCCGGCAGCGTCGCCAATACCTCAGGATCATGCGGGAAGATGCCGCCGTGCTCCGCCACCACGATCTGCGCGCAGCGATGCAGATTGCGTGCGCGCGTGTAATAGCCGAGGCCCGCCCACGCAGCCATCACGTCGTCTGCCGGCGCAGCGGCCAGCGCGTGCACGGTGGGGAAGCGTTCGATGAAGCGTGCGTAGTAGCCCAGCACCGCGCTCACTTGCGTCTGCTGCAGCATGATCTCGGAGAGCCATGTGCGATACGCGTCGCCGGTGTTCTGCCACGGCAGATGGTGACGGCCATGACGCTGCTGCCAGGCGATCACGCGCGTGGCGAAATCGTCAGGAATCGGCGGCAATACGGGAACGGGCTGAGCAACGCGGCGCGTGCGGCGGGGGCTGGCGGTCATGCGTGTGATGGAAAAGCGGCGGACGGAACGTGCGCGCTGGCGGCGATCCTACCAGAACGAAAAAAGCGCCCGCAGGCGCCTTCTCCGTAACGAACGATGCGCGTCAGGCCGCGAACGACTGCCGCTCCAGGATCGTCCCGGCCGCGAGAATGCGATCGGTGTACTGCGCGATCGTGCCGCTGCGTTCGTCCAGCGTGTTGAGCAGCGCTTCCAGTTCTGTGATGCGCGCTTCCAGCGTATCGGTGGCCTCGTGAATGCGCTCGATCGAATCGACACGCTTGCGCAGTTGCTTCTGGTGATCGCGCACCTGCGCTTCGAGCGGCGTCATGACCGACTTCAGCCAGATCTCGATGTCGCGGTTCATGTCCTGGAAGGTGTCCAGCACGCGGCTGGCCACCGTCGAGAATGCACCGTGCACGAGTTGCGGCTTCGGACGCGTCAGGAAGCTGAACGCGCCAAAGTGGTTGTGCGCGAGCATCAGCGTCTCTTTCAGATCGGCGTCGTAGCGCGTGCCCAAAAAGCGCAGCGGCGGCGACAGCGTGAAGCCGTGCTCGGCGTTGAACTTCTTGTACATGCCGTCAACCATCTGGTGCAGTTGGTCGATGCGGTTGGCCGCGTCGCGCACCAGGCCGGTCAGGTGGCCGAACAGCTTGTCCATGTCGTCGCGCAGGCCGCGCGAGAACACGCGCTCCTTCATCTTCTCGCGCGCTTCGCGCATGGTCGAACGGATCTGCTTGAGCTGCACGCTCTTGATGATCTCCGCGCTGTGGCGGCCGAACACCGTGCGCAGCGCCTGGAATTTGGCAATGCTCTGCTCGAACTCTTCCTTCTCGCCCTGCACGCGCATCAGCATGTGCTTGACCATCGTGTGGTTCTTGCCGCGCAGGCCGCGCAGTTCGAACAGCTGCTCGACGATGTCGCGGCGGCGCATCTGCAGCAGTTGCTGCGCACCGGCGGCCATGTCCTTCACCGCCAGCTGAACCTGCTCGGTAACGATCTCGCGACGCTGCGGAATCAGCTGATCCGACAGCACCGACTCCAGCTCCGGCAGCCGGCTCTTGGCCAGCAGTTCGTGATCGTGGCTGACCTTCGCCAGCAAGCCCTTCTGCGCCGAGACCGGATACACGCGCTCGACATCGATATCGAGCACCTGCGCCGTCGTCATGATCTGGCGGCTGACTTCGCTCTCGACTTCTTCTTCAGACTTGAGCGGATCCCACAGGCCATCGACCTTGTTGAGCACCGCGATGCAGCCCTTGCGCTGACCACCGCCCACATGCGAGCGCCACAGTTCCAGGTCGCTCTTGGTCACGCCGGCGTCCGCTGCCAGCACGAACACGACGACATGCGCATCCGGAATCAGGCGCAGCGTCAGTTCCGGCTCGGTACCGATGGCGTTCAGGCCCGGCGTATCCAGGATCACCAGCCCCTGCTTGAGCATCGGATGCGGGAAATTGATGATCGCGTGCCGCCACTTCGACACCTCGACCGTGCCCGCGGCATCCACCGAGAACGCGGCGTCGGGATCGGCGTCGTTATAGAGGCCCAGCTGCTCGGCTTCTTCCTTGGGCACGCGCACGGTTTCCACCACGTGGCGGAACGCCTCGAGCATGCCCTCGGGCGACGACGGATCGAGCGGCACCGACAGCCAATGACTTTCGGCATCGCGAAAATCAGCGGTCGACGCATCGTGCAGGCGCGTCTCGATCGGCAGCAGACGGATCGACGGCGGATAGCTTTCGTCGTACATCAGCTCGGTCGGACACATCGTGGTCCGGCCCGCCGACGACGGCAGGATGCGGCGGCCAAAGTCTGCAAAGAAGATGGCGTTGATCAGCTCGCTCTTGCCACGAGAGAACTCGGCAATGAAAGCGACCTTGAGCTTGTCGCTGCGCAGCACGCCCCGGATGCGCTGCGCGCGCATGTCGGCCTGGGCGTCGTACAGCTCCTGCGCTTGCAGCCAGTCCTGGAATTCCCCCACCGACTGCAGTACTGAAGCGCGCCAGGCGCTGTACTGCTCGAACTGTGTGCTCAGTGTGTTGTTCATCGTTCTGTCTTATTTTGTGTGCGCGACCCGACCGCCAAAAAAAAATGCGCGCCCCTCGACATCGCTGTTACCGCCCAATTACGGCACAGAAATGCACAAATTTAGGTGGAACGATACAGCGAACCGCCGGCTTCCGGGCGAACTTTCCGCAAGGTTCTCCAGCCCGAGCAGACAAGTGTTGCGGGATGCCATCGAAGGCCCCGCACCCCACTTCAAAAACCTTGCGAAATGGCGTCTAGATCGCTCCAGCACGGCCTTTTTCAGCGGCTTCGGGTGGCGTGATGCGGTCGATCAGCGTTGACAGGTCGGACAGTAAAACGTCGAGCGCTGACCCTGCACGATCTGGCGGATCGGCGTGCCGCACACCCGGCACGGCAGACCAGCGCGGTCGTACACGAAGGCATCGAGTTGGAAGTAGCCGCTTTGTCCGTCCGAGCCGACAAAGTCACGCAGCGTGCTGCCGCCCCGTGCGATGGCATCTGCCAGCGTGGCGCGAATGGCCTCGGCCAGTGCCGCATAGCGGGGCCGGCTGATGCGACCCGCCGCGGTGGTCGGCCTGATTCCTGCGCGAAACAGGCTTTCCGAACAATAGATATTGCCCACGCCGACCACGATGTCGCCGGCCAAGAGCGCCGACTTGATGGCGACCCGGCGCCCGCGCGTGCGGGCAAACATCCAGTCTCCGTCGAATCGCGCGTCGAAGGGTTCGATGCCGAGATTGCGGAGCAACGGATGTTCAGCCAGGCCGGCTTCGTCGCCCGCATGCCAAAGCACGGCACCAAAGCGGCGAGGATCCCGATAGCGCAGTGTGATGGATACGCCAGTTGCGTCAGCGAGTTCGATATCGACGTGATCGTGCGGGCCGGGCGGCACGGGCGTTTCCAGCACGCGCAAGGTGCCCGTCATCCCAAGGTGGATAAGCAGCCAGCCGCCTGCGGTATCGGCGGGGCGGCCGGACTGCCCCGCCACGGGCATGCATTCGATGAGCAGGTATTTGCCCCGGCGCAGCAGGCGCGTGACGGTCAGGCCCGCAAGCAACTCCGGCAGCGCCGGATCGATCGGCCAGCGCAAGCCGTGGTGGCGCACCACGACGCGCTCGATACGTCGCTCCGTAATATGCGGTAGCAAACCCAGACGCGTGACCTCGACCTCCGGCAACTCAGGCATCGAACCTCCATCCCATGTGCTGCTCCAACCTTTTTTACGATGCGGGCGATTGTAGCGGTCAGGCTACAATGCCCCGAACCCCTATCCGGAGCTTCGAGACCATGCCTCACGCCCTCTCCCGTTCGCCCGCGACGCAACGCCCGCGGCGATTCCCGCGCAGCAGAACGGCCCTGCTGGCCGCGCTGGTGGCGGGAGGGCTGACGAGCCTGCCGGCATGGTCGTCGCAGTCGACGACCGCCGCTCCGCTGATCGCCCAAGCTGCACAGGAAGGCGGCACAGGTGGTCGCGCGGCCGTCCAGATTGAACGCTCGCGCCCGCGCACCGGCCTGCTGAGTTCGGAGCGCACCGATCTGCCGCGTGTCGCGCTCAATGAAGACATCATGTACCGCGTGCTGGCATCGGAAGTGTCGCTGCAGCGCGGGCTGATTGAACCGGCGTACCGCACCTACCTCGCGCTCGCGCAAGACACACGCGACCCGCGCTTTGCCCAGCGCGCCACCGAAATCGCGTTTCTGACACGCTCCCCCGCGCAGGCGCTGACTGCCGCCCGCCTGTGGGTGGAGCTGTCGCCGACGTCCATGCCCGCTCGCCAGGTGCAGCAGCTCCTGCTGGTAGCCACGGGCCAGTGGTCGGAAGTCGAACCGATGCTGCAGGCGCAGTTGAACAAGGTCTCGCCCGGCCAGCGTGCCGATGCCCTGCTGCAATTGCAGCAGCAGATGTCCAAGAGCAGCGATCCGGTTGGGGCCGTAGACGCGCTGCAGCGCATCGCCTCGCATGACATGCAGCGCCCCGAGACGCATCTGGCCTTGGCACGCGCGAAGGTTGCCGCCAAGGACGCCACCGGCGCGCTGACGGAACTGGACACGGCGCTCAAGCTGCGTCCCGGGTATGAAGATGCCGCCATCCTCGCCGCCGAACTGCGTGCCGACGGCGACCCCGATGCCGCCATCGCCGGCCTGCGCAGCTTCCTGAGAGCCGCACCCGCGTCCATCGATGGCCACCTGGCGCTCGCCCGCATGTACCTCGTGCGCAATCAGCAGGACAAGGCGCGCGCCGAATTTGAAACGCTCAAGAAGATCGCGCCCAATGATGCGCGCATCACGCTTGCACTGGGCCTGTTGAACCTGCAGCAGCGCCAGTACGACGACGCCGAGCGCTACCTGAAGGAATACGTGGCCGCCACCGCCAAGTCGCCCACGCTAAGCCCCGAGCCCGGCTATCAGGGCCTCGCCCAGCTGGCCGAAGAGAAGCGCGACTACGCCGGCGCGCTCGGCTGGGTCGACAAGATCACCGGTTCCGCCAACGGCGACGCCGACGGCCAGACCGCGCTGGCAGCCGGCATCAAGCGTGGCCAGTTGCTCGGCAAGCTGCGCCGTATCGACGAGGCACAGCAGACGTTTGACGAACTCGTTGCCGACTCCGAAGACGTGCCCGACGGCCCGCGCCGCCAGGCGCTGATGGACGGTATCCGCCAGGCCGAAATCGGCATGCTGATGGACGCCAAGGCTTACGGCCGCGCCCGCGCCCGCGTCAACGAACTGCTCCAGAGCGACCCGGACAACGTCGAATATTCGTACCAACTGGCGATGCTCGAAGAGCACGACGGCCACTACGACAACATGGAGACGCTGCTGCGCAAGGTGATCGACCTGCGCCCCGCCCAGGCAATCGGCTACAACGCGCTCGGCTACTCGCTGGCCGACCGCAACGTGCGCCTGCAGGAAGCGCAGGAGCTGCTGGAGAAAGCCGTGTCGCTGGCACCGGATGATCCCTACATCGCCGACAGCCTCGGCTGGGTCAAATACCGTCGCGGCGACCTGCCCGCCGCCACCGACATCCTGCGCAAGGCGTGGACTGCCGCGCCTCAAGCCGAAATCGGCGCGCACCTTGGCGAGGTGCTGTGGCAATCGGGCAAGCAGGACGACGCGCGTCAGATCTGGACCGAAGCGTCCAAGCTCGACGTAAACGACACCACCCTGCGTGACACGCTGCGCCGCTTCGGCCAGCCGGTGCCCAATGTTCCCGTGAGCGCAAATTGATGGCGATGCGGTTCACGCGCGCGCTCGGCGCGCTGATGCTCGGCGCCGGCTGCGTGCTGTTCAGCGCGTGCACAAGCCTGCGGCCAGCCAACGATCTCTTCGCCGGCACGCAAGACGCCGATGCCACCATCACGCGTTATCAAGGGCGCTTCTCGGCCCGCTACACGCAGAACAACACCGAGCAAAGCGCCGTCGGCAGCTTCCTCTGGCGTGAACGCGGCGCCGACGTGCAGCTTGAATTGATGTCGCCGCTGGGCCAGACGCTGGCCATCGTCAGCCAGAGCAACCAGGGCGCCACGCTCGAACTGCCGAACCAGCCGCCGCGCCGCGCGCCCGAAGTCGACACGCTGATGCAGGATGCGCTGGGCTTTTCGCTGCCGGTTTCCGGCCTGCGCGACTGGCTGCGCGCGCGCCCCGCTCCGGGCACGCCGGCACGCGTGGCACGCGACGCGCAATCGCGCCCCGAAACCATCGAGCAGAATGGCTGGACCGTCCGCTACGTCGCGTGGGCCGACAACGGCAACAACGCCGACGGCGCCAAGGCGAGCATCCGCCGGCTCGATCTCGATCGTCAGCACGGCGCCAACGGGCCGCTCTCGGTGCGACTCGTGCTCGACCAGTAACGCCTCGCTTCGCCATGTCCTCCGCACCCCTCGAGCTGCGTGACTGCCCCGCGCCCGCCAAGCTCAACCTCTTCCTGCACGTGGTCGGCCGCCGGCCTGACGGCTACCACCTGCTGCAAACCGTCTTCCAGTTGATCGACTGGAGCGACACGCTGCATTTCGCGCGCCGCTCCGACGGCCGCCTCGTACGCACCACGGATATCCCGGGCGTGCCTGCCGAAGACGACCTCATCATCCGCGCCGCGCGCCTGCTGCAAGCAGAAACGGGCTGCACCTACGGCGTCGACATCGCCATCGAGAAACGCCTGCCGATGGGCGGCGGCATTGGCGGCGGGTCCTCTGATGCCGCCACCACGCTGCTTGCGCTCAATCGTCTCTGGGGCCTTGATCTGCCGCGCACGCAACTGATGGCGATCGGCCTGAAGCTCGGCGCCGACGTGCCCTTCTTCGTGTTTGGCCAGAACGCCTTCGCCGAGGGAATCGGCGAAGAACTGACGCCCGTCACGCTGCCGCCGGCGGCTTTCGTGGTGATCCACCCACGCGTGCATGTGCCCACCCCTGCAATTTTTTCCGATGAAGGGTTGACACGCGATACGCCACTCACCATAATTACGGACTTTCCTGACCAACAAATTGTTTTCGCTTACGGTCGCAACGACCTGCAAGCGGTGGCGGAAAGGAAATACGGCGAAATCGCCCGAGCACTTGTCTGGCTGCGTCAGTTCAGCCCTCTGGCAAGAATGACCGGATCCGGCGCCTGCGTATTTGCTCCGTTCGACAACGTTGAGCAGGCGCAAGCGGTAGCGGATCAGGTGCCTTCCGAATGGGAAGGTCGGTGTGCGGCAGGTCTGTCGCATCACCCGCTCGCAAGATTTGCTGTGTAAGGTTTGCTGTTATTGCTTCTGCAATGGAAGCAGTAACCGATCGGTTGTGTAGGGGCGTCGCCAAGCTGGTTAAGGCACCGGATTTTGATTCCGGCATGCGTAGGTTCGAATCCTTCCGCCCCTGCCATTTTCTTCCTTATGTTCCCAGCAATAGCCCGGTTGGCTTCAGCCAGCCGGCGCGTCTGAAGTCAAAACAGGTGCCCCGATGAGCAGCGAAGGCTTGATGGTTTTTACCGGCAATGCCAACCCCAAACTCGCAGAAGCTGTCGTCAAGCATCTAGGCATTCCGCTAGGCAAGGCCCTCGTCGGCCGATTCTCCGATGGTGAAGTCCAGGTCGAGATCCAGGAAAACGTGCGCGGCAAGCACGTGTTCATTCTGCAATCCACCTGCGCCCCGACGAACGACAACCTGATGGAATTGATGGTGATGGTCGATGCGCTCAAGCGCGCGTCTGCCCGCCGCATCACGGCTGCCATCCCCTACTTCGGCTATGCCCGCCAGGATCGCCGCCCGCGTTCGGCGCGTGTGGCCATCACGGCCAAGGTCGTGGCCAACATGCTGGAAGTCGCAGGCGTCGAGCGCGTGCTGACGATGGACCTCCACGCTGACCAAATCCAAGGCTTCTTCGATATCCCGGTCGACAACATCTACGCGTCGCCGATCCTGCTCGAAGACCTGCGCAAGAAGAACTACGAAGACTTGCTCGTGGTGTCGCCCGACGTTGGCGGCGTGGTGCGCGCACGTGCGCTCGCCAAGCAACTCGGCGTGGACCTGGCGATCATCGACAAGCGTCGCCCGAAGGCCAACGTGGCCGAGGTGATGAACATCATCGGTGAAGTCGACGGCCGCAACTGCGTGATCATGGACGACATGATCGACACGGGCGGCACGCTGTGCAAAGCCGCGCAGGTGCTCAAGGAGCGCGGTGCCAAGCAGGTCTTCTCGTATTGCACGCACCCGGTGCTGTCGGGCGGCGCCGCTGCTCGCATTGCAGACTCGGCGCTCGACGAAGTCGTCGTGACCGACACCATCCCGCTGCGCGAAGACGCGATCAAGTGCGGCAAGATCCGCCAGCTCTCGACCGCGCCGCTGCTGGCCGACACCTTCACCCGCATCGTGCGCGGTGACTCGATCATGTCGCTGTTTGCTGAATAATTCGGCACCTGGGCGGCTTACTGTTATAATTCAATGCTTTACCGCAGAAAACGTCGACTAGACGGCACTTCTGCGATGTCTGCGGGGCGCAATATGGCGCCCCGTTCACCAGACGGCTTGGTCGCGAGTCGTCTTTTTCGTTTGGAGCAATCATGAAAGTTGTCGCTTTCGAGCGTAGCGTTCAGGGCACTGGTGCGAGCCGCCGCCTGCGCAACGCCGGCAAGACCCCGGGCATCATCTACGGCGGCGAAGCCACCCCGAAGTTGATCGAACTCGATCACAACGCGCTGTACCACGCGCTGAAGAAGGAAGCCTTCCACTCGTCGATCCTCGACATCGAAGTGGCTGGCAAGGTGGAAAAGGCGCTGCTGCGTGACTTCCAACTGCACCCGTTCAAGCAACTGGTTCTGCACGTCGACTTCCAACGCGTGTCGGCCAAGGAAAAGATCCACGTCAAGGTGCCGCTGCACTTCCTGAACCAGGAAACTGCGCCGGGCGTGAAGCTGGGCCACGGCATCGTGAACCACATCCTGAACGACGTTGAAGTGTCGTGCCTGCCGGCCGACCTGCCGGAGTTCATCGAAGTGGATCTGGGTTCGCTGGAAATCGGCCAGACCCTGCACATCGCCGACCTCAAGCTGCCGAAGGGCGTGACCATCCTCACCCACGGTGGCGATGAGAACCCGGCGGTTGCCAACATCAGCGTGCCGGCTGGCGAGAAGTCCGCTGCCGCCGAAGAAGGCGCTGCTGCTGCAGGCGAAGACAAGCCGGCAGCCTAAGTTGCCGCACCTCGCACTTCGGTGCGAGCGAAAAAAAGCCCGCCGAGCCTGTCTCGCCGGGCTTTTTTTCCGCCTGAGCGGCGCGGGCCGCACCGCCTCCAGGCTGCGGAAAGCAGCTATGCTTGTACGATCAAGGGGCGCCTCCTGCACCTCAACCTGATACCAATCGCATGATCAAACTCATCGTCGGCCTCGGCAATCCGGGCGCCGAATATGCGGCGACACGACATAACGCCGGCTTCTGGCTGGTCGACCAGCTCGCTCGCATGGGCAACGTGACGCTGCGCAACGAGGCGCGCTTTCACGGCTATGCTGCGCGCGCCAATCTCTGGGGCAACGAGGTGTGGCTGTTGCAGCCGCAGACCTTCATGAACCGCTCCGGGCTGGCTACCGTTGCACTGGCCCGCTTCTACAAGGTGATGCCCGATGAAATCCTGGTCGTGCACGACGAATTGGATTTGCCGCCCGGCACCGTCAAGCTCAAGCTCGGCGGCGGATCCGGCGGCCATAACGGCCTGAAGGACATTGCCGCGCATCTGACCACACAACAGTTCTGGAGGCTGCGGCTTGGCATCGGCCACCCGCGCAACCTGCTGCCGCCCGGCTCGGCAGCGTCCGGCCAGCATGACGTCGCGAACTTCGTGCTCAAAGCGCCTCGCAAGGAGGAACAGGAGCTCATCGACCGCGCTATCGATCAGAGCCTGGATGCACTGCCGGAGCTGATTGCCGGCAACGCCGAAAAAGCCATGATGCGCCTGCATACCGCACGCTGAACCGCCAAGACAGAGGACACCGCCATGACACCGATCGCCATACTGACCTCACGCGCCGCCGTGCTGGCGGGCCTGGCGCTCGGCTTGGCAGCCCTCAGCCTGCCAGCGCACGCGCAGGTGTACCGCTGCAGCGAGAACGGCCAGACGACCTATTCCGACCATCCCTGCGGTACGCGCGCGAAGCCCGTGCCGATGATCGACAACACGCCCACGGCCGCAGACCAGAAGGCCGCCCGCGAGCGCGCCACCGCCGAGGCCGCCGAAGTCCAGCAGATGGAAACCGCGCGCCGCAAAGCGCAGGCGGCGGAAGACGCCCGCCAGGCCCAGATCGCAGCGCAAGCGGCCGAACAGGCGCGCCGCGAGCAACGGCAGAAAGTGGTGGTGGCGCAGGAAGGCGTTCGCTACTGCCATCGCGTCTACGTGGGGCCGGTGCCCTACCCGCAGCCCTATCCGACGCCGATGCCGGTGATCAGCCAGCCTCCCGCGCCGGCAGCGGGCGCGCTCCGCCAATCTGGGAATGGCGCCAAGCCATTCACGCAAGCACCCCTGGCACCCGCTCCGATCGTGCCGCGTCCCCCGCGTCCGCATTACCCGCACTACCGCATCGTCTGCGAGCCGGGCTATGTGTACGAAGGGCCGGAAGATTTGTTGCCGATCCAGTAAGCGCTCTGCGAGCGAAACGGTAGGCACCAATGCAAAGAGACGGCCGAAGCCGTCTCTTTTTTGTGTTCACGCCGCGCGTGGTGGTGCGGAGGTGAGCTGGGTGTACTTGTGCATCAACTGCTCGTGCGTTTCCTCATGGGCCGGGTCCTTGGGGATACAGTCCACCGGACAGACCTGCTGGCACTGAGGCTCGTCAAAGTGGCCGACGCATTCGGTACATTTGCCGGGGTCGATCACGTAGATCTCCGGGCCCATCGAAATCGCGCCGTTGGGGCACTCAGGCTCGCATACGTCGCAATTGATGCACTCATCGGTGATTATGAGCGCCATGATGCCTTCCTTGAAATGGCCGGCGAGCCAGCGCTCGCCAAAGCGTCATTTTATTCCGATTTGCCAGACCCTTCCGACTTGCCGGTCTTTTCCTTGAGCCATTTTTCGACCGACGGGAACACGAACTTGCTGACGTCACCGCCGAGCACGGCGATTTCGCGCACGAACGTGCCGGAGATGAACTGGTATTGATCCGACGGCGTCAGGAACATGGTTTCCACGTCCGGCAGCAGGTAGCGGTTCATGCCGGCCATCTGGAATTCGTACTCGAAGTCCGACACCGCACGCAGGCCCCGCACGATGACGCGCGCGCCGTTCTTGCGTACGAAATCCTTCAAGAGACCGGAAAACCCCTCGACCCGCACGTTGGTGTAGTGGCCGAGCACCTCACGGGCGATTTCGATGCGCTCTTCCAGCGCGAAAAAGGGCCGCTTGTTCGGGCTCTGCGCCACCCCGACGATCAGCTCATCGAAGATGTTGGATGCGCGTCGCACGAGGTCTTCGTGGCCGCGCGTGAACGGATCGAAAGTGCCGGGATAAACCGCGATCACCATGGTTCCTCCACCAATGGGAAAAGAGCATCCGCAAGCGTCGGCGTGGGACATGGCCGCGCCGGTACTGCATTCGGACGCCGTTGCGTTATCGAGCGCAGCAGGTCCCGAGCCTGCCGCCTGTGCCACCGATATCGACCGGGCGCACCCGCTTTGCAGGTGCCGCCCGATGCTCATGCACCGGTTGCGAGCGGCGTAGTTTAACCGTTTTTGCGCAGCAGCAAATGCGCATGCACCGCACCGGCGCGCAGGTGTTTGTGAAGCACCAGATCGGCGGGCAACGCGAGGCCGGCCGTCGGCTCCGCGTCATGTGAATCAGCACTCACATCCGCCAACGGCTGCGCTGCTTCGACGTAGATCACGCCTCCGGGCTTGACCACCCGCGTCGCGGCTTCCAACGCGCGCAGCGTCCAGTCCTGCGCAAACGGCGGGTCGATGAACACCGCATCGAGTGCAGCATCGGGCTGCCGAGCGAGCCAGGCAAAGGCGTCGCCGGAGACGATGTCGACCATGCGCGCGCCCAGCTTGTCGCGGATGGCGTGCAACGCGCGCACGGCCGGGGCGTGGTTTTCGATGAGCGTCACGTGCGCGGCGCCGCGCGAAGCGGCCTCAAAGCCGAGCGCGCCGGTGCCGGCAAAGATGTCCGCGCAGCGCCAGCCGGTCAGGTCCTGACCGAGCCAGTTGAAGACCGTTTCGCGGACGCGGTCGCTGGTCGGGCGAAGGCCGTCTGCGTCGACCACCGGAAGCGGCGTGCGCTTGTATTGCCCGCCGATGATGCGCACCTGCTGCGGTGCGCGCGCGTGCGACGTGGCGGTCTTGGCCTTGGGGCCTTTGGAGCTGGAGGTACGAGGTGCCATGGGCGCGATTTTAGGGGCTGTTGCCTCATAAAACGAGCGCAAACAAAAACCGGCGGGAAATGCCGCCGGTTTTTTCGGATCAAGACGCGGTACGTCAGTTCGCGGCGGCTTTTTCCGGACCGCCTACCACGATCGTCGCCATGGCCTGCGGTTGCAGCACGCGCTGGAATGCCGTGCGCACCTGCTCACGCGTGACAGCCGCGATGCGCTGCGTCCACGTATCCAGGTAGTCGAGCGGCAGGTTGTACCAGCCGATGTTGGCCACGTTGTCCAGCAGCTTGCGATTGCTGTCCAGACGTAGGGGGAAGCCGTTGACGAGGTTGTCCTTGGCCGCCTTCAGCTCCGCGTCGGTCGGGCCATCGGCGACGAACTTGGCGACGGTGTCACGCACCACGCCCAGCGCTTCCTCGGTCTGGTCCTTGCGCGTCTGCAGCGCCAGTTCGAACGGACCGGGCTGCGCAGCGGGCGCGAAGTAGCTGCCGATGCTGTACGTCAGGCCGCGCTTCTCGCGCACTTCATTGGTCAGACGCGCGCTGAAGCCGCCCCCGCCCAGCACGTAATTGCCGACCAGCAGCGGGAAGTAATCCTTGTCGCCTCGCGCGATACCCGGTTGCCCCAGGATGATCGTCGCCTGCTGCGCCGGGTGCGGAATGCGGATCGTCTCCGCCTTCGGCAGCGGCATCTTGACGTCAGGCAGCGCCGGCGGCGTGGCGCCGTCAGCGGGCAAGCCGCGCGTAATTTGCTCGGCGATGGCCTCGGCTTCCTGGCGGCTGATCGCGCCGATCAGCGTCACCACCGCGCGCTTGGCCGTGTAGTTGGCCTGGTAGTAGCGCACGATGTCGTCGCGCGTGATGCTCTCCACCGTTTCCGGCGAAGCGGTCTGCCCGTACGGATGCGTGCCGTAGATGGCCTTGCCGAATGCGCGCTCGGCGAGCACCGACGGCTTGGTCAGGGATTCGCGAATCGCAGCCACCAGGCGCTGCTTGTCCCGCGCGAGCACGGCATCGGGAAAGGTCGGCGCCGAGACGATCTGCGTCATCAGCGCGATGGCCGGGCCGCGCTCAACGGGGTCGGACAGCGTGCGCAGGCGCAGGCTCGTGCGGTCGCCACCGGCGCCGCCGCCAAAGCTCGCGCCCACATCGGCAAACGCATCGGCAATGGCCGCTTCATCGCGCGCTGGCGCATTGCCCTGCGCCGCGACGCCCTTGTCGAGCATGCCCGCTGTGAGCGAGGCGAGGCCCACCTTGGCAGCCGGCTCATAACGCGAACCCGCATCCACATCGAGATTGATGTCCAGCATCGGAATCGACGGGCTCGGCACGAAGAACACGCGTGCGCCGGTCGGGGCCGTCCAGTGTTCGATCGGCAGCGCGGCCAGAGCGCTCTGCGCCGCCGCAGCAACAATGGCGACCAGCGCCGTCTTCAGGGTCAGAGACATGGCGCGCATCAACGCAGCCCTCCTTCATCGCGCATGCCGGGAACAGCCTTGCGCGCCGGTTTATTGGGATCGATCGGTTGCGGCAGCAGCGTGGCGACGACGAGGTTGTCTTCGCTGAAGTAGGTCTGGGCCACGTGCTGAATCTGCGCCGACGTCACGGCCTTGATCTTCTCGAGCTGGCGATCGATGGAGCGCCACGACAGGCCGCTCATCTCGTTCATGCCGATCTCCATGCCCTGGCCGAAGACCGAGTCGCGCTTGTAGATCTGCGCGGCCACAACCTGTGCCTTCACGCGCTTCAGTTCGGCATCGGTCACGCCTTCCTTGGCGATGCGCTCGATCTGCGCGCGCAGCGCCTGTTCGATCTCGGCGGTGGTGTGGCCGTCGGCAGGCGTGCCGTCCATCAGGAAGATCGACGGGCCGCGGTTCAGGCCGTCGTAGCCGGCATTGACGTCGTCGGCGATGCGCTTTTCGCCCTTGACGAGCTGGCTGGACAGGCGCGCGTTGTCATAGCCATCGAGCACGGCAGACAAGACCTCCAGCGCATACGGATCGACGTCTTTCTCCACATCGCTCAGGCGCGGCACCTTGTAGGCCAGCACAACGTACGGGTTCTCGGCCGGCGCCTTCACCCAGATGCGCTTCACTCCGATCTGCTTGGGCTCTTCCTGCGCATAGCGACGCGGCAGCGCATGCGGCTTGAGCTTGCCGTAGGTGCGCTGCGCAAGGCGGAAGACTTCGTCGGGTTTCACATCGCCCGCGACGATCACGGTGACGTTGTTGGGCGTGTACCAGGCGTGATACCAGTTCTGCGCGTCCTGCACCGTCATCGTGTCGAGATCGCCCGGCCAGCCGATGGTCGGGTTGCGGTAGGGCGCGGCATTGAACAGCGTGGCGAGCATCTGCTCATACACGGTGGAACGGGCGGAGTCGTCGATGCGCATGCGGCGCTCTTCCTTCACCACGTTCATCTCCGGCTTGAACTCCTTGTCGGTGAGCTGGAGATTGGCCATGCGATCGGCTTCGAGCCCCATCACATCTGCCAGGTGCGATTTCTCGATCTGCTGGAAGTACATCGTGAAGTCGCGCGTTGTCATGGCGTTTTCACGGCCGCCCAGGGCCGCCACGCGGCGGGAGAACTCGCCCGGGCCGACTGCCTTGGTACCCTTGAACATCATGTGTTCGAGCATGTGGGCGACACCCGTGGTTCCGTTGTGCTCGTCGATACTGCCGGCGCGATACCAGACCATGTGCGCCACGGTGGGGGCGCGGTGGTCTTCCTTGACGATCAACCGCAGCCCATTGGGCAGTTTGTATTCGTGCGTGTCGGACTGGCTGGCGCCCACCTTGCCACCGGTGACGGCTGCGGCGGGATGCCCCGGTGCAGCGGCCAGCTCCTGCGCGCCAACATGACCGGCCAGCAGGCCGGCCGCCAGGGCCGTCGCGGCCAATTGCCAGACTCGCGACCGAGCCCGGTTTGAAACGATTCGCATGGAAGAGCGCATAAGGGCTGTCTGATAAAATTCGACGCTTGATTCTAACGGCGAAATAGACTGCCTTTTACGATGTTTAGTTTCTGGAAGAAGCGCAAGGCAGAGCCCCAACCGGCCGCCGAACCCACGCCCGCAGCGGCACCCGAAGCCGCGCAGGCGCCTGCCCCGGCTGCCATCCCTGGCGCCGCCCCCACCCCCATACCCGCACCGGTTACCGCCCCCCAGCCCGTCTCTGCACCGGCTCCCGCGCCCGCACCTGTCGCGGCGCCGGCCCACGTTGCCGTGCCGGACGCACCTGCTGCGCAACCTGCGCTCGACGTGCAAGCCGACGACGTCGAAACCGTGCCCACGCCCGCCGTGATCGAACAGGCCCGCAAGGGGTGGATGTCACGCCTGCGCTCCGGACTGTCGAAGACGAGCAAAGGCCTGACCACGCTCTTCGTCGGCGTGAAGGTGGACGAAGCGCTGTTCGAAGAGTTGGAAACCGCGCTGCTGATGGCCGATGCCGGTGTCGACGCCACCGAATACCTGCTCGGCGAACTGCGCCGCCGCGTCAAGGCACAGCGCATCGAAACGGCCGAAGGCGTGAAGACGGCCCTGCGCGATCTGCTGGTCGAACTGCTGCACCCCTTGGAAAAAACCATGGTGCTCGGCCGCGAACAGCCGATGGTGATCATGATCGCGGGCGTGAACGGCGCCGGTAAGACGACCAGCATCGGCAAGCTCTGCAAGCACTTCCAGACCTACGGTCAATCGGTGCTGCTGGCAGCGGGCGACACGTTCCGCGCCGCCGCGCGCGAGCAGCTCGTGATCTGGGGTCAGCGCAACAACGTCACGGTCGTGGCGCAGGAATCGGGCGACCCGGCCGCCGTGATCTTCGATGCAGTGAACGCAGCGCGCGCACGCGGCATCGATATCGTCATGGCGGACACCGCCGGCCGTCTGCCGACGCAGCTGCACCTGATGGAAGAACTCAAGAAAGTGCGCCGCGTGACCGCCAAGGCGATGGCCACGGCGCCGCACGAAACGCTGCTGGTGATCGACGGCAACACGGGGCAAAACGCCCTCGCGCAAGTCAAAGCGTTTGACGAAGCGCTTGGCCTCACGGGCCTGATCGTCACCAAGCTGGACGGCACGGCCAAGGGCGGCATCCTGGCCGCCATCGCGCGGCAGCGTCCGGTGCCGGTGTACTTCATCGGCGTGGGCGAGCAGGTGGAGGATCTGCAGCCGTTTTCCGCGCGCGAATTTGCGGATGCGTTGTTGGGGTAACCCCCTCGCACACAACGCTTCAACGTAAAAACGCCCTGATTTGGTCAGGGCGTTTTTGTTTTGCGCAGTAACGCTGCAGATTATGCGGAAGCCGCATCCGGCTGCGCCGCAGGCGCCGCCCGCTGAAACGCCTCCTGGGCCATACAGTGCTCAAAGATGCGCGCAAGCGTTGGGTAATCCTCCACCGCCACATCAAACCGCTTGCCGTTGAACACCTGCGGCACGAGGCACACGTCGGCCAGCGTCGGCGTGTCGCCAACACAGTAGGCACCGGTCAGCGGCGACTGTGACAGCCGCGTTTCCAACGCCGCAAACCCCAGCTTCACCCAGTGGCGATACCAGTCGTTGCGCGCTTCTTCTTCCACGTTGAACGTGTTCTTCAGATACTTCAGCACGCGCGGATTGTTCAGCGGATGGATCTCGCAGGCAATCGCAAGGGCAATCGCGCGGATGTGTGCGCGATTGCTGGGCGAGCCCGGCAGCAGCGTGGGCTCGGGGTGCGTCTCTTCCAGGTATTCGACGATCGCCAACGACTGGTTCAGCACGTCGTTGCCGTCGCACAGCACGGGCACCAGCGCGTCGGGGTTCAGCTTGACGAAGTCGGGCGCCAGTTGCTCGCCCTTGAGCAGGTGCACCGGCGCGTAGTCGTACGGCAGGCTCTTGATCTCCAGGGCGATGCGCACACGGAACGACGCCGAACTGCGGAAGTAGTTGTACAGCTTGATCGACATGGCTTCTGACTCTTCTGTCGCGTCTATCAAATGACCTTGACGTGCAGTTCGCCCACGCCGTCGATCTTGCCGACCATCAGGTCGCCGACGACCACGGGGCCAACGCCTTCGGGCGTACCTGTGTAGATCAGGTCGCCCGGGCGCAGCTCGAACAGGCGCGACAGATACGCAATGGTTTCCGGCACCGACCAGATCAGGTCCGACAGGTCACCGCGCTGGTGTTCGCGGCCGTTGACCGACAGCGTGATGGCGCCCTTGTCCGGATGCGCCACATCCTTGGCCGGCACGATCGGGCCGATGGGCGCCGAGCCGTCGAAAGCCTTGCCGGTCTCCCAGGGGCGGCCGCCCTTCTTTGCCGCGTTCTGCAGGTCGCGGCGCGTCATGTCCAGGCCGATGGCGTAACCGTAGATATGGTTGGCTGCCGTTTCCACGGCGATGTCGCGCCCGCCCGTGCCGATGGCGACCACGAGTTCGATCTCGTAGTGGCAATCCTTCGTTTCAGTCGGGTAGACGAACTGGCCGGTCTCGCCGTCTGCGATGTAGCGCACGGCGTCGGCCGGCTTGCAGAAGAAGAACGGCGGCTCGCGGTCGGGGTCGGAACCCATCTCGCGTGCATGGGCGGCGTAGTTGCGGCCGACGCAATACACACGGCGCACCGGAAACTGGCCTTGCCCGCCACGCACGGGAATGCCATTGACGGCGGGCGGGGTGACGACGAAATCGGTCATGCGGGTCTCCTCTGACTAAGCGGATTGGAACAGGTGGGAAACTGCGGCCACCGCCCCCCGGCGACCGACGAGTTTGCGAGGATACACCCGCACCGGGCCGGCGCGGTTCTTGCATGAGCAGCGTGCACCCTGCCCCACTTTGCACCATGCAAACGAAGCCGCCCATTCCAACCGCCCCACCCGCCGCTGCGCCCATGCGCGTGCTGCTGGTGCGTGATCCGCTCGACGCTGAACAGATCAATCTTGAGCTGATCCGCGCCGGGCTGGCGGAGGCCGGCTTTGTGGACGTCGGCCTGGCGGACGCCGACCTGACGCTGCCCGAGCGCATCGCCGAGACACAGCCGGACATGGTGATCGTTGCCTCCGAATCGGCCGCGCGGGACACCATCGAGCACGTCTGCGTGGCCACGCAGCATGCACCCCGCCCGATCGTGCTCTTCACCGACAACGACGACGCCACGCGCATCAAGACGGCGTTTGCCGCCGGCATCACCGCCTACATCGTCGACGGGATCAAGCCCACGCGTGTGAAAGCCGTGCTGGACGTCGCCTATGCCCGCTTCGAACACGAGCGTGAATTGCGGGCCGAGCTGGACACCGCCAAGACGCAACTCGCCGAGCGCAAGGTGCTCGAGCGCGCCAAGGGCCTGCTGATGAAGCAGATGAACCTGTCGGAGGACGACGCCTTCAAGCGCCTGCGCAAGATGGCGATGGATCGCAACATCAAGCTGGTGGAAGCCGCCCAACGCGTGATCGACGTGATGGCCGGCTGAGCAGTCAGACCGCCGCCCAGTTTTGGTGCGTCGCACAACTCCGGCGCTGGAAACGCACCAGTCGCGCGCGGCGTTCCGAACCCCACACGTGGCGTTCCGAGCCTCAATCGCCGAGCTAAAAGCCTCGCGCGCCGAGCTCTGAGCCTCAACCGCCGAGCTAAAAGCCTCACGCGCCGAGCTCTGAGCCTCAACCGCCGAGCAAAAAGCCTCGCGCGCCGAGCTCTGAGCCCCAATCGCCGAGCTAAAAGCCCCGCGCGCCGAGCTCTGAGCCCCAACCGCCGAGCAAAAAGCCCCGCGCGCCGAGCTCTGAGCCTCAACCGCCGAGCAAAAAGCCTCGCGCGCCGAGCTCTGGGCTCGGAACGCCGAGAAAAAAGCTCGGCGCGTGGAGATCGGAGCTCGGAACGCCAGCATGCCTCGGTCAACGTTGGCATACCCCTTGCAAGTGTCGCTGCGAAGCCGGTGCCAACGTGGGTACCGGCACGGGACAACGGCGTCCCGATGCACGGCAGCGTGCCCCTCTTTCGGATGGGCGGCGGTCGCGCGTCGGGACGCTTTTTCTTTGGAGCCATGGATGGCCGCGCCAGACAAGACCGACGCTCTCGTCAACCCGATCAACCCGAAGCGCCGCAGCATCATGAAAGCCGCGGCGACGATTGCAGGAGGCAGTGCCGTGGCATTGATCGATCCGCTGGTGCGTGCCGGGGCCTGGGCCGCCGGCTCCGATGCGCCCGAGAAGACCGAGCTGAAGGTGGGTTTCATCCCCCTCACGGACTGCGCCTCGGTGGTCATGGCGTCCACGCTCGGCATCGACAAGAAGTACGGCATCAAGATCACGCCGTCGAAAGAAGCCTCGTGGGCGGGCGTGCGCGACAAGCTGGTATCGGGCGACCTGGATGCGGCGCACGTGCTGTACGGCCTGATCTACGGCGTGCAACTCGGCATTGGCGGCCCCAAGAAAGACATGGCCGTGCTGATGACGCTCAACAACAACGGCCAGGCGATCACGCTGTCGTCCAAGCTCAAGGACGCGGGCGTCAAGAATGGCGCGTCGTTGAAGGCCGTCATGGCGAAAGACAAGCGCGAATATGTGTTCGCGCAGACCTTCCCGACCGGCACGCATGCGATGTGGCTGTATTACTGGCTGGCCGCGCACGGCATCCACCCGCTGCAGGAGGCGAAGGCGATCACCGTGCCGCCGCCGCAGATGGTCGCGAACATGCGCGTAGGCAACATGGATGGCTACTGCGTGGGCGAGCCGTGGGGTGCCCGCGCAATTGCAGACAACATCGGCTTTACCGCCGAGACAACACAGGCCATCTGGAAAGACCACCCGGAGAAGGTGCTCGGCACCACGGCCGAGTTCGTGCAGAAGTATCCGAACACGGCGCGTGCCCTCACCGCGGCAGTGCTGGAGGCGAGCAAGTTCATCGATGCGTCGGCGTCGAACCGCCGCAAGACGGCCGAGACCATCGCCGCCAAGTCCTACGTCAACACCGACATGGACATCATTCTCGACCGCATGCTCGGCCGCTACACCAATGGCCTGGGCAAGACGTGGGACGACCCGGACCCGATGCGCTTCTACCACGACGGCGCGGTCAACTTCCCGTACCTGTCGGACGGCATGTGGTTCCTCACGCAGCACAAGCGCTGGGGGCTGCTGAAGGCGCATCCGGATTACCTGGCCGTCGCCAAGCAGGTCAACCGCATCGACATCTTCAAGCAGGCGGCAACCGCCACCGGCACGCCGCTGCCCAAGAGCGACATGCGCACGGCCAAGTTGATCGACGGCGTGGTGTGGGATGCGAAGAACCCCGCCGCGTATGCGGACGGCTTCAAGCTGAAAGCCTGACGCCTCGGGCCTTCCAAATTTCTGATTGCGGTCCCTCACATCGATGGAGCCCGACATGAACACGCTCGTCAAAACGTTGTCCGGCGTGCAGTCCGACGCCGCCCCTGAACGTCGCCGGTTCGTTGCGCGCGACTGGTTTGTCGCTGCCGTGGTGCGCGGCTTTCCGCCGGTGCTGGGCTTGGTGCTCTTCGTGCTGGCGTGGCAAGGCATTGCCACGGCCATCCCCGCATTGCCGACACCGGCGGTGACGTGGAAAGCGGCCGTTGCGCTCTTCGCCGATCCGTTCTATCGCAATGGCCCGAATGACCAGGGCGTAGGCTGGAACGTGCTGGCCTCGCTGGCGCGCGTGGGTGCGGGCTTCGGCATGGCGGCCGTCATCGGCATTCCGGCGGGCTTCCTGATCGGGCGCTTTGCGTTTCTCAACGCGATGACCTCGCCCATCATCAGCCTGCTGCGGCCGGTATCGCCGCTGGCGTGGCTGCCGATCGGGCTGCTGCTGTTCAAGTCGGCCAACCCGGCGGCCATCTGGGCGATCTTCATCTGCTCGATCTGGCCGATGGTGATCAACACTGCCGTGGGCGTGACGCGCGTGCCGCAGGATTACCTGAACGTGGCGCGCGTGCTGAATCTCTCCGAATGGAAAGTGTTCACGCGCGTGCTGTTTCCCGCGGTGCTGCCGTACATGCTGACGGGCGTGCGGCTGTCGATCGGCACGGCGTGGCTGGTCATCGTGGCGGCGGAGATGCTCACCGGCGGCGTCGGCATCGGCTTCTGGCTGTGGGACGAGTGGAACAACCTGAAGGTCGAGCACATCGTCATCGCCATCTTCGTGATTGGTGTGGTGGGCTTGCTGCTCGAGCACGCGCTGCTGGCGATTGCGCGGCGCTTCTCGTACGACGCGGTTTGAGGACATTGGGGGAGCGCCATGACAGACAAATTCCTGCGCATTGAAAACGTCGGGCAGACGTTCAAGACCAAGCGCGGCCCGTTCGTCGCCCTGCGCGACATCGACCTGACGGTGGCGCGCGGTGAGTGCATCGCGCTCATCGGGCACTCGGGGTGCGGCAAATCAACGTTGCTCAATCTCATTGCCGGCCTCACGCGGCCGACCACAGGTGGGTTGATCCTTGCCGAGCGCGAGATTGCCGGGCCGGGGCCGGATCGCGCGGTGGTGTTTCAGAACCACTCGCTGCTGCCGTGGCTTACGTGCTTTGACAACGTGTATCTGGCCGTCGAGCGCGTCTTCGGCAAGACCGAGACCAAGGCGCAACTGCGTGAGCGCACGCATGCAGCGCTGGCGCTGGTCGGCTTGTCGCATGCCGAGCAGAAGCATCCGCATGAAATCTCGGGCGGGATGAAGCAGCGCGTGGGCATTGCGCGAGCGTTGTCCATGGAGCCTAAGGTGTTGCTGATGGATGAGCCGTTTGGCGCGCTGGATGCGCTCACGCGGGCGCATCTGCAGGACGAGTTGCTGAAGATCGTGGCGGCGACCGGGAGCACGGTGGTGATGGTGACCCACGATGTGGATGAAGCGGTGCTGCTGGCGGATCGCATCGTGATGATGACGAATGGGCCGGCTGCGACGATTGGCGAAGTGTTGACGGTGGATTTGCCGCGGCCGCGGGATCGGATGGCGTTGGCGGAGGATGCGGCTTATCACGCTTGCCGGACGGCGGTGTTGGATTTTCTTTATCGGAAGCAGAGGCATCCGGTGGCGGAGGCTGCCTGAATTTTTGTGTTTGGTCTTTTGGTTTTGAGGTTGGTGGTCCATCCCCCTTTCGTCCCCTGCCGGGGCCGACTTACTTTCTTTGTCTTGCCCAAAGAAAGGTAAGCAAAGAAAGGCGCGCCCGAGATGGCGAAAGACTCCTTGAATTTATGTCGCAGGGAGGGAGGGGAGGCAAACTCGCTGCGCTCAGACAGGCCTCCCCTCTTTTTCCTCCCTGCGACAGAAATTCAAGGCGCCATCTAGGGCAAGGGGAAAGCAAACCCTCTTCTGCCAGTGCCCGACTTCGTCTTGCATTCCAAACGTTCGCCGCGCAGTCGGCCTCTTTCTAGCGCTTGCCTTCGCACTCTGTCGGTGTGGCCTTTGACGTTCCTGCCCTAGATGGCGCCTTGAATTTGTGTAAGCGGGCGGAAACAAGACGGGGAACTGTCTGAGCGAAGCGAGTTTTCCCCGTCTCCGCCCGGTTACACAAATTCAAGGAAGGGGTCGCCATCTCGGGCGCGCCTTTCTTTGGTTACTTTCTTTGGGCAAGACAAAGAAAGTGACTCAGCCCCGGCAGGGGCTGAAACAAGGAATTCACCACCATCAAAGAACATCCCACGTCCCACGCTAGCGCCAGCGCAAACCCCAGCGCTATGATCAAACCCAAGCAAACACCCCCGCCACATCCTGATGCCCGCTCCCCCCATCCTCCCCGCCACCGCCACTGAAGACGCCTTCGCTAACGGCCCCTTCCCCGCCGCCCGGTTCATCAAGGAAATCGGCCGCGGCGCAGACGGCGCCCGCGCCCTGGTCAAGCACGACGCCCGTGCGCTCTTCACCGCCATGCTGGAAGGCCGCATCTCCGACGTGCAGCTCGGCGCCATCCTCATGGCCTATCGCATCAAGGGCGAGACGCCGGAAGAACTCGACGGCATGCTGGAGGCCACGCATGCGCATTGCCGGCCGCTGCCGGCGCCGGACACGCCCGAACATTCGCTGCCGGTCGTCATCCCGAGCTACAACGGCGCCCGCCGCCAGCCGAACCTCGTGCCGCTGCTGGCCAAGCTGCTGGCGCGCGAAGGTGTGCCCGTGCTGGTGCATGGCATCCGCCGCTTCGACGGCCGCATCACCACGGCGGCGTTGTTCGAAGCGCTCGGCTGGCCGGTCTGCGAACACATGGACGACGCACGTCAGCGCCTGGAACGCGATCGACTGGCGTTCGTGCCGATCGACGTGCTCTCTCCGCAGCTGACATCGTTGCTGGACAAGCGCGAGATCGTCGGCCTGCGCAATTCGGCCCACACGGTGGTGAAGATGCTGCAGCCCATTGGCGGGCACGCGCCGCACGAGGCGTTACGGCTGGTCAGCTACACGCACCCGGAATACCGCGACACGCTCACCGATTACTTTCTGCGCCACCCGGCCAATGTGCTGCTGGCACGCGGCACCGAGGGCGAGGCGGTGGCCGATGCGCGGCGCGGCAGCGCGGTGGAGTGGCTGCACGACGGCGCGCATGAAACGGTGATCGAAACGGTGGAAGGTTCGAGCGACGCACCGCCTGAGCTGCCCGCGGGAACGGACGTGGCGGCGACGGCGCGCTGGATTGAAGCGGTGCTCGACGGCAAGCAGCCGGTGCCGGAGCCGATCGCCAAGCAGGTCCGCGCGATCGTGCGCTGTGCACGACCGGCGCAGGCTGCCTGAGCGATCGCCGGTCTTACTTGGACGGCAGCGGAATGCGCTCCGTTTCGCCGGGCACGTGGGCGAAGGCGTCGGCCTCCCAGCGCTGCTTGGCGTCTTCAATGTCGGCCTTGTCGCTGGCGACGAAGTTCCAGTAGATGTGGCGGTGGCCGTCGGTCGGGTCACCGCCCAGCAGCATCACGCGCGACGACACCTGGGCGGTGAGCGTCACGTCGCCGCCGGGTTCCAGCACGGCAAGGTGGTGCGGGTCGAGCGCCTCGCCGTCGATGGTGACGGCGCCCTCGACCAGATACAGGCCGCGGTCTGCATGCTCGGGCGGAATCACCAGCGATGCACCGGCGGCCAGTTCCAGCGCCACATACAGCGTGCGCGAACTCACCTTCACCGGCGACGTCAGCCCAAACGCATCCCCCGCAATGACAACGCCCTGCACACCGGGGCATTCCAGCTTGGGCAGCGTGTCGGCCGCGTGATGGGCGAAGCTGGCGTCCACCTTTTCCTGATCCTTCGGCAGCGCCACCCAGGTCTGGATGCCGTGCACGCGCGCGCCCTTTTCGCGCCCTTCCGGCGAGGAACGCTCGGAGTGGACGATGCCGTTGCCGGCCGTCATCCAGTTCACGTCGCCGGGCGTGATGGTCTGCACGCTGCCGAGGCTGTCGCGATGGACCATGCTGCCGTCAAACAGGTACGTGACGGTGGCCAGCCCGATGTGCGGGTGCGGGCGCACGTCGATGCCCTCGCCCGGCGCGAAATCCACGGGGCCCATGTGGTCGAAGAAGATGAACGGCCCGACCGTCTGCCGCGCGGCCGAGGGCAGCACGCGCTTGACCGAGAAACCGCCGAGATCCCGCACGTGCGGGCCGATGATGTGCTGAATGGACGTCATGGTGGAAAGCTCCTCAGGCGCGCTCGGCCAGCTCGGTGTCGACGCTGATCTCGACTTCCGTCATCAGCTTGTGAATGGGGCATTTGCCGGCCACGCGCAGCAGGTCGGCGCGCTGCTCGTCGCTCAGGTCGCCGTGCAGGGTCAGCACCGTGCGCAGCCTGTAGCGGCCCTGGCGCTCCTGGGTGCCGTCGTGCTCGACGGCCACGTCGATGGAATCGAGCGGGTACTTGCGCTGGCGCGCATACAGCGTGACGGTCAGCGCCTTGCAGCTGGCCAGGGCCGCGTCAAAGTAGGCGTGGGGGTCGGGCGCGCTGCCTTCGCCTGTCGGCTTGGGCACATCGGTATAAGTGACGCCTTCGGGAAACGTCACCTTGTGGCGGAAAAGGCCTTCGGTGTCCTTGCTGACGACGATCGTCATGACGGCTCCTGTAACGGTTTCGGCAATGTCTGGGCAGTGTAGCCAACTTGCGTGACGCCACGGGAGCCGACGCAAAGTGCCGCGTGCATCGCATTGAACAACGCCGCGATCACGCGACATTGCAGACATGACAATTCTGTCCACCCATTTGGGTGGAAACGCTCAAGCGGCGCGGTTTTCCGCCGATCTTCCGGTTAGAAGACATCCGCCCAGAAACCGCCCCGCTTACGCGTTACCTGCATGGTTCCTCGCCGGCCGCTTGTCGCCCTAGCCGGCGGCATCGGCTTTCTCCTCGTCCTTGTCGGGCTGACCGTGATGGTCGGCTGGCTGCGGCATTGGCCGTGGGCAGTGAAGGTCGGCACCGATCGGCTGCTGATCGTGTTTGCCACCGGCATCAACCTGACCCTGCTTGGCGCGGGGCTGACGGCGCTGCTTGTCGGCACGGTACGGCCGAATGTGCGCTGGGCGGATCCGGTGGGCCGGGGGCTCGGCGGCGTGGTGGCCCTGCTGTCCACGCTGCGGATAGCGGAGATGATCACCGGCTGGCCGATCGGGCTGGATTTTCGGGGCGTGCACACATGGCTGGACCGCCAGTGGGTGACCGGATGGATCGGCGGCATGCACCCAAGCCACGCGCTGGCGATGGCCGCATCGGCGACGGCCCTCAGCCTTGTGCCGACGTTGCGCAAACCGCACCGCGCGCGGTGGTTCTGGGGCCTGGTCGCCATGGCAATGCTGCTCTGCGCTGGCGACCTGCTGGGCCGCGCCATGGCGCTCGAATATCTGTACCCGATATGGTTGGTCTGGCGCGCCTCGGACGTCGCCGCCATCTGCACGCTGCTGGTGGTGACGGGCGTGCTGTGCGTCGCCATGGTCCGGTATCCGGGCCTGCTGCGCCTGCAGCTGTCGCCGGAAGACACCATCGTCTGGATCAGCGGCGGCTGCGTGGTCCTTGCGGGCCTGGGCGCCACCATCACGGCGTTCATCATCCAGGTCGACAGCGTCAGCCAGACGTTCGGCATCACGCGCGCACGGGCGCTCTCCAGCTACGCAGAAGAGTTCGATCAGCTGCTGGCCATGCGCGCGGAGAGCCCGCGGCTGGTGGCCGCCGCCACGCACATCCAGGACGTGCTGCGGCATCCGGCCGACAACGCAGCGCGCCTGCGCAGCGAGAGCGCGCTGCAGGCCTATCGCGAACAGGGCTACTCGTACCTGCAACTGCGTACGCTCGCGGGCGAGGGCATCGTCAGTCTCGGCACGCAAACGCCCAAGCCCGAGCTGTCGATTCCGCTGCACGCCGGCCTCGCGCCCGAGCGCGTCACGCTGCAATGGGTACACGGATTTGCCATGCGCACGGAAACGCCCGTCCTGACAGACGGCATGCAGATCGGCTGGCTGGTCGCCGAGCAACCGCTCGCCCACATGACCGCACGCTACGCCAACGAACGCGGCATCGGAAAGACCGAAACGCTCGCGATGTCAGGCGTTGATGCGCGCGGCCGCGCCATGTCGTTTCCGCAGCGCTTCGATGCGTACGTGTTCGAGCTGCCGGCACTGACGCTCGACCGCCAGCCGCTGCCGTCGCGCCTGGCGCTTGCCGGCGAGGCAGGCTACGGCCAGTGGCAGGACATCCACGGCATGCCGACGTCGTTCAGCTACACGCCGATCGGCCACACGGGCCTGGCGCTGATCAGCAAGATCGCCTGCGCCGAGCTGTACGCCCCGATGCGCGTGCAGTTCGAGCGACTCGCCGCCTTCATGCTGTGCCTGATGATCGGCAGCGTGCTGGTCATCCGCCTGACGGTGCGTCCGTTTGCCAACCGGCTGGCCGCGTCCGAACGCGCGCTGCGCACGGCCAACGAAAGCCTCGAGCGCCGCCGGGACGCCCTGCGCGCCAGCCGCGAACAACTGCGCCTCGTGGCCGACAACGTGCCGGCGCAGCTCAGCTATGTCGACCCCGACGGCATCGTCCGCTTTGCCAGCCGCACTCTGCTCGAAGCCTTCGGCCGCCGCGAAGACGAGATGCTCGACCGCCACGTGCGCGACATCTATGCCCCTGAGGACTATCGCGCGCTGCTGCCCTACATGACGGAGGTGCTGGCCGGGTACCCGGTGCAGTTCGAGATCCAGTCGATGCGCACCGGCGTGCCCCGCTACCTGAGCGGTCATTACTTTCCTGACTACGACGATCGCGGCACGCTGCGGGGCTATTTCTCGGTGCTGCAGGATCTGACGGCCCGCACCGCCGCCGAGCTGGCCCTGGCGCGCAGTGAACGCGCGCTCAAGCTGGTGCTCGACAACGCGCCGCTGCTGGTCTCGCACATCAACCCAGACGGCGTCTTCACCTTCTGCAACGTCACGCACGCACGTTGGCTGCAGCGCACCCCGGAGGACGTCTGCGGCCAGACGCCGGAACGCGTCTTCACGCCCGGCACGTACGCCCTGCTCGCACCGTATCTCGCGCGCGCCCAGCGCGGGGAATCGGTCCAGTTCGAGATCACCGCGCCGTGGTACGAAAAACCGTCTGCCAGCGGCCTGCGCAGCCGCACGCGACACTTCCGGGGCCAGCTCGTCCCCGATGCCGGCGAAGCGCAGGACGGCCGCTGCGGCTTCTATGCCTTTGTGCAGGACGTGACCGAAGCCAAGCGCAGCGAGATGGAGCTTTCGCGCATGGCGCGCTTTGACGCCCTCACCGGCCTGCCCAACCGCTACGAACTCTACGAGCGCCTGCGCGCCGCGCTGGAGCGCCGTCAGCGGCTGCCTGCCCCGCTGGGCGTGCTGTACCTGGACGTCGACCACTTCAAGCACATCAACGACACCTACGGCCACGCCGCCGGCGATGCCGTGCTGGTGGAGGTCGCACGCCGCCTCCAGCGGGCCGTGCGTCGCACCGACACTGTCGCGCGCCTCGCAGGTGACGAATTCATCATCCTGCTGGACCCCATCGACGCCCCGGATGATGCGCTGCACACCGCCCAGAAGATCGTCGGTGCAATCCGCCCGCCCATCATCCTGCCCGGCGACACGATCCTGCACGTCACCACGAGCATCGGCGTGGCGTGCCCCGGCCCTGAGGTCCGTGAGCCCGACGCCGCTCTACGGGAAGCCGATCGCGCACTTTATTGGGCCAAGTCTCGCGGCCGTAACACTGCGGCCTAGCCGAGAACCGATGCCGTGAGCGACGGTCTATGACTGGGTGCGCCGCCTATATTGCTGCGGCGCAAACATCACACTATCAAGGCAAATCGCCTGATTTACGGGAACTATCAAGCAGGCAAAAATGTCCTATTAGCACTCTTCCGGTCGGAGTGCTAAGATGCCTTTCCAAACCTCCACTGGATTTCGACAGGAGTCCTGAGTGAACGCAGTCATCCCCGTGAATACCGTTTCCGCAATCGCCACCCAGCCGTCCGGCAACGCCGGTAATGGATGGGCGCTGGCGTTCCCCGGCAACCTGGGCAACATCGACGCCTATATCCAGAGCGTCAACCGTGTGCCAATGCTGTCGGCTGAAGAAGAACAACGCCTGGCCCGCGAATATCGCGACAACGACAATCTCGATGCCGCCCGCCGTCTGGTGCTCTCGCACCTGCGCCTGGTCGTGTCGATTGCACGTGGCTACCTGGGCTACGGCCTGCCGCACGCCGACCTGATCCAGGAAGGCAACATCGGCCTGATGAAGGCCGTCAAGCGCTTCGACCCGGATCAGGGCGTGCGTCTCGTCTCGTACGCGATGCACTGGATCAAGGCCGAGATGCACGAGTACATCCTGAAGAACTGGCGCATGGTCAAGGTGGCCACCACCAAGGCGCAGCGCAAGCTGTTCTTCAACCTGCGCAGCCACAAGCAGGATGCGCAGGCGACCTTCACGTCGGACGAAATCGACGCCGTGGCGGCCGAACTCAACGTCAAGGGCACGGAAGTGCGCGAGATGGAAACGCGCCTGTCGGGCGGCGACATTGCGCTGGAAGGCCAGTTGGACGACGGCGAGGAGTCGTTCGCCCCGATCGCCTACCTGGCCGATACGCACAACGAGCCGACCCGCGTGATCGAAGCGCGTAGCAACGACCGCATGCAAAGCGAGGGCATCGAAGCCGCTCTGGCCAAGCTTGACGATCGCAGCCGCCGCATCATCGAGGCCCGCTGGCTGAACGTGAACGACGACGGATCGGGCGGCTCGACGCTGCACGAACTGGCAGACGAGTTTGGCGTGTCGGCCGAGCGCATTCGCCAGATCGAATCGGCTGCGATGAAGAAGATGAAGGGCGCGCTGCAGGCTTTCGCCTAAGCTGCGTTCCTTGCAATGAAAAGCCCGCCAGGATCGGCGGGCTTTTTCTTTTGGGGCTGGCGGAAGATCAGTCGGCCAGCAGTTGCTTGATGTCGTGTGCGATCGGCTCCGGGCCCTGGCCGTGCTTGATGAACAGGCGCAGGTTGCCCTTCGGATCGAACATGTAGCTGCCGGCGGTGTGATCCATGGTGTAGTTGTCGGGCGAGCTGCCCGGCACCTTGTTGTAGAACACCTTGAAGTCGGACGCGACCTTCTTCAATTCAGTCTCGTTGGCCGGACGCAGGCCGATGAAGCGCGGATCGAACGCGGGCACGTACTTGGCCAGCAGGTCTTGCGTATCGCGCTCCGGGTCGACGGTGACGAACAGGACCTGGACGCGGTCGGCGTCTTTGCCGAGGGTATCCATCACGGCGCGCAGCTCAGCCAGCGTGGTCGGGCAGACATCGGGGCAATGCGTGTAACCGAAGAACATGACGACGACCTTGCCGCGGAAATCTTCCAGCGTGCGGCGCTTGCCGGTGTGGTCGGTCAGCGAGAAATCGGTGCCGAAGCTCTTGGAGCCGGTGATGTCGAGGTTCTTGAAGGCGGGCTTGTCGCTGCACGCTGCGAGCGCCAGCACGGCGACGGCCAGCATGGCGAACAGCGCGGCGCGGAGGTGTCGGAAAGAAAGCATGGTCATCGTGTTGGAAGCAGACCGCCTAGCGTAACGCCAACGGCACATGCATGCTGGCGCGCCTGCGCGTCACAGCGCCGCGCTTTGCGTAAGCGCCGGGCCGAACTTGAAGTAGTGATCAACCAGCAGCGCGGCAAACAGGATCGACAGGTAGATGATCGAGTAGCGGAAAGTCTTCTGCGCCAGCGCGTCGGAATACTTGCGGTACATGCGCCACGCATACGAGAGGAAGCCGAAGCCCAGCACCAGCGCGGTCACCAGGTAGATGTAGCCGCTCATGCCGTAGACGAACGGCAGGATGGTCGCGGCAATCATGATGAGCGTGTACAGCAGGATGTGCAGCAGCGTGTATTTCTCGCCGTGGGTGATCGGCAGCATCGGCAGGCCCGACTTGGCGTAGTCGGCGCGGCGATATAGCGCGAGCGCCCAGAAGTGCGGCGGCGTCCAGGTAAAGATGATCAGCACCAGGATCCACGCCTCGGCCGGCACGCTGTTGGCGACGGCCGCCCAGCCCAGCGCCGGCGGCATCGCCCCCGAGAGACCGCCGATCACGATGTTCTGCGGTGTGGCCGGCTTGAGCAGCAGCGTGTAGATGATCGCGTAACCGATGAAGGTGGCGAACGTCAGCCACATCGTCAGGTCGTTGGCGAACACGTGCAGCGTCCACATGCCTGCACCGCCGAGCACCACCGAGAACACCAGGATCTGCCGCGTGCCCAGCTCGCCGCTGGCCGACGGGCGCCAGGCCGTACGGCGCATCATCGCGTCGATCTTGCGCTCGACCAGGCAGTTGATGGCGAAGGCAGCGCCGGCAAACAGCCAGATGCCAACCGCGCCGCCGATCAGCACCGGCCACGGCACCATGCCCGGCGTGGCCAGGAACATGCCGATCACGGCGCAGAACACGGCAAGCTGCGTGACGCGCGGCTTGGTCAGCGCCGCATACTGCGATGAGGTCGTTCGCCAGCCAGGAAGTTGGGTGGAAGTTGTTGGGGTTGCCACGGTATTCATAAAAAACGTTCAGACGGCATTCAGACGACGGCAGCCGCCACAGGCATCGGCGCCCGCGCTTGCGCGAGCCCGATCAGGTAATGCAGACGCACCATCAGCAACAGGAGCACGGCCGCGCCGCCGTTGTGCGCCACGGCGGCCAGCAGCGGCCACCCCAGCACGATGTTCGACAGCCCGGTCGCCAATTGCACGGCCAGCACGACGAGCAGCACCGTCGCGACACGGCCAATACCGTCGATGCGACGTGCGCGCACGCCGAGCCATGCCAGATAGCTCAGGACGACGACCGCAAACACGCGGTGCGTCCAATGGATGGCAACCAGCGCGTCGTGCGAGATGAAATCGCCGCCGGCAGTCTTGCCAAGTTGGCGCCAGAACGTGAAGCCGTGTGCAAAGTCCATCGGCGGCACCCACTGGCCGTTGCACAGCGGGAAATCGGTACAGGCGAGCACAGCGTAGTTCGTGCTGACCCAGCCGCCCAGCGCAATCTGCACGACGAGCAGCGCGAGCCCGATGGCCGCCGCCATGCGCAACGAGGCACCACGCTCATCCACCATACGCGGCACGTCGTTCTTGCAGCCGAGCCAGATCAGCGCGGCCAGCAACGACATGCCGAGCAGCAAGTGCGTCACCACGATGGCCGGCTGCAGCTTCAGCGTGACCGTCCACGCGCCAAAGGCACCCTGCACACACACCAGCGCCAGCACGGCCGTCGCATACCAAGGCGATTGCTTCAGCTCCTTGCGCTTGACCCATGCCAGCACCACCAGCGTGATGATCAGCACGCCCAGCGCGAGCGCGAAGTAGCGGTGCGTCATCTCGATCCACGCCTTCATCCACGTGACGGGGCCACTCGGCATGGCGGCCTGTGCGGCATGGATGTCGTCACGGGCGTGGAACGGGTTGGAGGTGCCGTAGCAGCCCGGCCAATCCGGGCAACCGAGGCCTGAATCCGTCAGACGCGTGAAGCTGCCGAACATGATCAGGTCGAGCGTGACGAAAGCGGTGATCCACACCAGCTTGCGGTACTTGTTGCGATCCCCCTTGACCAGCACGTAGCACAGCGGGATCAGCGCGATCAGGATGCCGATGGAAGCAAGTTGCAGCAGCATGGCTTATCCGATGCGCGAATACTTCAAGAGCCGCGTCATGTCTCCACGCACCTTCTTCGGGTCCGGATCTTTCGGGAACTGCATCATCAGGTTGCCAAGCGGATCGACGAGGAAGAGGTGGTCCGTCGGCGGCGTCTTGCCGTCGGCAAGCCAGTTCTTCGGCAGGTCGGGGGCGCGCAGGAAGCGCACGGCACCGTAATCGTCGTTGTAGGCCTTGATGAGGCGCGGGTCGATTTCACCGCGGTCGGTCACCAGCCAGACGGGGACGATGCGGTCGCGGTCCGGGCCTTGGCCGATGCGCAGTTGGCGCATGGTGAACAGCTTGCGCGCGCAGTTGTCGTCGCAGGCGCTGCCATCCACCGACACCATCAGCCATTTGCCCTTGAGGCTGGCGAGCGGCACTTCAGCGCCGTGCTCGTCCTGCACCATCAGGCCGCTCGGGATGGGGCGCTGCGGATCGACCAGCGCGCCATACGCCGCCTTGCCACCGGCCGGGGTGAACACGTAATACGCGAGGTACGACGCGATCACCGGAGAGGCACACACCAGCAGCAGCAACAGCATCATCCAGCGGCCCCGGCGCGTGCGCGCGTCGATGCGCGGGTCTTCGGACGCCCCGAGTGTGCCCGGCGCGCCGGGTGCGGATTCCTGATTCACCATGTGATTCCCAATCCATTCCGCTGCGGCACTAAGCCGCAACGCGAGTTCGTGTTCAGGCGGGCTCGGAGGAGCCCACCAAGCGGCGATAACGCCGCACGCTGTAGAAGACCATCAGCCCGAGCACCGCCGCCGCCATCGCAAACCATTGGAATGCGTAGCCGTAATTGCGCTCAGCGCCCAGGTCTGCGCGTGGCCAATCGCGCAACAGGCCGTCCTCCACGTCGGATTGCTGCTGCACCACGAACGGTTGGAGCGGCACGCCGATTTCGCGCGAGAAAGCGTCGAGGTCGATATTCTGCCTAAGTCGCTGGCCGACTTCATCAGCGCCGTCCTTGCCGCCCAGACTGAAGACCCGGCTAGCATGCGGCACCGCCATCCCCTCAACCTGCACTTCGCCCGCCGGCGTGGTGTACGGCGCGATGCGCGTGCGGTCGGCCGGGTCGCGCGGCAACCAGCCCCGGTCGACCAACACGGCGCGCCCGCCGGCGCCTTCCAGCCTCAGCGGGATGAGCACCTCGAAACCCGGGCGCGATACGTCGTTGGTGACGTGCGGACGGTTCTCGAGCAGCACCGTGTGCGCCACGTCGAACGTTCCACGCAGCAGCACCGGCCGGTAAATCACCGACTCTGCTGTCACGGGCTGCGCGGTGATGCGCTGGGCGGGTGCGTTTTCCAGCGCCATGATGCGGGCCTGGCGCTCGATGCGCTCGTGCGCACGCGAAAGCTGCCAACGCCCGAGCGCGCACGTCAGCGCGATCAGCGCCACGCCCGCCAACATCGGCACAGGCGCAAACCACTGGCGCATCGGCACGCGCACGGTCATCGCACAGCCCCGGTGCGATAATGCTCGGCAGTCATTTCCAACCCGTTATTGCCCAACCGGCAGCCCTCCATGCGCATCGTTGTTGCCATTGCGTTTCTGCTGATCCTCGGCAGCCTTGCCTCCGCGCTGTTCTTCCTGATGCGCGACAAGGGCCACAGCAACCGCACCGTTCGCTCGTTGATGTTCCGCGTCGGTTTCTCGATCGCGCTGTTCATCTTCATCCTCGTCGCGAACCGGCTGGGATGGATTCACAGTACCGGCATCCGCTTCGGCCAATAGCCCACGTCAGATCAGTCAGTCCAGAAAAGCGAAAACGCCGCAGCGGTGTCCCGTCTGCGGCATTGTCTTCGCCGGCCGTTGGCCAGGTCATGGAGCGACGCTGCGCCGCCCCGATCCGATGCTGTCTTACAGCCAGTACACCACCACGTACAGGCCCAGCCACACCACGTCCACAAAGTGCCAGTACCACGCAGCGCCTTCGAATGCGAAGTGATGCTCCGGCGTGAAGTGGCCCTTGATCACACGCCCCAGCACGACCGACAGCATGATGGCGCCCATGGTCACGTGGAAGCCGTGGAAGCCCGTCAGCAGGAAGAACGTCGAACCGTAGATGCCCGAGGTCAGCTTCAGGTTCAGTTCGTGATAGGCGTGGATGTATTCGAACGCCTGGAAGCCCATGAACGTGAAGCCCAGGAGGATCGTCAGCAGCAGGCCCTGGATGACCTGGGCACGCTTGCCCTCACGCAGCGCATGGTGCGCCCACGTGAGCGTTACACCGGAGGTCAGCAGCAGCGCCGTGTTGATCGTCGGGATCGGCCATGGGCCCATCGTCGTGAACGGCGAGACCGTGCCGGCCGGACCTGCGTTCGGCCACATCGCGTTGAAGTCGGGCCACAGCAGCTTGTTGTTCAGATCGCCCAGCCACGGCATGGCGATCGTACGGGCATAGAACAGCGCGCCGAAGAACGCCGCGAAGAACATCACTTCCGAGAAGATGAACCAGCTCATCGACCAGCGGAACGAGGCATCCACGCGGTCGCCGTACTTGCCCGTCTCGGATTCGGAGATGGCGTCGGCAAACCACGCGCGCAGCACAAAGAGGAACCACAGCAGGCCGACCAGGAATGTCCAGGGGGCCCAGGGCTGCGCATTCACCCATGCCGCAGAACTCAGCAGCACGATCAGCAGGCCGAGGCTTGCCGAAATCGGATGCCGCGACGGCCCGGGCACGAAGTAGTACGGAGCGTTTGCTCGATTCGCACTCATCTCTTTTTCTCCAGCTCTATTTTTTTAAGAATCCACTCGATGTTGCCCGGCCCGCGCTGCAGGGCCGTCTCCTCAACCTTCTCAACCGTCAACCGACCACGGCTCGCACGAGCAGCAACAGCACAACGACAAACATGACCGCCGCCAGAACGCCCGCGATGATCACGTGCACCGGATTCAACTGCGCCATGTCACGATCGTGATCGCGGCCTTTGCGCACACCGAAGAAGGACCAGAACACCGCCTTCATCGTCTGTGCGAATGATGCGCGTCGCTTGGTCGCTTCCTTCAGTTCGTCCATGTCCTCAGGTTCCCTTGTTCGGCATCGCCGGCGCAATGACCGACGGCGCGTGGATTTCAAAGAAAGTGTAGGACAAGGTGATCGTCTTCACGTCCTTGGGAAGATCCGGATCAATCACAAACACCACCGGCATCTCGCGCGATTCGTTGGCCGTCAGCGTCTGCTGCTTGAAACAGAAACACTCGATCTTCTTGAAGAACTCGGTTGCCTGCTTGGGCGCGTAACTCGGGATGGCCTGGGCCTCCACCGTACGCCCCTCCTTGTTCACCACCTCGTAGACGATCTGGCTGATCTCGCCCGGGTGTACATCCATGCTGTTCTTGACCGGGCGGAAGCGGAACGGCCCCTGGCTGTTCGAATCGAATTCCACCGTGATCGTGCGCGTCTTGTCGACCTGCGAGTTGCGCAGCGCGCCGCCGTCTTCATCGCGCGTGTTGAGCACGTTGATGTTCGTGATCTCGCAGATCTTTTTGTACAACGGCACCATCGCGTAGCCGAAGCCAAACATGATCACGACCACGACGGCCAGCTTGCCGAGCATCGAGCGGTTCAGGCCGCGCTCCAGCGCTTTGTCGTTTTGGGTCGGATCCGGCTGCGCCGGTGTCTGGCTCATAGAGGTCTCGCGAAATCTCGGTTCAGCGACCAGCGCATCGCTTGCCCGGCTAGCCGCCGAACACCACGCGCTTGAAAATCACACCCAGAAAGAAGACCAACGCGATCGTGCCAAGGATGAACCCCAGGCGACGGTTGGCTGCGCGTTGCTCGGGCGATGGGCTTTTTTCTGGATTCGACATCGTTGTCCGGAGGACCGCGGGGCCGGCACTCGCCTGCCCCGCGACACCTGCATTACTTCACGAGCGGCGGTTCTTCAAAGGTGTGGAACGGCGCCGGCGACGGCACGGTCCACTCCAGGCCTTCCGCGCCATCCCACGGCTTGTCGGCGGCCTTCTCGCCACCGCGGTACGACGGCAGCACCACGAAGAAGAAGAAATACACCTGCATCAGGCCGAAACCCAGCGCGCCAATCGACGCGATCGCGTTGAAATCGGCGAACTGCTGCGGGTAATCCGCATAGCGGCGCGGCATGCCCGCCAGGCCCAGGAAGTGCATCGGGAAGAACGTGAGGTTGAAGGTGATCATCGAACCCCAGAAGTGGATCTTGCCGCGCGTTTCGCTGTACATGTAGCCCGACCACTTCGGGCCCCAGTAGTAGAAGCCCGCGAACAGCGCGAACAGCGAACCGGCCACCAGAACGTAGTGGAAGTGCGCCACCACGTAGTAGGTGTCCTGCAGCTGGATGTCGATCGGGGCCACGGCCAGGATCAGGCCCGTGAAGCCGCCCACCGTGAACACGAAGATGAAACCGATCGCGAACAGCATCGGCGTCTCGAACGTCATCGAGCCGCGCCACATCGTGGCCACCCAGTTGAAGATCTTGACGCCGGTCGGCACCGCGATCAGCATCGTCGCGTACATGAAGAACAGCTGGCCCGTCACAGGCATGCCCGTCGTGAACATGTGGTGCGCCCACACGATGAACGACAGGATGGCGATCGACGCCGTGGCGTACACCATCGAGCTGTAGCCGAACAGCGGCTTGCGCGCGAAGGCCGGCACGATCTGGCTGACGATACCGAACGCCGGCAAGATCATGATGTACACCTCGGGGTGCCCGAAGAACCAGAAGATGTGCTGGTACATCACCGGGTCGCCGCCGCCGGCTGCCGAGAAGAAGCTCGTGCCGAAGTGGCGGTCGGTCAGTACCATGGTGATCGCGCCTGCCAGCACCGGCATCACGGCGATCAGCAGGTACGCCGTGATCAGCCACGTCCAGCAGAACATCGGCATCTTCATCAGCGTCATGCCGGGCGCGCGCATGTTCAGGATGGTCACGATGATGTTGATCGCGCCCATGATCGACGATGCGCCCATGATGTGGACTGCGAAGATCGCCATGTCCATGCCCGGGCCCATCTGGACCGACAGCGGCGCGTAGAGCGTCCAGCCGGCAGCCGTGGCACCGCCCGGTGCGAAGAACGAGCCCACCAGCAGCAGTGCCGCTGGCGGCAGCAGCCAGAAGCTGAAGTTGTTCATCCGCGCGAAGGCCATATCGGAGGCCCCCACCTGCAGCGGGATCATCCAGTTCGCGAAGCCCACGAAGGCCGGCATGATGGCGCCGAACACCATGATCAGGCCGTGCAGCGTGGTGAACTGGTTGAACAGCTCCGGATGGAAGAACTGCAGGCCGGGCTGGAACAGCTCAAGGCGGATCAGCAAGGCCAGCGTGCCGCCCGAGAGCAGCATCATGAAAGAGAACAGCAGGTACAGCGTACCGATGTCCTTATGGTTGGTCGCGAACAGCCAACGGCGCCAGCCGTGCGGATGGTCGTGCGCGTGGTCGTCTCCATGACCGTGCGCGTGATCTTGCGGGTGCGTAACAGCGGTGCTCATCGAGGAACTCCTAGGTTCGGTTCGTCACGCAGACGATCAATCAGCCAGCGTTGCGGTCTTCGGCCGCATTCGCTTGTTTGGACGCCACCTTACCGGCGGATTCAGTTGCAGCAGTCTTGGCGGCCCCGCCTTCGGGCATCTTGCCGCCGCGCGCATCCTTCACTTGCGTCGGCTGCAGCAGGTCACCGGTATGGTTGCCCCAGTTATTGCGCTCGTAAGTGACGACGGCAGCGATTTCGACATCGTTCAGCGCCGAAGCCCAGGGCGGCATCGCGCCCTTGCCGTGCAGCACGATGCCAACGTGGTCGGCCAGCGGGCCATTGGCGATCTTCGAGCCATCCAACGCCGGGAACGGGCCACCGCCCTTGCCGTTCGGCTGGTGGCAGACCGCGCAGTTGGCGGTATAGACCTTCTCGCCGCGCGACTTCAGCTCGTCCAGCGTGTAGGTCTTGTTCGGGTCATCGGCCTTGGCGGCCATTTCCTTCTTCTTGCCGTCGACCCACTTGGTGTAGTCATCCTGCGAGAGCACGCGTACAACGATCGGCATGAAGGCGTGTTCCTTGCCGCACAGTTCAGCGCACTGGCCGCGATAGACGCCGACCTTCTCTGCCTTGAACCATGCGTCGCGCACGAAGCCCGGAATCGCATCCTGCTTCACGCCAAACGCCGGGATCATCCACGAGTGGATCACGTCGTTGGCAGTGGTGACGATGCGCACCTTGCGGTTGACCGGCACGACCAGCTCGTTGTCGACTTCGATCAGGTACGTGGTGCTCTTGGGCGCCTGGTTGTTGATCTGGTCGCGGGGCGTGGTCAGCGTGGAGAGGAACGAGATGCCCTCGCCTTCGCCCTTCAGGTAGTCGTAACCCCACTTCCACTGGTAGCCGGTGGCCTTGATGGTGAGGTCGGAATTGGTGGTGTCCTTCATGGCGACCACGGCCTTGGTAGCCGGCAGCGCCATCCCGATCACGATCAGGAACGGCACGATGGTCCAGATGATTTCAACCGTGGTGCTTTCGTGGAACGTCGCAGGCTTGTGGCCGACCGACTTACGGTGCTTGAAAATGGAGTAGAACATCACCCCGAAAACACCGATGAAGATCACGATACAGATGATCAGCATCATCCAGTGCAGCCAATGGATCTCGGCAGCGATCTTGGTGACCGGGGGCGCGAGATTGAGCTGCCGCACTGCGGGGCCGCCCGGCATGTCTTCCACTGCCAGGGCCGTTTGACTGAGGGCGAGGAGTGAGCCTGCCGCCAGCAAACTTGCCAATGTCTTATTCAACATTTTCATTTTTTATCTACCCAATTGACAGATTCCACTCTGCCCCGGTGCGCGGCTCATGAGACCTGGGTTGGTTGCCCGTGTCTCAAACACCGGGAAAGCTCGTCCACAAGCTTGCGCCACCAGACGCTCACCTGCTGGACTGCGAGCGCGCCGTCTTCTCCAGCCAGACGTGCCCGTAATCGGAGGCGTGGCGGGCATAGTACAGCAATGCCCATCCGAGAATCGCGACCTCCAGCCCCGCATCAGGCAGCACCAAACGCGCCTTGCCAAGCAGAAAACCAAGCGATGACGAACGGGGGAATGACGACCAAGGGGGTGAACCAGCCAATCTGGCGGGTTGAAAGCGAGCAGTTTCGCTTCATGAGCCAGTTCTCGCGCGGCGATTCCGAGATGGTGGAGGCGCCGCATGCTGGGTGGAGCGCGGTTTCAATGTCGTGCATTGAACCACTCCTGCCTCGGATGCATACCCGAACGGTTCGCCCGTGGCAAAAACGGGATAGGCCTTTGGGGGACTGCTGCTGCGACAAACTGGCGCATTATATGGCCGCGATTGACCCCAAACAAGGCAAAGCGCCTTTATGCAAGTCCCGGCTTGACAAGGTGCAGTCAATGCCGTTGCCGCATTAAAAGCGCGTCAGGCGCGCGGTTTGCGACCGATCTGATCGATCGGGATCATCGCCCGTCCCTGGTCGTCCAGCGCCTGCCGCTGGGTCGGCGCAAGCTTCCAGGCATGGCCGTAAACGATTTCGAAGGTGAGCGGAATCACACCGTCGGGATTGCGCTGCGCATCGAGTGCGTCGAATAGTCGCTGGCGCCAGCGGGGCGTGTGCAGGCCGGCCCCCGCGAGACTGCGGCCGGCGTCGTCCGTCAAGCCAGCCATGCCACCCAGCAAATGCACATCGGCCAGCAACGCCTGCGGCGTTTCGTAGGTGATCGTGATCTGCTCCATGTCCATGACAGGCGTGGACCAGCGGCTATGCACCAGCATGTCGCCAATGTCATGCATGTCGACAAAGCGCAGCGTATGGATGCCCGCGTCGATGCCGGCCAGGGCGCTGCGCAGCTCGCGCAAGGTGTCGGGGCCGAACAGGCTGAACATCAGCAGACCACCTTCCGTGGTGATGCGGTGCCATTCGGGAAAGATCGCGTGCGGCGCCGGGTCCCAGTGCAGCGCCAGGTTCGACCACAGCAGGTCGAACGACGCGCCGGCAAAGGGCAGCGCTCGGAAATCCGCCTGGGCGAAATCAAAGACCGGGCGCTTCTTCAGCAGCCTGCCGAGCCACCCCGCGTCGGTGCGTTGCGGATCGAGTTTCTGCGCTTGCGCCAGCATGGCGGACGACCAGTCCACCCCGCAGATCTGCGCATCCGGATATTGCGCGCGCAGCACCGCCAAGCCTTGTCCCAGGCCGCAACCCAGGTCCAGGGCCCGAGCGGGCGTGGCCTTGATGTAGGACAGCCGGTCCTGCATGCGACTGCCCACTTCGCGCAGCAAAAAATCCACGTCGGCGAAACGCGCGGCGCGGCGATCGAAGGCGCGCCGCAAGGCGGCAGGGCGAGCAAGGACGGGATCGGACATCGACAAGGCGGGGCGGGACACTGCGGTCGCCAAGTATACCGGCCCGCAGTTTGAGGCGCCGTCTGATAGCGCAGAAGCCGCAAATCGGCTTGGATAGCGGCTTTTTGCATGCACAAACACACGTTATCGGCATGGTTTCGGGCCGGACTGCGCCATTTGCTGCCGTGCGCCTGCGCGCTTTGCGGCGCGGTCCAGGACGACTTGGTGTGCAACGGCTGCACGGGCGACCTGGCCCCGCATCTGTACAGGCGGCGCTGCATCCAATGCGCCATTGCACTGGACGCCCGGCACGTCGCCCGGCATTGCCGCGCGTGTTTGGCCGGCGCGCCCGACTTTGATGCGACCGTCGTCATTGCCGACTACGCCTGGCCGCTCGATCACCTCGTCACCGGATTGAAATTTCGGGCGCAATTGCCATTGGCAGATTGGCTGGCAGATCAATTGGTTAAAGCACTGGAGGCGGCGCGGGGCGACTTGCCCGACGTGTTGCTGCCAGTGCCGCTGTCACCGGCCCGCCTGCGCTCGCGCGGCTACAACCAGGCGTGGGAGATTGCCCGCCGGATCGCCCGCCGATTGGACATTCCGGCCCACGCCGGCGCCCTGCATCGTGTGCGCGATAACGTCGCGCAGGCCACGCTGGATCGCGCCGAGCGGCTGGCCAACCTCCACGGCGCATTTGTCGTTGCCGAGCCGGCGCGCATCGCAGGGCGTCACATCGGCATCGTCGACGACGTGATGACCACCGGCACGACCCTCGGCGAGATCGCCACACAACTCAAACGCGCCGGCGCGACCCGCGTCACGAACGTGGTCGCCTTGCGCACGCCTTGATCACGTGCTTATGCGACATTGTGTCGCGCCAACTGTGCCAAGCTGTGGCGGGGTGACAACCCTTCCCAATGTGGATAAGCTCGCCGCCGAAATTCCTCCTGCCGCCCGGTCATGTTCAACGTCGTCCTTGTCGAACCCGAAATCCCGCCCAATACCGGCAATGTGATCCGCCTGTGCGCCAACACGGGCGCGCAACTGCATCTGATTGAACCGCTGGGTTTTCCGCTCGAAGATGCCCGCATGCGCCGCGCCGGCCTCGATTACCACGAGTACGCGACGATGCGCGTGCATGCCGATTGGGATGCCTTTCTGCGCGATGCGCAGCCCGATCCTGCGCGCATGTTCGCGCTCACGACGCGCGGCTCGACGCCGTTTGCCAGCATGGCGTTTCAGCCGGGCGACTGGTTCGTGTTCGGGTCGGAAACGCGCGGGTTGTCGGAAGAGCGGCGCGAGTGGTTTCCCGCTTCGCAGCGGATTCGCCTGCCGATGCGGCCGGACAACCGCAGCCTGAATCTATCGAACACGGTGGCGGTGGTGGTGTTCGAAGCGTGGCGGCAGAACGGGTTCGCGGGCGGCGCCTGATCCAGACGCGCCGGCCGATTGCGGCGTGGCTAGCGTGCCGATTCGGATTTGGCGTCGCGCTGCAGCAGACGCTCGACCGCTTTCGCAGCAGGAAGCCCTTCGAACAGGACTTCGCAGACGGTAAAGGTAATCGGCATATCCACGCCCTTGGCGCGCGCAAGCGCCGCCACGGCCCGCGCACAACGCACGCCCTCCGCAACGTGACCAAGGCTGTGGAGGATGTCGTCCAGGGTGCGGCCCTGCGCGAGCTGCATCCCGACCGTGCGATTGCGTGACAGGTCGCCGGTGGCGGTCAGCAGCAGATCGCCCATGCCGGTCAGCCCCATGAAGGTTTCGGGTCGACCGCCGAGCGCCAAGCCGAGGCGCGTCATCTCGGCCAGCCCGCGCGTCACCAGTGCGGCGCGCGCGTTCAACCCCAGGCCCAGGCCATCGGCGGCCCCTGTCGCGATGGCCAGCACGTTCTTGACGGCACCGCCCACTTCCACGCCGACGAGGTCGTCGCTGGCGTACACGCGCATCGCGTGATGGTGAAAACCACGCTGCGTGAGCTTGCATAGCGCCTCGCTGGTGGAGGCGACCGTCATGGCGCACGGCAGACCCTGCGCGACTTCCTTGGCGAAACTCGGGCCCGACAGCACGCCGACGGCAAGGTCGGTACGGCCCGACGCCTTCAGCACATCGGCGACGATGGCGTGCGGCAGTGCGCTGGTCTCGGGGTCGAAACCCTTGCATAGCCAGATCACGTTGCGCACGCCGCCGTGTGCCGCAATCGTGCGGGTCAGGTCAGCAAGCCCGGCCACAGGCGAAGCGATAACGGCAAGCGCATCGTCGCCCGCCGCATGATCGAGGGCGGCTTGCAAATCAGCAGAAAAACGCAACGCTGCCTGAAGCGTCATGCCCGGCAAATACGGCGCGTTGATGTGCGTGGCGGCCATCTGCGTGACGAGGTTCGCGTCACGCCCCCACAGCACGACGTCGTGCGATTGCGCGGCGTGGCTGGCCAGGGCAGTACCCCAGGCGCCGGCACCCAAAACGGAAATTCGCATGCGCGTATTCAACATCGGTCAGGCAAAGGTCGAGCAACAGGTCGGGCAAAAAAAAAGCCCGCGCAAGCGTGCGGCTGGCGCGGGCCTTTGGCGCAGTGCGCCTCCTACTTAGTGCGTGGCCTGCGAGCCGTCCGGCATCACCAGACCAGCACCGCCGGCTTGGCCTTGCTGCTCCATGGCAGCGGCCAGGCGTTGTTCGTACAGCGCCTGGAAGTTGATCTCGGCCAGGTGGATCGGCTGGAAGCCGGCACGGCCGATGGTGTCGGCAATGTTCGAGCGCAGGTACGGGTACACGATGGTCGGGCAGGCGATGCCCAGCAGCGGGTCCATCTGCTCGGCAGGCACGTTGCGGATATCGAAGATGCCCGCTTGCTTGGCTTCCACCAGGAAGGCGACCTTCTCTTGCACCTTGGTCGTCACGGTACCGATGACGGTCACTTCAAACACGCCTTCGGCCAGCTGCGAAGCGGCCACATCGACCTGCACTTCGACGGACGGCTGTTCCTGCTCGAGGAAGATGTGCGGCGAGTTCGGTTGTTCCAGCGACAAGTCCTTCAGATAGACGCGCTGGATGTTGAAGAACGGCTGGCCATCCTGGCCCGGTTGCTGCTGTTGCTGGTCGCTCATGACTCGCCTTCAAATGGAATGTGGTCAGTGCTTGGCGGAAGCGTCCGCCGCGCAAGACGCGTATGGTACATGACCCAATGGTGCCCGCTATGAGCGCCGGCCCAAAAGTACAACGCCCGGTCTGAGCCGGGCGTTTTCGTGCGGTGCGCAGGCGCGGGACAGAGCCGCCGGATCAGGCAGCCAGCAACGGAACCAGGCCACCTTCGCGGTCGAGCGCAGACAGATCGTCAAAGCCGCCGATGTGGCGCTCGTCGATATAAATCTGCGGAACCGTGCGGCGGTTCGTGCGCGTCATCATCTCTTCGCGCTTGCCGGGTTCGCGATCGATCAGGATCTTCTCGATCTGCTCGACACCGCGCTGCTTCAGGAGTCGTTCCGCTGCCACGCAATAGGGGCAGACGGTGGTGCTGTACATGACCACGTGCGCCATAACTTCAACCTCGTATCTTTATTTCACAACCGGAAGGCCGGCTTGTTGCCAGGCGGCCAATCCGCCCTCAAGCGAATACACCTCACTGTAACCGGCCTGCTTCAGGACTGCTTGGGCCCGCCCAGCGCGCTGGCCGGTCTGGCATACGAGGATGATGGGGGTCTCTTTGTTCTTTGCAAGGCTCGATGCCTTTCCTTCCAGCTCGCCGAGCGGCGCGTGCTTCGCTTGCGGCAGATGCCCGGCGGCGTATTCGCCGCTTTCGCGTACATCCACCACCACGGCGTTGCGGCGGTTGATGAGCTGGGTGGCCACTGGGGCACTCACCTTGGCGCCACCACCGCCCGCGATCCGGCGCTGGATGGGCGCCCAAAGCAGCAGCAGACCCGAAACGATGGCGACAGCGAGCAGTGCGAGGTTGTTGTAATCGGCGAAGAACTTCACGGTATCGGTTTCCTGGGATGAGTCGGGCAAGTCTAATGGGCGAACATCAGCCGAACGGTTCGGGGGCCCAAAGCCCGCGGCATTATAAAATAGCTGGTTTCGGCGGCCGCACGATGACGTACGACACGTCGCCCCGCAAGCCGCGCGCAGGTTTTCTCACTTCTCATCATGGCAGTCATGCATAAGCTCGTCCTCATCCGCCACGGCGAATCGACGTGGAATCTGGAGAACCGTTTCACCGGCTGGGTCGACGTCGACCTGACCGACACGGGCGTCGCCCAGGCCCGCCAAGGCGGCAAACTACTGCGCGAAGCCGGCTTCACGTTCGATCTGGCCTACACCTCGGTGCTCAAGCGCGCGATCCGCACGCTGTGGCATGTGCAGGATGAAATGGACCTGATGTGGATTCCGACCCGCAACGAATGGCGCCTGAACGAGCGCCACTACGGCGCGCTGTCGGGCCTGAACAAGGCCGAAACCGCCGCGCAATATGGCGACGAGCAAGTCCTCGTCTGGCGCCGCAGCTACGACACGCCGCCGCCCGCGCTCGAACCCGGCGCCGACAACGACGCCTTCGGCAACCCGCGTTATGCGGGCCTCACGCGCGAGCAAGTGCCCCTGACCGAATGCCTGAAGGACACCGTCGCACGCGTGATGCCGCTGTGGGAAGAGTCGATTGCACCGGCCATCAAGAGCGGCAAGCGAGTGGTGATCGCCGCGCACGGCAACAGCATCCGCGCGCTGGTGAAGTACCTGGACGGCATTTCCGACGCGGACATCGTCGGTCTGAACATTCCCAACGGCACGCCGCTTGTGTATGAGCTGGACGCCAACCTCAAGCCGATCCGCCATTACTACCTGGGCGACCAGGAAGCGATTGCCGCCTCGCTCGCGGCGGTGGCCAGCCAAGGCAAGTCGAAATAAACCGTAACGGGCGCTGCGGCACTCCAACGCCTTTATACTGTCGAAGCCTGTAGCCCGGGATGTGCGCGAGCCGTCCCGGGCCATGTTTATCTACTGTTCCCACGTCCACGCTCGACACATGCGAACTTCGCTCAAGAACATCAGCTTGATCGCCATCGGCCTCGTCACCGGGGTGCTGGCGACGCTCCAGCTCTCCGCCACCGCGCAAAACGCGACGGTCGGGCCGCTTCCGCTGGAGAAACTCAGGCTCATGGCGGACATCTTTGGCCAGATCAAGCGCGAATATGTCGAGCCGGTGGACGACGACAAGCTGCTGACCGAAGCCATCAAAGGCATGGTCGCCAGCCTCGACCCGCATTCCGCCTACCTGGACAAGAAGGACTTCCAGGAACTGCAGGAAGGCACCCAGGGCCGCTTTGCCGGTCTGGGCATCGAGATCTCGCAGGAAGAAGGCCTGGTCAAGGTCATCAACCCGATCGAAGACACCCCCGCCTTCCGCGCCGGCGTGCAACCGGGCGACCTGATCACCCGCATCGACGACAAACCCGTGCGTGGCATGCCGCTCGAGCAAGCCGTCAAGCGCATGCGCGGCGCGCCGGGCACCAAGGTCACGCTCACGATCTATCGCAAGAAGGAAGAGCGCACGTTCCCGCTGACCATCACCCGCGCCGAGATCCAGGTGCAGTCGGTCAAGGCCAAGATGCTCGACAACGGCATCGCCTGGGTGCGCATCACCAGCTTCCAGGAACGCACCGTGCCGGACCTGGCCAAGAAGCTCAATGACCTGGCCAAGCAGGACGCCCACCTCAAGGGCCTGATTCTGGATCTGCGCAACAACGGCGGCGGCGTGCTGCAGGCGGCGGTTGGCGTGTCGGCTGCCTTCCTGCCGCCGGACGTGACGGTGGTATCGACCAACGGCCAGGTGCCGGATGCAAAGCGCACGTACAAGGCGACCTTCGCCAACTACCGCTTGAGCAACTTGGATTCCGATCCGCTGGCCAACCTGGACCCCGAGTTCAAGACCGTGCCGATCATCGTGCTGACCAACGCCTACACGGCGTCGGCGTCGGAGATCGTGGCTGGCGCCCTGCAGGATCATCACCGCGCCAAGACGATGGGCAAGACGACCTTCGGCAAGGGTTCGGTGCAGACGGTGCGTCCGCTGTCGAACGACACCGGCATCAAGCTGACCATCGCGTACTACTACACGCCGTCGGGCAAGTCGATCCAGGCCAAGGGCATCCGCCCGGATATTCCGGTTGATCAGAACCCGGATGGCGACCCGGACGATGCGCTGATCACGCGCGAAATCGACACCGAACGCCACCTGCACAACAAGCAGGAATCGGAAGAAGCCGAGATGACCGAGCGCGAAAAGCGCCGCGTTGAAGAGCTGCGTCGCCTGGAAGAAGAAAACGCTAAGAAGACGCCGGAGCAGCGCGAGAAGGAACGCAACAAGAAGCCGATCGAGTTCGGTTCGGCCGAAGACTTCATGCTGCAACAGGCCATCGCCGACTTGAAGGGTCAGCCGGTCAAGCGCTCGAAGTCGGTGCTGGAAGCTGCGGCGGCCGCGGTGCCGGACAAGGCGGTGAAGTCGCCGGCGGCCAAGGAATCGAGCGCCCCGGCCAAGCTGCCCAAGGGCAAGGCCGCGCCGGCTTCCGAGCCGGCCGCACCGAAGCCCAATGTTCCGGCGAGCGGCGTGCAGCCTGCCCCGGAACCGACCGGCGCCCGTTAAGACACCCGCCGGCAAACACTGGCAAACTTACGAGGCCGTGCACTGCACGGCCTTTTTCATTGCTCCGCCATGAACGACGATCAACTGCTGCGGTACTCACGCCATATCCTGCTCGACGAAATCGGCATCGAAGGGCAAACGCGCCTGCTTGAGAGCCATGTACTCGTCATCGGTGCGGGCGGGCTTGGCGCCGCGGCCCTGCCCTATCTGGCTGCGGCCGGCGTGGGCACGCTCACCATCGTCGACGACGACACAGTGGACTTGACCAATCTGCAGCGCCAGATCATCCACACCACGGAATCGGTCGGACAACCGAAGGTGGCATCGGCCCAGGCGGCCATTGCCCGGCTGAATCCGGACGTGCGCGTGAATGCCTTACAGCGCCGGCTCGATGCCGACGCCATTGGCGCGCTGCTTCAAGGCGTGAGCCTAGTGCTGGACTGCTCCGATAACTTCGGCACTCGCCAGGCCACCAATCTTGCCTGCGTGCGGGCTGGGGTGCCGTTGGTGTCGGGCGCCGCCATCCGTTTTGACGGGCAGATCAGCGTATTTGACAGCCGCGCCGGCGGCCCCTGCTACGCGTGCCTGTTCCCGCCTGACGAGCCCGCGCCCGACGTCGCGTGCGCAACGATGGGCGTGTTCTCGCCGCTGGTGGGCATGGTGGGTACGGTGCAGGCTGCCGAGGCGCTGAAGCTGATCGCAGGCGTCGGCCAGTCGCTTGCTGGTCGCCTGCTGATGCTCGATGGCCTCTCGATGGAATGGACGACGATGCGCATCGCGCGTCAGCCGTCGTGCCCGGTCTGCGACGGCGCCCACTGAACGCCCGAACACGCGCAACAAAAAAGGAGGCCGAGGCCTCCTTCTTTTTTACCGCCTGACGACACTTACTCGCCCTCGGGCTCCATCTGCGATTGCAGGTAGTTCTGGATGCCGACCTTGTCGATCAGTTCGAGCTGCGTTTCCAGCCAGTCGATGTGCTCTTCGGTGTCGTCCAGGATGTCGACCAGAATTTCGCGGCTGACGTAGTCCTTCACGGATTCGCAATAGGCGATGCCCTCGACCACGGTGCCGTGTGCGGCGCGCTCCAGCTTCAGGTCGCACTCGATGACCTCTTTCGTGTCCTGGCCGATGAAGATCTTGCCGAGATCCTGCAGGTTGGGCAGGCCGTCGAGCATCAGGATGCGTTCGATCAGGCGATCGGCATGCTTCATCTCGCCGATCGACTCCTTGTATTCGTGGTCCCCAATGCGCTTGAGCCCCCAGTGGCCGTACATGCGGGCGTGGAGGAAGTACTGGTTGATGGCGGTCAGCTCGTTCTTGAGCTGGGCGTTCAGATATTGGATGACCTTCTTATCGCCTTTCATTCTTGGGGCTCCAGCAAAGTGCAACTGCGGTGATGGACGCACGCACGCGTCCGCTCAAGGCGAGCCCAGTGCCTGACCAGAAAGCAACAAATGCCACCGAGGCTCAACGCCTGGGCGGCAATTCGCGGCGACAGGAAAAAACGGGGAATCAGGCAGCCAACGCTCCAGGCGCAATGGCCTGATCATTGGCAACGGGCTCGTCGCGACGTTCGATTATGGCATGCGTGCTGGCACGGCCCAAGATTTGATCGACGGGGATGCAGCTCACCGCTTCGGCAAGCACCTGCTTGGCGCAGTCCCGGCATTGTCCGCAGCACGTGCCCACGCCGAGCGTTTCGGCGAGTTCGTCCATTGTCGACACGCCCAGACGGGCGGCGCCATGGATTTCGCGGTCGGTCACTTGGTTGCAGATGCAGACGTACACGGGATTCCTCCGCAGCGCTCAGAACGCGCTGTAAAACCAGAATAACAGAGAATGGAAATGAGAACAATTCTTGTTCGACCCCATTCCGCACGGAGGGTCATGCAGGTGCACGTGAGCCGTCTTTATAGAGAAAGACGTGCAATTTCAATCACTTAGGAAGGAATTTCGCCAACGGAGGCGACGCGCCGGCGCGACACTCGGTGCAGCCGGCGCTTAAGAAAACCGCTTGTCAGGCTCGCGCCAGCGCGTCGAGCGCCTCTTCGATTTCGGCCGGTTCGCAGGCATGCAGCAGGCGGTCGGCCTCGCGCATCAGACGCGGCCGGTCCGCGCGCAGGATCTGCTGCTTGACGCTCAACAGTTGCGACGGATGCATCGAAAATTCGGTGAGGCCCATGCCGAGCAGCAGGCGCGTCATGGAAGCATCGCCCGCCATCTCGCCGCACACCGAAACCGGTTTGCCGGCCTGATGCGCCTCTCGGATGGTACGTGCGATCAATTGCAGCACCGCCGGATGCAGTGGGTCGTACAGATGCGCGACCGCGTTGTCGGCGCGGTCGATGGCGAGCGTGTATTGGATCAGGTCATTCGTGCCGATCGAGAGGAAATCCATGCGGCGCAGGAACACCGGCAGGATCAGCACGGCAGCCGGAATCTCGATCATGGCGCCGACTTTGATGCCCGGATCATAGGCTAGGCCGTCGGCGTCGAGCGAAGCCTTGGCGCGCGCCAGCAATTCCAGCGTCTGGTCGATTTCGCGGGCGTGCGCCAACATCGGCACGAGAATCTTGATCGGCCCAAATGCCGACGCCCGCAGCAGCGCGCGCAACTGCGTCAGGAACATCGCCGGCTCGGAAAGCGACCAGCGAATCGCACGCAAACCCAGCGCCGGATTGGGCGCGGTCTCGAACACGTCGTCGCGGATGTCCAGCGGCTTGTCGGCGCCGATGTCGATGGTGCGGATCGTGACGGGCAAGCCCATCATCGATTCAACGGCGGTGCGGTACGCGCGGAACTGCTCTTCCTCGTCGGGCAGCGCGCCACGACGGTTCATGAAGAGGAATTCGGAGCGGAACAGGCCCACGCCCACGGCGCCGGCTTTGACAGCGGCGGCCGCGTCTTCCGGCATTTCGATGTTTGCCTGCAGGTCGATCTGCGTACCGTCGAGCGTGACGGTGGGCGTATGGCGCAGGCGCTCCAGGCGCTTCTTCTGCAGCTCGCCTTCGCTGCGGCGATGGCGGTATTCCTCGAGGATGGACGCGTTGGGATCGACAATGACGATACCGTTGTCGCCGTCAATGACGACGATGTCGTCCTGGCGAATCAGTGTGCTGGCGTTGTGCACGCCCACGGCGGCCGGAATGTCGAGGCTGCGCGCCACGATGGCGGTGTGCGAAGTGCGACCGCCGAGGTCGGTCACGAAGCCGGCGAAGGTCTGGCCGCGGAACTGCAGCATGTCGGCCGGCGCAATATCGTGCGCGACCACGATCATGCCGGCATCCGGATCGCAACTGGCCGCGACCGGCGCAGGCGCCAGCGCCGGGGCGCCGGCCAGCACCTTCAGAATGCGCTCGACGACCTGCTCGATGTCGGCCTTGCGCTCGCGCAGGTATTCGTCTTCGATTTCGCCAAACTGGCGGATCAGCTCTTCAAGCTGCGTTGTGAGCGCCCACTCTGCGTTGTAACGTCGCTGGCGAATCAGCGTCTCCGGCACCTGCGAGAGCAACGCGTCATCCAGAATCATCGCGTGCACATCGAGGAAGGCGCCCATCTCTTCCGGCACATCGGTGGGCAGGTCACGCTTGAGGGCGGCCAGTTCGGCACGCACGGTGGCGCGGGCGCTGCGCAAGCGCTCGACCTCGGCGTCGAGCTTGTCTTCGTCGACAAGGTAATGCGACACATCGAGCGCCGCACGCGCCAGCATGTGGGCGCGGCCGATGGAGATGCCGCGCGAGACCGGAATACCGTGCAGGGTAAAAGGCATAGACGCTGGCCGGAGCGGCGTTGAAATGGTGCGGCGGGCGGGTTATTCGCCTTCGCCGAAGCGATCGTTGATGAGCGCGACGAGACCATCCATGGCGTCGTGCTCGTCGGGGCCTTCGATCTCCAGCGTGACGGTGGAGCCGATGCCCGCCGCCAGCATCATCACGCCCATGATGCTTTTTGCATCGACCTGACGGCCGTTGCGCGACATCTTGATCTGGCTGTCGAACTTGCTGGCGAGCTGGGTGAGTTTGGCGGAAGCGCGAGCATGCAGCCCCAGCTTATTGATGATGGTGATATCCCTCTGCAGCATATTTGTCCGGATGGTTGGCAACCTGGTTCTGAACGGCTGTCGAGCCGACCTGCAGTACGCCTTGCGCGCCGCCGGCCAGGGCCTTGGCGGCAAGTTGTTCGAGTTTTTCGGAGCGATAGCAGATGGCGCGCACGAGCATCGGCAGATTCACGCCAGCCAGCACGCGTACGCGGCCAGGATCGGCCAGACGCGAGGCGATATTGGCGGGCGTGGCGCCGAAGATGTCGGTGAGCACCAGCGCGCCGTTGGCCTCGATGAGTTCGGCGAGCTTATCGCGCGCCTGCGCCAACACGGCAGCTGGCTCGGCATCGGGCAGGACATCGATTGCGCCCAGCCGCTCGGGCTGACCGCAATAGACGTGTGCAGCGCAATCGCGCAATGCGCTGGCCAGCGGCGCATGGGCGATGATCAGAATCCCTGCCATGATCGAAAAGCGAATCGGTGTAGCGCCGATTGTATCAGGGCCATTTGACGCGATTGCCGGCCCGTGCACCGAATCTCCCCCTTGTGGAGGACCCTCGGCGGTGGGGCCCTGGCGTCATGTCAGACCGGCTTGCGGCCCAGCGAGTTCGGCTTGCCTGCGACGCGTTCCAACGCGTCGATGAACATCCCAGCCACGTTAAAGCCGGTCTGCTGCGTGATTTCCTGGAAACACGTCGGGCTGGTGACGTTGACCTCGGTGAGGTAATCGCCAATGACGTCGAGGCCGACGAGCAGCAGACCGCGTTGCCACAGCACGGGCGCAAGTGCATGTGCAATCACCTGATCGCGCTCGGACAGCGGCTGCGCCCGGCCCGTACCGCCCGCCGCCAGATTGCCGCGAACTTCGCCCGCCATCGGCACCCGCGCGAGCGAATGCGGCACCGGCGACCCGCCGATCAGCAGGATGCGTTTGTCGCCCTCGCGAATCGCGGGGATGTACTGCTGAGCCATGATCGTGCGAGCGCCGTTGTCGGTCAGCGACTCGATCACCGCGCCGAGGTTCATGCCATCCGGGCCCACGCGGAAGATGCCCGCGCCGCCCATGCCGTCGAGCGGCTTGAAGATGACGTCGCCCTGCTCGGCATGGAAGTCGCGCAGGCGCTTGGCATCGCGCGACACGATGGTCGGCACGGTGAACTCGCGGAACTGCGCGATCGCGAGTTTCTCCGAGTGGTCGCGAATCGCCTGCGGCTTGTTGAATATGCGCGCGCCCTGACGCTCGGCAATCTCCAGCAGCCACGTGCTGGTGACGTACTCCATGTCGAACGGAGGGTCCTTGCGCATCAGGACCGCGTCAAAACCTGTCAGCGGCAGCAGGCGCGCATCGCCGGCGCGATACCAGTCGTGCTCGTCGCCAGTCAGGGCGATTGGCGTGGCAACGGTTTCGACGACGTTGTTCGCCAGCGTGAGCTGCGACTGCAGGCACGTGTAGATGGCATAGCCGCGCGCCGCCGCCTCGCGCATCATCGCGAAGGTGGAATCCTTGTAGGTCTTGAACGTCGACAGCGGATCGACGATGAACAGGATGCGCATGGCGGTTCCTTCTACAGCGTTTTATGGCCGATCAGATCAGCGGGTTCGGATCGGTCTTCTCAAGCTCAAGCGACGCAGCCAACAGCGCCAAGCGCGCCACCACGCCGTACATGTAGAAGCGATTCGGCTCGCCGGCGCCGGGCTTGGCATGGCTGTCCGGCAGCGAATTCGAGGCAAACGGCAGCGGCACGAAATGCATGCCCGGCGCATTCAGATTTTCGTCCACGCCGCGGCCGGTGTGAACCCGGTAGAAACCACCCACCACATAGCGGTCGATCATGTAGACGACGGGCTCGGCCACCGCCTCGTTGATCTTCTCGAAGGTGTGCACGCCTTCCTGCACGATCACTTCGGAGACCTCCAGGCCCTCCTTGACCACGCTCATCTTGTTGCGCTCCTTCCGGTTGAGGCCCTTGACCTCGGAAGGATCGCGCACCGTCATCACGCCCATGCCATAGGTGCCGGCGTCGGCCTTGACCACCACGTACGGGGTCTCGTTCACGCCGTATTCCTTGTATTTCTTGGCGGTCTTCTTGAGCACCGTTTCCACCGCGTGCGCGAGTTCTTCCTCGCCGGCGCGCTCATGGAAGTCCAGCCCGCTGCACTTGGTGAAGTACGGGTTGACCATCCACGGGTCGATGTCGATCAGCTTGGCAAACTTCTTGGCCACTTCGTCGTAGGCGGCAAAGTGGTGGGTCTTGCGACGCTGCGACCAGCCGGCATGGAGCGGCGGCAGCAGATATTGTTCGTTGATGTTCTCGAGGATGGGCGGCACGCCGGCTGACAGATCGTTGTTCAGCAGGATCGAGCACGGATCGAAGTCTTCCATGCCCAGGCGACGGCCCTTGGTGCCGATGCGCTTGATCGGCTCGACGACGAGGCGCTGCCCATCCGGCAAATCGATCGGCGTCGGCTCGGTGATGTCCTCGGAGAGCGACCCCAGGCGCACATTCAACCCGGCTTGACGCATGATCTGCGACAGGCGCGCGACGTTCTGCAGATAGAACATGTTGCGCGTGTGGCGCTCCGGGATCAGCAGGAGGTTCTTGGCGTCCGGACAGATCTTCTCGATGGCGGCCATGGCGGCCTGCACGGCCAGCGGCAGCATCTCGGGCGCCAGGTTGTTGAAGCCGCCGGGGAACAGGTTCGTGTCGACGGGAGCCAGCTTGAAGCCAGCGTTGCGCAAATCGACGGAACAGTAGAACGGCGGCGTGTGTTCCTGCCACTCCAGGCGGAACCAGCGTTCGATGGCGGGCGTGGCGTCAAGAATCTTCTGCTCGAGCTCCAGCAGCGGCCCGTTCAGCGCGGTGATCAAGTGCGGAACCATACCCTTCCTATTGATGTTATTTATCGCCGACTCCGATTGTAGAGGAACAGGCAATAGCTTGCAGACGATAGCGGACTATCGATATGCGGTTAGGAAAGAGGATTCGCAAGAGGCAAAGTGCGGCAGTGCAGCAGGCCACACAAAACTGACGGACAAAAAAAAAGCGCGGGGCTGCCGCGCTTGGGGAATAGCCTGACAGATACGGGGAGCGTTCTGCAGGTGGAGGAAACCACGTCTGCAATGTAAGCGTCCGCATAACGAGAGGCAATTGAACGTTTTTAACATCGGACTTAAGGGCGCCCGGCTCAGGAGCGGCATAACAAAAAACCCGGCGCTGGGCCGGGTCTTTTGCGGGATGAGGCAGACGATCAGTCTTCGTAGGCGGTTTCGCCGTGGGACGTGATGTCCAGACCCTCGCGCTCCTCTTCTTCCGGCACGCGCAGGCCGACGATGGCGTCGACGATCTTGTACGAGATGAACGCCACCACTCCAGACCAGATGATCGTGGTCGCCACGCCCTGGAACTGGATCCACAGCTGACCAGCGATCGAGTAGTCATCGGCAACCTTGTTGGCGACATAGTCGTAGATGCCAGTGCCGCCGAGGCTCGGCGACGCCAGCACGCCCGTCAGCAGCGCGCCGAGGATACCGCCCACGCCGTGCACGCCGAACACGTCCAGCGTGTCGTCCATGCCCAGCATGCGCTTGAGGCCGTTCACGCCCCACAGGCACAGCAGGCCGGCGAGGATACCGAGCACGATCGAACCCATCGGGCCGACGAAGCCGGCAGCCGGGGTGATGGCAACCAAGCCAGCCACGGCGCCCGACGCAGCACCCAGCATCGACGGCTTGCTCTTGCCGATCCACTCACCGAAGCTCCACGACAGCACGGCAGCGGCGGTCGCCAGCAGCGTGTTGACGAAGGCCAGCGCGGCGCTGCCGTTGGCTTCCAGGGCCGAACCGGCGTTGAAGCCGAACCAGCCGAACCACAGCAGCGAGGCACCGACCATCGTGAGCGTCAGGCTGTGCGGCTTGAGCGCCTCGCGGCCAAAGCCGATGCGCTTGCCGAACAGGAATGCGCCCACCAGACCGGCCACAGCGGCGTTGATGTGCACGACGGTACCGCCGGCAAAGTCCAACGCGCCCTTCTGGAACAGCCAACCCGACTTGGCCGTCATTGCTTCAGCAGCCTTGGCATCCGTGAAGCCATCCGGACCCGGCCAGAACCAGACCATGTGCGCGATCGGCAGGTAGCTGAAGGTGAACCACAGCACCACGAACAGCAGCACGGCCGAGAACTTCGCACGCTCGGCGAAAGCGCCGATGATCAGCGCGCAGGTAATCGCCGCAAATGCACCCTGGAAGGCGAAGTACGCATATTCCGGCACCACCACGCCCTTGCTGAAGGTGGCCGCTACCGAATCCGGCGTCAGGCCCTTCAGGAACAGGCGATCCAGGCCGCCGAAGAAGGCGTTGCCCTCGGTGAACGCGAAGCTGTAGCCGTAGATGGCCCACAGGATGATGATGAGCGAGAAGATGCCCGTGCACTGCATCAGCACCGACAGCATGTTCTTCTTGCGCACCAGGCCGCCGTAGAACAGCGCCAGGCCCGGCAGCGTCATCAGGATGACGAAGGCGGTGGAGACCAGCAGCCACGCCGTATCGCCCTTGTTGGGGACGGGCGTTGCAGCGGCGGGTGCAGCGGCAGCCGGAGCAGCGGCGGCGGCAGGCGCTGCAGCCGGGGCCGCGGCAGCCGGTGCGGCAGCGGCAGGCTCGGAAGCGGCAGCCGCGGCAGCCGGCGCCGAAGCTTCTGCCGCGGGCTTGTCCTGTGCAACGGCCGGCGCCGACATCACGGCGCCTGCGAGCACGGCAGCGACGGCCCCAGCCGTCAGGAATCGTGTGAACCAGGTTTTCATGTTTTGACCTCTTCCTTGGCGGATTGGGGCTTATAGGGCGTCGCCGCCGGTCTCACCGGTGCGGATGCGGATGACTTGTTCGACCTCGGCCACGAAGATCTTGCCGTCGCCGATCTTGCCGGTGCGGGCAGATTTTTCGATGGCTTCGACAGCGCGCTCGACCACATCGTCGGGCACGGCCACTTCGATCTTTACTTTAGGCAGGAAGTCGACGATGTACTCCGCGCCGCGGTAAAGCTCGGTATGACCTTTCTGGCGTCCGAAGCCTTTGACTTCCGTGACGGTAATGCCCGACACACCCACTTCGGACAGCGCCTCGCGGACCTCGTCGAGCTTGAACGGCTTGATGATGGCCATGATGAGTTTCATGCTGGTTGCTCCTCGGTCGGCGGCGCCGAAGCACCGCCGCGCATCGTTATTGGAAAGTCTTGGTGATCGACAGCAGGGCCGTTGCCTTGCCCATGTAGTTGCCGCGCGTGTTCGTGTAGAACGCGCGCGCAGCATTCGTATCGATGTAGGCCAGCGATGCGGCCCAGCCGTTGCCGAAGTCTTTCGTCACGCCAACCTTCCAGTCGGCATACGAGGCGCGCACGGCCTGGTGCGGCACTTGCTGGTAGCCGGCATGCAGGTTCAGCGTCAGGCCCCAGAAGCCGGTGTCGAAGTTGCCCGACAGGTCGAAGTACTGGCTGTGATGCGAATCGGGCGTGCCGAACAGGTTCGAGAACGCGTGCGAATACTTGAACGTGACCGGGCCGTAGCCGATCTGCGCATAGCCTTCGGTGGTGTGCGGACGCGTGAAGCCGTCGGGGTAGCTGCCCGGGTAGTAGTACTGCAGCACGCCCACGTCGATCGGCACGTCCTTGATGATCTCGGTCTTGTAGCCGGCGTAGAAGTCCATCTCGATCGGCGCGGAGACGTTCGAGTTGGAATCGCTCAGCCAGCTGATCGAGGAGTTCCAGTTACCGACGTAGAAGCCTTCAGGCAGCACACCGCCAGGAATGGCGTAGTCGAAACCGCCCTGGATGGCCGGCTTGTTGTTGGTCTGCATGATGCCGCGGTAGCGGTATTGGCTGGCCAGCGTGACGTTGGCCGTGAGCGCGGCGGGCGCGGGCGCCGGTGCGGCGGCCGGTGCATCAGCCGCGGGTGCGGACTGCGCGATGGCGGATTGGCTGACACCGGCAACGGCACCGGTCAGCAGTACCAGACTGGCTGCGTACGCAAACTTCTTCATAACGGCTCTCCCCCTTTAGACAGTCGCAACGGAATGGAAAAAAAATCGCACCAGTTCTGCAACTGTCATGCCATGTCGTTGTCGCCGGACTGGAGGCCGTCTTCGGTTGTGGCGCGGGCTGCGCCGCACCGCAAAAGCAGAGGAAATTGGGGACGGGTCACGCGGGACATCGCCGGGAGCCCGCCAACGGTTGCCGCAAGCGGGTTCGCCCTTGGCTGCCCCCGCCGTCATGGCGCGATAAAAACCATGTGATAGAGTGATTTCAGCCCGATGCGATTGCGCGCGGGGCCCGGCGCGGAAGCTGCGGCGGCCCGTTCTGTCCCCGTTTGTATGGCGACGCCAATGCCGCATCGCAGCGAGATTTGACGGAAGGTGTGCCGTTCACGACGCTCAGCCGGTACCATCGCGGCGAGCAGCACCGAAACCACGCGCCTCAGACAGGCGTTCGCACCACGACACAGCAATTCACGCGCACGGTTACGGTGCATGCACCGGCCTGGCGCAGACAGCACGACCCACGGAGCAAACAACATGAAACCGACCGACCTCTTTTCCGACTTCCAAAACCGCGTGAGCGAAGCGCTGCGCAACTCGCCGGCAGCCGATATCGAGAAGAACGTCCGCGCGATGATGACCCAGGGCTTCTCCAAGCTCGATCTGGTTACGCGCGAGGAATTCGACGTGCAATCGCAGGTCCTGGCGCGTACCCGTGCGCGTCTGGAAGAACTTGAAACCCGCGTTGCCGCCCTCGAAGCGCAGCTCAAGTCTGCCGCCCCCGCAGATCAGTAATCCGCCCGCCCGGAGTTGCGCCGGGAGCGCATCCGCCGGGCCGCTGTGCGGACCCCCGCACCCCTGCTGCGGCGCACAGCGAAAAGATCGATGTGCCGCCTTGTTGCGGCTGGCGAACTGATCTAGAACGTCCTTAAGACGCACGCGCAGCCGCGCTTGAGGAGAAGATCATGCAGCATCGCCTCTATTTCCTGATGCCGGACGTCGTCAGCGCCCGGCGCGTGATGAATGACCTCCTGCTGGCGCGCATCACCGAGCGCCACATCCACTTCGTCTCCAAGCCCGGCATCGATCTCACCGGCCTGCACGAAGCCAACATCCTCCAGACCTCCGACATCGTCCACGCCACGCAGAACGGGTTGGTGATCGGCGGCGGTGCGGGGGTGCTGGCCGGCATCGTGGCGGCCATCTTCCCCGTCATCGGGGAAGGGCCGCAGTGGGGGATGGTCGGTATTACCACCGTGGTGGGAGCGCTGTTTGGCGCGTGGGCTTCCAGCATGATTGGCAGTTCGGTGCCGAACAGCCGCCTGAAACCGTTCAAGCAAGCAGTGGAGGATGGGCAGATCCTGCTGATGGTCGATGTGCCGCGCTCGCGCGTAAGCGAGATTCGCGCGCTGCTGCAGAAGACGCATCCCGAAGGCCACTTCAGCGGCGAAGACACGGCCATGCCGGCCTTCCCCTGAACTGATCTGCCGACAACAAAGCCGGAGCCGAGTGCTCCGGTTTTTTTTGTCCGTTTCTCATGCCGGCGCGATCGTCAAATTTGGATGCCGGTGGCCATGGCAGCGCTACGGGGCTGGCACAGTGGAGGGTTCCGCAACCGTCACGCTCTGTCGCCATGCACCGATGCCCCGCCCTCCGTCTTGCTCGTGAGTTTTCCCGGAGGGCAGCGCAATGAGCCTTGCCGTACTGCGTTCGCGCGCACTCTCGGGCATCGATGCGCCGGCCGTCTCGGTGGAAGTTCATCTGGCGAATGGTCTTCCCTCGTTCACCATCGTCGGTCTGCCCGATACCGAGGTGAAGGAGAGCAAGGATCGCGTGCGTGCGGCGATCCAGAACAGCCGCTTCGAGTTTCCGGCGCGGCGCATCACCGTCAACCTCGCTCCGGCCGATCTTCCGAAAGAATCCGGCCGGTTCGACCTCGCTATCGCGCTGGGCATCCTCGCTGCGAGCCGGCAGATTCCGCACACGCATCTTGATGCGCACGAGTTTGCGGGCGAGTTGTCGCTCTCCGGTGACCTGCGGCCGATTCGTGGTGCGCTGGCGATGGCCTATGCGCTGTCGCGCAACCCCGCTTCGGCCGACGGCGACGCACCGCTCGCGCGGGCTTTCGTGCTGCCCGCCGAGAACGCCGCCGAAGCCGCGCTCGTCAGCGGCACCAAAGTCCTGCCCGCGCGCACGCTCATCGAGGTGTGCGACCACCTGAGCGCGCCGGATCGCAAGCTCGCGCCGGCCCTGCCCGCGCCGGTCGACGTGGACATCCGCTATCCCGACCTGGCTGACGTGCGCGGCCAGCCGCAGGCGCGGCGGGCGCTGGAAGTCGCGGCCGCCGGCGGTCATTCCATGCTGATGATCGGGCCGCCCGGAACGGGCAAGTCGATGCTCGCGCAGCGGTTTCCGGGCTTGCTGCCGGACATGAGTGACGACGAAGCGCTCTCCGCCGCCGCCGTAATGAGCCTGACCACGCGGGGCTTCGATGCGCGACGCTGGAAGGTGCGCCCGTTCCGCTCGCCACACCACACGGCGTCGGCTGTGGCGATGGTGGGCGGGGGCAATACGCCAAGGCCGGGCGAAATCTCGCTGGCGCATCAGGGCGTGCTTTTCCTCGATGAACTTCCCGAGTTCGAACGCCGCGTGCTCGAAGTCCTGCGCGAGCCGCTGGAAACCGGCCACATCACCATCTCGCGCGCGGCGCATCAGACCGACTTTCCGGCCAGCTTCCAGCTGATCGCGGCAATGAACCCGTGCCCGTGCGGCTATCGCGGCCATCCGCTGCGGGCGTGCCGCTGCACGCCGGATCAGGTGGAGCGTTACCAGGCGCGCATCTCCGGACCGCTACTCGATCGCATCGACGTGCAGATCGAGGTGCCGACGCCCTCGCAGGAAGAGTTGCTCGACGGACCGCCAGGTGAGCCGACGGTCAACGTGGCCGAGCGTGTGGCTGCCGCGCACGCGCGACAGCTCGCACGACAAGGCAAGCGCAACGCCTTGCTGGGCGGCCATGAAATCGATCTCCAATGCAGCCGCACCGACGCGGCCGATGGCTTGCTGCGCCACGCGATGACGCGCTTTTCGTGGTCGGCCCGCGCCTATGCGCGCGTGCTGAAACTCGCACGCACCATTGCCGACTTAGCGGGTGACGAGCAGATCGATGCCGCGCACGTGGGCGAGGCCATTCAGTATCGGCGTGGGGTGAAGGCGGATTAACGCAGCCGGACGGATCAGCCTCCGTCGACACGCTGCCCTTCGATCAGCTTCCCCAACAGCTTTGCCAGCTGCCGCTGCTCCGTCTCGGTCAGCACGGAAAGCACGGCGCGCTGGTTCGCCACATGCGCGCCGACAACCTCATCGATGAGCGCAAACCCTGCCTTGGTGAGCGCGACGAGCGTGCCGCGCCCATCCTCGGGATTCGGGCGACGCTCAACCCAGCGGGCCTGCTGCAGACGATCAATGCGATTGGTCATGCCGCCCGAGGACATCATCGCCGCGTCGTACAGTGCGGTGGGCGTGAGCGCATACGGGGCGCCGCTGCGGCGCAGGGTGGCGAGCACGTCGAACTCGCCGGGCTGCAGACCGTACTCCGCAAACAGCGGATTCAGCCGTTCACGCGCGATGACGAGCGCCGCTTCGCCCAGGCGCCCGAGCAGCAGCATCGAGCTGACGTCCAAATCCGGGCGCTCGCGATTCCATTGTTCGACGGCTTGGGCAGCGCGGTCCATTCTCCCTTCCTCCAACGGTGGTTATCTTGACGTCGAGATAACTCGTTTTTATCTTGACGCCAAGATAGTGCAATACGGATTCGGCAGATGCAAGCGGGCTGTCACAACGTGGCACCACCGCGCGTCTTCGAGATGGCACTGAACCTCTTTGCTGGAGCGCAAGATGAGTCCAACCTCGATCAACGCAGACGAAGCCTCGTGGCTTGACCTGTTTCGCGGCGCTAACGCGCTGCGCGTGCTGGTGCTGGCTGCCGGCGTGGCGTTGCACGCCATCAATCTGTACCTGACCACGACCATCCTGCCGAGCGTGGTCGACGATATCGGCGGCGTGGCCTTCTATGCGTGGAACACAACGCTGTTCATCGTCGCGTCGATCACCGGGGCGGCGGTGGCTGCGCAGGTGATCCAGCATGCGGGGCCGCGCGGCGCCTACCTGCTGGGGGCGGCGGTGTTCGGCGGCGGCTCGGCGCTGTGCGCGCTGGCGCCCACCATGCCGGTGCTCCTGATTGGCCGCGTGCTGCAGGGGCTCGGTGGTGGCGCGCTGCTGTCGGCGCCGTATGTGCTGATGCGCACCGTGCTGCCGGAGCCGCTGTGGCCGCGCGCGCTGGCGCTGCTCTCGGGCATGTGGGGCATTGCGACGCTACTGGGGCCGGCCGTAGGCGGCGTGTTTGCGCAGTATGCGACGTGGCGGTTGGCGTTCTGGTCTCTGGTGGCGCTGATCGGCCTGGCGGCTGCGGCTGCCGTGGTGGTGCTCAAGCCAACGTCTGGGCGCGCCGAGCAACCGACGCCCGTGCCGGGGCGCCAGCTCGTGCTGCTGGCGGTCGCCGTGGTCGCAGCATCGTGGAGCAGCGTCAGCGCTACGCCGTGGCTCGGCGCCCTGGGGCTGATCGCCGCAGCGGCCACGATGCTGGCCATCCGCCACGTCGAAATGCGCTCATCGCGCCGCATCCTGCCGGCCGATGCGTACACGGGCCGCACGACGCTTGCGGCACTCTACGGCGTGTCCGCCTTGCTGGCCGTGACGGTCACTTGCACGGAGATCTTCGTGCCGCTCTTCCTGCAACGCCTGCATGGGCAAAGCCCGTTGATTGCCGGCTACATCGCGGCGACGGCCTCGGCGGGCTGGACGCTCGGTGCCATCCTGAGTGCCACGCTGCGGGAATCGTCCGCCACGCGGGTGATCCGCGCGGCGCCGTGGGCGTGCGCACTGGGCCTGCTCGTGCTGGCGATGCTGATCCCGACGGGCGCGGGCGATGCGTGGACGACCGGACTGATCATCGTCGCGCTGACGCTGGTGGGGCTGGGCGTGGGCGTGGCGTGGCCGCACCTGGCCAATCGCATCATGACGGCGGTGCCGGCGGAAGACCACGATCGCGCGTCGGCATCGATCGTGACGGTGCAGTTGGTGGCGACCGCGTTGGGGGCAGCGCTGGGCGGCGTCGTGCTCAATACGCTGGGCACGGCCGGCCCGTCGCCCGATCTGGGGGTGGCGTCGCGCTGGCTGTTCCTCCTGTTTGCGGCGGCGCCGGTGGGGGCGCTGCTGATTGCGCGCGCGGGGCTCGGCACGCAGCCCGCCCCGCTGGCGCGATAAGGCTCAGTTGGTCTGCCGCTTCACGAAGAACAGCGCCGCACCAATGCTCATCAGCATGCCGCCGAAGAAACGGCTCTGCCAGCGCAGCGCACGCGGGTTGCGGAACAGGCGCTGCGCCCGCGAGGCCAGCAGCGCATAACCGTGCATGACGATCAGGTCGACGAACACCATCGTCGCCGCCAGGATGCCGAGCTGCGAAAGCAGCGGCTTGGCCGGATCGATGAACTGCGGCAGCACGGCCACCATGAACAGGATGCCCTTCGGGTTCGTCAGGTTGGTCAGCAACCCGACCAGGAACCGGCGGCGCGCCCCGCTGCCCGAAACCTTCACGGGCTCGCCCTCAGCCGGCTTGTTGATCTGGATGGGCGTGCGCCATTGCACGATGCCCAGGTAGATCAGGTACATCGCGCCGATGATCTTGATGGCCATGAAGGCGTGCTCGGATGCAATCAACAGCGCGCCCAGCCCCGCGCCGGCAATGAACAGGATGACGACAATGCCCAGCTCCAGCCCGGCAATCGTGACCGACGTGCGGCGCACGCCGTGCGTCAGGCCATGGCTCATGCAAAGAATGGCGCCGGACCCCGGCGAGATGGCGATCACCCAGGCGGCCAGAAAAAAGGCCAGCCAGACTTGCAACGTCATGATGGTTCCCCGTGATGTGGTGGACGTGTAGCGTGTTGCGATACAGCGGAAGACGCCGATTGTGCACCGGCTGCGGCCGATGTGCTCGTCCTGCTCAGGGCCTAATACGGATGGAAGCTGGAGAGGAACTGGTCGACTTGCTCCTGCTGGCGCGCGTCGCGCGCGGCATCGCCCGATTCCAGCACGACGGCCTGGTAGGCGTGCTTGCCCGTGGCGACCACGCGGGCGGTCAGCCGGCGCGGCGCGGGATCGTCTCCGCCCGCACCCTGCGCAATCAACTCCACCGCCGGCAATGACAACGGCGGCTGCGCGGCGGTTTGCACGGCGATGTCGCGCGCGGTCACGGGGCCCTTCAGGTTGGCGGACAAGCCGGTGCGCAGGGCCTCCACCGCGCGCTGACGCCAGACCGGATCGTCCGCCGGCAGTTCCACCACGCCGACGGCGAACAGGGTGCCGTCGACGCTGGCGGCCTGCATCGTCATCGGCATGCGCTGGCCGTTGATGATGACGGGACGCGCCTCTGCGGTGGGCTTGGCGGGGTAATCCACGGCGTAGGCGCCCTCGCTCGAATGGACCGTGCGCCAGTCGTACTTGGGCGAACAGGCCATCAGCAGCGCGCACGCCAACGCGCCCAACCCCATCCGCCAGCCTGCCCTCGCTTTGACTGCCACGTCGCCTCCCGTCAGTTTTCGGTCCGATTCTGAGCCGCCTATTATCGAGCAGAGACGCCCGCCCGCGTCTTCCCCGTCAAGGACCGCGCCATGCCAACCCCGTCCGTCACGCTGCGTGCCCTGCGCGGCGACATCACCACGCTCGACTGCGATGCCATCGTCAACGCTGCGAACAGCTCGCTGCTGGGCGGGGGCGGTGTCGATGGCGCGATCCACCGCGCGGCGGGGCCGGAATTGCTGGAGGCGTGCCGTGCACTCCATGGCTGCCGGACCGGTGAAGCCAAACTCACGCCGGGCTTCGCGCTGCCGGCGCGCTACGTCATCCACACGGTCGGGCCGATCTGGCGCGGCGGCCGGCAGGACGAGGCGGCGCTGCTGGCCGCGTGTTACCGCAACAGCCTGGAACTGGCGTGCAAATACGAGGTACGCAGCATCGCGTTTCCGTGCATCAGCACCGGCGTGTATGGTTTCCCGCCGCAATTGGCCGCGCCGATTGCAGTCCGTGCCGCCCGCGAGCATGGCAGCCGTCTGGAGACGATCACCTTTTGCTGCTTCTCGGCTGCGGATTTGATCCTGTACGAAGCCGCCCTCGGCAACGGAAAGTGACCCCTGAATCGCACTGCGGACGGATTGACGCGACGCACATGCGGCGGTGGCACGGCGGGCCTACAATAGGCGTCTGATTTCTTTCCGGATCCCGTTGCCGACATGGCCTCGACCCTGACTTCCTCCGCAGCCCCGGCATCTGGCGCCACCTCAGGCGGGCGCCGCTGGCTGCTTCCCGTGATCGTGCTGGTGCTGGCCGTGGCCGGCTGGTTCGGCTGGCGTGCGTTTTCGCCGTCGCAGCAGGTCCCGGCGGCGACCTTCACGCTGCTTGATGGGCAAAAACTTTCGACGCAAGACCTGAAGGGCAAGGTCTATCTCGTCAATTTCTGGGCCACGAGTTGCGCGACCTGCGTCAAGGAAATGCCCAACATGGTCCAGACGTACAACAAGTACAAAGGCGAGGGCCTCGAGTACGTGGCCGTGGCGATGAGCTACGACGCGCCAATGTATGTGATGAACTTCAGCCAGACGCGCCAATTGCCCTTCAAGGTCGCGATGGATGCCGATGGCTCGGCCGCCAAGGCCTTCGGCGACGTGCAGCTCACGCCGACCACGTTCCTGGTCGACCGCGACGGCCGCATCCTCAAGCGCTACGTGGGTGAACCGGAATGGTCGTCGTTCGACGCGCTGCTCAAGCAGACGCTCGGCAAGCAGGCCTGAGCGTCCACGCCTCAATTCAAACGAAACGCCCGGTGAATGCCGGGCGTTTTTGTTTCCGGGCAACGCACGTTCCACACTAGGTTCACGCGGGCCTGCTGCAATGGCGGTCCGTCAATCCCAGGTTCGATGGAGCGCGCATGGCCAATCACTACTGCATGTTCAAGGGCAAGCTGAAATTCGGTGTGCCGTATCTGGAGGGCTACAACGGCAATCCGCATTACGCGATCGTGGTGGAAGCGCCGGACGGGTCCGAATTCGTGGTGCTCGCCAACGTGAAATCCGACTCGAGCATGCCGGGCGCCGGCGCCGCGGGTTATCACGTGCTGTATCAGTGGACGACCGATCTGCAGCTGCCGATCACCGCCGACCTCGCCGCGCTGGCCCCCGGCCTGCACGAGAGCGGCTTCCCGCGCCTGGATTACGTGCGCGACGCCGGGCTGGTCGACTTCGCCAACATGCGGCCGATCGCGCTGGATACCGCGACGGAGCACAACGACATCAACGCGCTCGTCGACGACATGCTCAACCTCGACCGAACCGCCACGCCCATCGACTACGTCTACCACGGTAGCTCCGGCGATGACGACCGCAAAGGCTGGCCGCCACGCACCGACGTGACGGTCTACGGCTTCGGCTTCCTGTTCGAGCCGCAGCACAACGGGCTGCACGAAACACACATGAACCAGGGCAATCCGGTGGTGCACACGCCGGGCGTGAAGGACCATTCGCGCGAGAACGGTATACGGCAGGACGGTGCTGTCATCGTGGAAATCGACGGCAAATTCCAGGCGCTTCTAATCGCGTTTCAGACGCAACGGATTCCGACGGATGACCGCGGATATCCGGTGGCGGATGCGCATCCGATTCTGGGTTGAGCGCGAAAAGAAAAAAGAAAACGCCCGGTCGATGCCGGGCGTGTTGCGTGCGAGCGTGCCGGGTCAGAGGCCGTATCGCTTGATCTTGTCATACAGCGTGGCGCGGCCGACCTGCAGAATGTCGGCCGCCTGATGCACCGAGCCGCCGGTGCGCGCCAGCGTTTCCGCAATCACCGTGCGCTCGTAACGCTCGACGCGTTCCTTGAGCGGCATGCCGTCTTCCGATGCATCCGACACGACCGGCGTGCGGCCGACGCCCAGCACCAGACGATCGGCCGCGTTGCGCAGTTCGCGCACATTGCCGGGCCAGTTCGATTGCATCAGCTCGTGGCGCTGACGCTCCGCCAGCATCGGCAGCGGTCGCTGATAGCGCACGGCGGCTTCGAGCAGGAAATGTTCGAACAGCGGGATGATGTCTTCGCGGCGTTCACGCAGCGGCGGCAGATCGATGGCGACAACGTTCAGGCGGTAATACAGATCGCGCCGGAAACCGCCCGCCTCGATCAGCGCCTCCATATCGCCCTTGGCGGCCGCGACGATGCGTACATCGATGCGCACCGAGGCATTCGAGCCGAGCCGCTCCAGCGCGCCCTCCTGCAGCACGCGCAGCAGCTTGACCTGCAGCGCGATCGGCATGCTCTCGATCTCATCAAGGAACAGCGTGCCGCCCGAAGCGTGCTCGAGCTTGCCGATGCGTCGCTTGCCCGCGCCGGTGAATGCGCCGGCTTCGTGGCCGAACATCTCGCTCTCGAAAATCTGTTCGGGCACCGCGCCGCAGTTCAACGCAATGAACGGCTTGTCGTGACGCGGCGACAGCATGTGCAGACTGCGCGCCACCAGTTCCTTGCCCGTGCCGGTCTCGCCGTTGATGAGCACCGGCGCATCGGTGGTCGCGACGTTTTCGATCAGCGCGCGCACCGCGCCCATCGCAGGCGAGCGCCCGATGATGCGCGTGCCGGCCGCCGGGCCTGCCAGTTCACGGCGCAGTGCGCGGTTCTCCAGCTCCAGCGCGCGGCGTTCGACGGCGCGGCGCACGGTCTCGGTCAGGCGTTCGGCGGGAAACGGCTTCTCGATGAAATCGAACGCGCCTTCGCGCATCGCCTGCACGGCCATCGTGATGTCGCCATGGCCGGTAACGAGCACCACGGGAATCCCCGTGCCAAACGACTGGCAGTGGGCGAGCACGTCCAAGCCGCTCGCGCCCGGCAGGCGCAGGTCGCTCACCACCACGCCGGGAAAGTTCGCGTCGATCTTGCCGACGGCCTCTTCGGCGCTGCCGAACGCCTGCACGTTGAAGCCCGCCAGTTCCAGGCTCTGCGCGGTGGCCTGGCGCACAGGCGGGTCGTCTTCGATGAAAAGAACGGTCAAGCCTTCGGACATGGTTCGTGTCTGTGTGAAAAACGGATCAGAGGGAGGCCGCGGAAGTGACGTCGGCGCGTACCAGCGTCAGCGTAAATTGCGCGCCGCCGCCCGGCACGTTGGCAGCCGACAGCGAGCCGCCAAAGTCCCGCGCAATGCTGGTGGAAATCGCCAGCCCCAGGCCCAGTCCCTGGCCGATTTCCTTGGTGGTGAAGAACGGTTCGAACAAATGCGGCATGGCGTCGGGCGGAATGCCGGGGCCGTTGTCGCGCACGGCAATGGACAGCTGATTCGACGGCGCCTGCGCTCCCTCGATGGGCCCGATGGTGATGTCGATGCGGCCGGCGCGTGCCGGCTCATTGGCGTTGATGGCATCGAGCGCGTTGCCAACCAGATTGATCAGCACTTGCTCCAGCTTCAGTTCATCTGCGCGAACGACGGCCTCCGTCTCGGGGATGCGCCAGTGCAGTTCGACCAGCACGTCGCCCAAGCGCGGACGCAGCAGCGCGAGCGTGTGATCGAGCGCCACACGCACCTGCACATCGACCACCTTGCGCCGCGAGCGGCCCGCGAACAGCTTGAGCTGCGCAGTGATCTTGCCCATGCGTTCGGTCAGGTCGGCAATCGCCTGCAGGTTATCGGTGGCCGCGCCGTGCTGGCCGCGTTCGAGCAGGATGCGCGTGTTGTCGGAGAACGTGCGCAACGCGGCCAGCGGCTGGTTGAGTTCGTGCGTGATGCCGGCGGCCATCTGGCCCAGCGCGGCGAGCTTGCTGGCCTGCACGAGTTCGTCCTGCGTGGCGCGCAATTCGGCCTCGGCGCGCGTGCGGTCGACGATCTCGTGCTGCAGCTGTTCGTTGGTGGCCATCAGGTCAGCGGTGCGGTCTTCCACACGGCGTTCGAGCTGATCGTATGCGGCTTCCAGCAGCCGGCGGCTACGCAGCATCTCCATCATGCGCAGGCGCCGCTGCCGCCAGTAGAAGAGCAGCAGGCACGCAAACGCGAAGGCAAACGCCGCCGCCACGGTCGCGCTGCGCGCGGCGCCCATCACGGGCTCCACCGGCGTGAGGTACATCAACGTCCAGTCGGGCTCGACTAGGTCACGGGACACCTGCAGATAGCGCGTGGCGTTCGTGCGCTCGCCAACGCGGATCAGTTCTGCACCTTCCGGCAACCGCCCGGTCAATCGCAGGAAGGCCGGCGCCTCGGGCTGCAACGGCAGCGGCGTGATCTGCTTGCGGTAATACTGGCGCGTCGCCTCCAGCTGTGCCTGCAGTTTCGACGTGAGAGGTTCCACCGTGCGGTACTGCCACGCAGGCACGGACGACAGGAAAATCACGCCGTTCTCGTCGGCCACCATCACGGGCTCCGACGCGTCGTGGCTGGCGCGGCCGAACCATTCGAGGTTGAGTTTGACGACCGTGACGCCGATCACGCGGCCGTCCTGCATGACGGGCTGCGAGATGTAATAGCCCGGCTCCTCACGCGTGATGCCAATGCCGTAAAAGCGCCCGACGTGGCCTTCTGCCGCCTGCTGGAAGTACGGCCGGAACCGATATTCGGCGCCGACGAAGCTGTCGGGCTGGTTGTAGTTCGATGCGGCCAGCGCCTTGCCGCTGGGGGCGATCACATAGGTGGCGGTCGCGTGCGCGCGATCGTTGACTTCCCGCAGATAGCGGTTCGCCCGGTCGACATTGGCGGGCGTCGGATTGGCGAGCAGATCGTGGATGAACGGATGCAGCGCCACCAGCGCCGGCAGGTATTCGTAGCGGTCGAGCGTGCTCTTGAGGTTGGCGGCATAGCGATCGACCCGACCGCCGGCGGCCTGCTGGGCCTGTGCGAGGCCCCGGTTCCACGCCACCACAAAGGTGGTCGCGCACACCACGGCCATCACCGCCACGAGCCCGAGCGCCACCAGCCACCAGAAGCCGCGTCGCGGGCCGGAGGCGCTGGTCAGGGAGAAATCGGGATCGGACATCGGCTGGAGGTCGGCGGCGGAGGGGGGTGCCGTGCCTTCCAACGCCGTGCCGGCAGTCGGCATGTCGCCGAGGTGCTTCACGAGGTGCATCCCAAAAAAGAAGCGGGGCCGTCTGGAAGGACAGGCCCCGCAATCATACGCTTTGCGCTTTCAGGCGCCGGCGCCCGCAGGCGCCAGCCAGAACCCACGGATCAAGCTGCCGGAGTCGCCGGCACGCCCTCGTCGCTGCGGTCGCCCGACAGCACGCGCGCCAGCTTGGCGCGATCCAGTTCACGCTCCCAGGCCGAGATCACCACGCAAGCCACGCCGTTGCCGGTGATGTTGGTCAGGGCACGGCATTCGCTCATGAAACGGTCGATACCGAGAATCAGCACCATGCCGGCCACGGGAATATCCGGCACCACGGCCAGCGTGGCGGCCAGCGTGATGAAGCCCGCGCCGGTGATGCCCGATGCGCCCTTCGACGTCAGCATGGCAACGGCCAGGATGGTCAGTTGCTGCGTCCAGGTCAGCTCGATGTTCAGCGCCTGCGAGATGAAGATCACCGCCATCGTCATGTAGATGTTGGTGCCGTCCAGGTTGAACGAATAACCGGTCGGAACCACCAGGCCCACCACCGACTTCGAGCAGCCCAGCTTCTCCATCTTTTCCATCAGGTGCGGCAGCGCCGATTCCGACGAGCTGGTGCCGAGCACGATCAGCAGCTCTTCCTTGATATACGCAACGAAGCGGAAGATGTTGAAGCCGACTACCCGCGCGATGATGCCCAGCACCACCACGACGAAGATGATGGCCGTCAGGTAGAACGTGCCGACCAGCTTGAGCAGCGGCACCAGCGAGATCACGCCGTACTTGCCGATGGTGAAGGCCATGGCACCAAAGGCACCGATGGGGGCCACACGGGTGATGACGTGCACGATGCGGAAGAAGACGTGCGAGATCTGGTCGATGAAGTCCGTCACCATCTGCGCGCGCTCGCCCATGGCCGAGAGCGCACCGCCGAACAGCAACGCGATCAGCAGGATCTGCAGGATGTCGCCCTTGGCGAAGGCATCCACCACCGTGCTCGGGATGATGTTGAGCAGGAAATCGACCGTGCTCGCCGATTGCGCCTTGGCGGCGTACTGCGCCACGGCCTTGGCGTCAATGGTGTGCACATCAACGTTGAAACCCGCGCCCGGGTTGAAGATGTGGCCCGCGGCCAGACCGATCACCAGCGCGAAGGTCGAGACGATCTCAAAGTAGAGCAGCGCCTTGCCGCCAACGCGGCCCACCTTCTTCATGTCGCGCATGCCGGCAATGCCGGAGACGACGGTACAGAAGATGATCGGGCCGATCACCATCTTGATCAGTTGGATGAAGCCATCGCCCAGCGGCTTCATCTTCACGGCAAGTTCGGGCGAGTAATGGCCAAGCAGAACGCCGATGACGATCGCCGCCAGCACCTGTACGTACAGGATTTTGTAGAACGGTTTTTTCATGTCTTCCTCGAGTGTCACAGACCGGCCGTGCGCTCAACTGCTCGCCCGGTCCGACCCGCCCTGGTGTGGTCTCTCTCCTGCCTCGATACGCTGATGTGTCCGGCGTTTCCCGCAGCAGGTCGGTCGTTATCGCAAGGGCCATGCCAACACTCATTTCCACCGCTGGCGGCCCGCCAGCCCTTGTACCACCTTGGTGTGACTACGATGGCACCCGCCCCAGCCGTCGTCAATCCCGGAATCCGCGCAGAGGGGCGTCCAGACATCCGGAAAACGTGTTGCGACGCAGCATCGCGCGTTGGTTGCGGCCAGCGTCTTGGAAGGGCGCGCGACACCGGGGTCGTATAATGCCGGCTCGTTACGCAAATCCACATATGTGCGCGACGCCAGGAAAGCCAGCCGCGTCCTGCCGCGCGTACCGTCACGCAGCCCTCCCAGCCTTCTCGGTCCGCCCATGAGCAGCCACTACCAGCACCACGTTTTCTTTTGCCTGAACGAACGCGAGGACGGCTCGCGCTGCTGCGCCGACTTTGGCGCCAAGGCCATGCAGGAATACGCCAAGAAGCGCTGCAAGGAACTCGGCATCAACGGTGAAGGCCGCGTGCGCATCAACAAGGCCGGCTGCCTCGACCGCTGCGAACTCGGTCCGGTCATGGTGGTCTACCCCGAGGCCGTCTGGTACACCTTCGTCGACAAGGAAGACATCGACGAAATCATCCAGAGCCATCTGATCGAAGGCAAACCCGTTGAACGGTTGATGGTCGACCGCCCTGCCAACGCGTGAGCCCGCGCTTTACCGCATCTGTTTCTCCAGTTTCCATGAACGTTCATACCGAAGAACGCCTGATTCCCGGCCCCGTCGGGCAGATCGACCTGTCAATCGACCAGCCGGACGGCGCACCGCGCGGCCTGGCGCTGATCGGCCATCCGCATCCGCTGTTCGGCGGCACCAAGGACAACAAGGTCGCGCAGACGCTGGCACGCACCTTCGTCGGCCTCGGCTATGCGACGGTGCGTCTGAATTTTCGCGGTGTGGGCAAGACCGAAGGCACGCACGACAACGGCATCGGCGAGCAGGACGACATGCTGGCCGTGCTCGACTGGATGCGGACACAGACCGAATGGTCCGCCGATGTGGCTACGCTGCCGCTGGCGCTGGGCGGTTTCTCGTTCGGCAGCTTTGTCGTCTCTCAGGTGGCGCGCCGCCTGAACGAAGCCGGCACACCCGCCGAGCGCCTGGCGCTGGTGGGCACCGCCACCTCGCGCTGGGACGTCGCGCCGGTGCCGGCCGACACCATCATCATCCACGGCGAACAGGACGACACCGTGCCGCTCATCGACGTGCTCAACTGGGCGCGCCCACAGGAGCTGCCCGTGATCGTCATCCCCGGCGCCGATCATTTCTTCCACCGCAAGCTGCATCTGATCCGGCAGCTCATTACCGGCGCCTGGGCGCCAAAACCGTAACACCCACCCGTTGACTTTCCGGACGCCGCCGCCTCCCCCCCTTTTTCTGGCAGGCGGCGCCATTGAATTCCAAGCAGACCGCAGGACCCGACATGCAGACCCGCTTCGCCCATTTCACGCCCTCCGCCTTCAATTCCGCCGCAGCAACCGCCGTAGCCGCCGCCGTGCTTGCTACCGCGTTGCCCGCCATGGCGCAGCCGGTGCCGGCCCCCCCAAGTTGCGGCCCGCTCGTGGATGCTGACCGACGTGACCAGTGGCCAGGTGCTCGGCGGTGCCAATATGGACGAACGCATCGAGCCCGCCTCGCTCACCAAGCTGATGACGGCCTACCTGGTCTTCGAAGCCGTGCGCGGCGGCAAGCTCAAGTACGACCAGATGATCACGCCGACCGAGACCGTGCGCACCGTCAAGACCGACGAATCGCGCATGTTCCTGGAAGCCGGCAAGCCCGTCTCGCTGCGTGAACTGACGCAAGGTCTGATCATCCAGTCGGGCAACGATGCGGCCCTCGTGCTGGCCGAGGCGGTGGGCGGCACCGAGACCAACTTCGTGATGCTGATGAACCGCGAAGCCGAGCGCCTGGGCATGAAGAACACGCACTTCATGAATGCCGCCGGCCTGCCCGACCCGAATCACTACTCCACCGCACGTGATCTTTCGATCCTGACCGCGGCGCTGATCAAGGATTTCCCGCAGGACTACAAGTTCTACTCGCAGAAGGATTTCACCTATAACAACATCAAGCAGTCCAACCGCAACCGCCTGCTGTGGCTCGATCCGACCGTCGACGGCGGCAAGACGGGCCACACCAAGTCGGCCGGCTACTGCCTCGTCACATCGGCCAACCGCCCGCTGCCGGATGTGCCGGGTGCAAGCCGCCGCCTGCTGTCGGTCATCGTCGGTACCAAGAGCGACGCCATCCGCACGCAGGAAAGCCTGAAGGTCCTGAACTACGGCTATCAGTTCTTCGATACGGTGCGGCTGTACCAGGCCAAGGAAGCGCTGCAGACGCCCGACGTCTACAAGGGCCAGGCCAAGAGCGTGAAACTCGGCGTGGCGGAAGACAAGTGGATCACCGTGCCCAAGGGCGCAGGTGCGCGCCTGAAGCCGGTGCTGGAGCGCAAGGACCCGCTGATCGCCCCGATCGCCCAGGGCCAACAACTGGGCACGGTCAAGGTGATGGACGGCTCGACCGTGGTGTCGGAATTCCCGGTGGTGGCACTCGAAGCGGTGCCGGAAGCCGGCTTTATCGGCCGCACCATCGACGCGGTCAAGCTGTGGTTTAAAAAGAAGTAATCGTCCCCATTTACTTCGACATGACCTCCTCCCACACTCCCCCGCCGGGCCACATTCCGCCCGAACAGTCGCTCATCGAGTACCCGAGCGATTTCCCCATCAAGGTGATGGGGCCGATGCATGACGACTTTGCCCGGACCATCGTCGAAGTCGTCCGTCTGCACGACCCCGAATTCCACGAAGGGCGCCTGGAAAAACGGCCGTCTTCGAGCGGCAACTATCTGGGCCTGACCGTGACCGTGCGCGCGACGAGCCGCGAACAGCTCGATGCGCTGTACCAGGCGCTGACGAGCCATCCGATGGTAAAAATCGTGCTGTAACGCGCGTCTGCGGCGCCGCGCACCATGCAAAAACGCCCCGGTCATGCCGGGGCGTTTTGCGTTTATCGGAGCGCTTTTCGATGCCCGGGCCTCAGCCCTTCGAGACGTGCCCCAGGCACACCGCGTTGTCGTTCATCAGCCCGGCCAGTTTGAGCTTGAACGCCGCAATCTCGGGCAGCAGCCAGGCGCGAAACGCCTGCATCTTGGGCGTCTGCAGGGCGCTGTGCGGACAGACGAAGTAGTAGTTCCACGGACACGGGATCGTCGTCTCGGACAGGCGCACCACACGACCGGTCAGCAAATCATTGAAAGCCAGCGTCGGGCGGATCAGCGCAATACCCTGCCCCGCTGCCGCCGCCTGCAGCAGCAACGACGAATCCTGGAACATCAGCCCGCCGCGCGGCTCCACAAACCCCTCCAGGCCGGCCGCATCGAACCACGGTTTCCATGCCTCGCCCTCGCTGCGCAGCAGAGTCATGCCGGCCATCTCGGCGGGCGTGCGCGGCAGGCGGCCGCCGTTGAACGACGGGCTGCAGATCGGGAAGAACACATCGTCGAGCAGCTTTTCCACGTACAGGCCCGGATAGTTGCCCGAACCCATGCGCAGCGCCACGTCCATCTCTTCGCGCGCAAAGTCGACCAGCGCGGGGCTGGAGAACAGTTCCACCTCCAACTCGGGATGGCGCTCGATGAAGGTGCCGATATGCGGCGTCAGCCAGCGCGCCGCAAACGACGGCATCGTGCTGATGGCCAGGCGGTTGTCACGATTGCCGGCGCGCAGTTGATGCGTGGCCTGCGCGATCTGGTCGAGCGCCTCACGCACGCGATCGGCATAGGCGCGGCCTGCGTGCGTGAGCATGACGCGCTTGCCGCGCCGCTCGAACAGCGGCACGCCTAGCTCGTCTTCCAGGGTGCGCATCTGGTGGCTGACAGCCCCATGCGTGACGAATAACTCCGTCGCTGCACGCGAAAAACTCTCATAGCGCGCCGCCGCCTCGAACACCCGCAAGGCGCCAAGTGACGGCAAGCGCATCGGTTCGCGGATTTCGGTCATCGTTCCCTCCGGTTTTTCGTAGCACGGCGTGGTTTTTATGTGAGCTGTGCTATCAAGAAACGCAATATATATCGTTTGGTACAAGGCAACCAAGCGCCTAGACTTCCTTCAACGGCAAGGCCCCATCCCACTGCCGTGAAGGAGCCGATCATGAAAGCTGTACTAACAAAAATTGTATTCACTCTGCAGCCCGGCGAGGTGGTGGCACTGCGCATGCCGGCCAACCAGAATGTGCGCGTCGAAGAAGCCTCCGGACGCGACGTATGGATCACGCACGAGAACAAAGCCGGCGACGAATGGCTGCGCGCGGGCGGCAGCGTTGCCGTGAAGCGCGGCGAAGAAATCGTCGTCTCGGTAGACCCGAAAGCCCTCGGCCCGGTCGCGCTGGCCGTGGAAGCCACCGACGGCCACATGCCCCGCAAGCCGTGGCATGTTGCGGACGGCTGGCGCCACACGCTTGCGGCGCTCGGCTGGAACGAGCACGCCGACACGCCCATCGTGGCTGCCTGAGCCCGAAACCTGTTTCAAGCCTCCTTTTGCGGCATCCGCCGCAGAAGCCGATGCCGGCGCCGATGCCTCCCATCGCGCCGGCATTTTTTTGCCCGACCCTGCAACCAAAGCGGGCAAAGGCGCACGGCGACATCGGCGGCCCTGCGCTACACTCGCGGGCATGATTCCGATTGACATCGTCGAACGCGGCCTGCAGGACTACGCCACCTGCTTCGACGAAATGCAGACCTTTACCGCACAGCGGGGCCCCGATACGCCCGACACGATCTGGCTGGTCGAACACCCGCCGGTGTTCACGCTCGGCCTGGCGGGCGACCCGGCACATCTGTTGGCCCCGGGCAACATCCCGCTGGTGAAAGTCGACCGTGGCGGCCAGATCACTTATCACGGCCCCGGCCAAGTCGTTGCCTACCTTTTGCTGGATTTGCGCCGCCGCGGGCTGTTCGTGAAAGCGCTGGTCGACGCGATCGAGGCGGCCGTCATCGAGACGCTCGCCACGTATAATGTCGCCTCCGAACGCAAGGCTGGCGCCCCCGGCATCTACCTGTCGAGCGGGCCGCATGCTGGCGCCAAGATCGCCGCGCTAGGCCTGAAGATCCGCAACGGCTGCAGCTACCACGGCGTGAGCCTGAACCTGGCGATGGACCTGTCGCCCTTCACGCAGATCAACCCGTGTGGCTATGCCGGCCTGGAAACCGTCGATATGGTGACCGCCGGCGCCCGTGATGCGTCCGGACGCGCCGTCGATGCGAACGACTGGCAAACCGTTTCCCGCGGCCTGGCCGATGCGCTGGTCGCCCAATTGCAGCAACGCGCGCAAGCGCACCCCGCCGAGGCCGCTACCGCATAGCGCCCGCAAATGCACGAGCCGCAAGCCCGTGCGGAGAACACGATGACCGATTCCGCCGCCGGCGCCACTGAAGTCGCCACCCCTGCCACCCCGTCGAACAAGCCGTACGACGCGACGGCCAAGCAGAAGTCGCTCGACAAGACCGCCCGCATCCCCATCAAGATCGTGCCGGCCGAGAAGCTCAAGAAGCCGGATTGGATTCGCGTGCGCGCCGCTACCGGCAACTCGCGCTTCTACGAGATCAAGGACATCCTGCGCGCCAACAACCTCGTGACGGTGTGCGAAGAGGCCAGCTGCCCGAACATCGGTGAGTGCTTCGGCAAGGGCACGGCCACGTTCATGATCATGGGCGACAAGTGCACGCGCCGCTGCCCGTTCTGCGATGTCGGGCACGGCCGCCCGGACCCGCTCGACGTGAACGAGCCGGAAAACCTGGCCAAGACGATCGCTGAACTCAAGCTCAACTACGTCGTCATCACCAGCGTCGACCGCGACGACCTGCGTGACGGCGGCGCACAGCATTACGTCGATTGCATCTCGCGCACGCGCGCCTTGTCGCCGGCCACGCGCATCGAAGTGCTGGTGCCGGACTTCCGCGGCCGCCTGGAGAAGGCGCTGGACATCCTCCAGGAATGCCCGCCCGACGTGATGAACCACAACCTCGAAACGGTGCCCCGCCTGTACAAGCAGGCGCGCCCGGGTGCGGATTACGCGCACTCGCTGAAGCTGCTGAAGGACTTCAAGGCCCGCAACCCGAACGTGCCGACCAAGTCCGGCCTGATGGTCGGCCTGGGCGAGACCGATGAGGAAATCCTGGAAGTCATGCGCGACATGCGCGAGCACGACATCGACATGCTGACCATCGGCCAGTATCTGGCGCCGTCGGGCCACCATCTGCCGGTGCTGCGCTATGTGCACCCGGACACCTTCAAGATGTTCGAAGAGAAGGCATACGAGATGGGCTTCACGCACGCCGCGGTCGGGGCAATGGTGCGCAGTTCGTACCACGCGGACCAGCAGGCACACGAAGCCGGCGTGGTCTGATTAGCGCCGGAACGCTGCAGAAACAAAAAGGGCCTTGGGGTAGAACCCAAGGCCCTTTTGCTTTGGCGCGGCTGGATCAGGCTTGCGAAGCGGCGTCCTTCGGATACGAGGCATCGCCGTTCCACGACAGGTAGCCGTAAGTGTCGGCCTGGCGGTCGGCACCCTGCGTGTAGACGTCGTACTTGGCAGCGGCGCCGTCGGTGTACGGATCGGCCTTGGCGATGGCGCCATCGGTGTACGGGTCAGCCTTGCCCACGGCACCTTGGGTGTACGGATCGAAGCGATCGGTCTTCCACGACAGATAGCCGTAGGTATCAGCTTGACGATCCGCACCTTGGGTATAGACGTCGTACTTGGCGGCAGCACCCTGCGTGTAGGGGTCAGCCTTGGCGACAGCGCCTTGCGTGTACGGATCGGCGCGGCCTTGCACGGCGGCAGCGGCCGGCTGGGCCGACAGCAGCGCAGCGGAAGCGGAAAGCGTGGCCACCAGGGCCAGCAGCGTATTGCGGGAGAAAGCGGTTGCGAGACGGGTGTTCATGATGGGCTCCTGATCTGTCTGGATATTCGGTTGCGCTCAGTTCGTTGCGCTTAAGATCAGAATAGATCGTTGCCCTTGATGAATAAATGTCCAAACCAAGAAAATACTGTTCTCCAAAAATCAACAATTAGGACAGGCCATGTTCTGCATAAAGTGGCCTGTGAACCATATTTGCGGGGTAGATCGGCAATAAGAGACCCCAAAAAAAACCGCGTACGTGGACGCGGTTTTAGTCGTGCTCGGCGAACCTACTGCTGCGCCGGGTGACCCGGACGCGGTGCGCCTGGAACCTCGGCCACTGGCCGCCCCGCCTGCTTGTTGCGCCACCAGCCCATCAGCGTCAACGCCAGCCAGAAGAACTGGGTGAGGAACGACGCAAGATTGAACGCGCCCATCAACGAAATCAGGATGCAAATCGGTCCAAGGAGATTGAGGCGAACGGCAAATGCGCCGGTCGGGGGCTTATGCAGGACCTGCACGCCAAAGTGTGCAGAGACGTACGCGGCGACGCCGACCAGACCGACAACGTCGGTAAAACCCAGGGAGGCCATGGTGTGTGCTTTGAAAGCAGAGGTTGTGGAGAAAGGGTTGCAGGTAAAACGCCGTCGCCCGCCGCTCAGTACGTCGCCGTCAGCTTGAGGGCGACGGTGCGTCGGCCGAGCGTCATGCGATCCGTGCCGTTGCGGGTGGAGAGTTGGTGGGCATAAGCGGATGCGTCCGCGCCGGTCAAAGCGGCAGACAGCGTCACGAACTTGTTGATGGGTCGCGAGAGTTCAACGCGGTAATCGGTAAAGCTGAAGGCGCTGTGGTTGCGCACATGCTCGTGGCCAACGTGCAGCCCGAGCGTGAAGTTGTTCGGCAAGGGCACAGCCCAGTTGGCTTCGGCGTAAGTGGAACCACGGCTGCCGCGGTCGATGCCGTCGGCCAGCGAATTGCCATCGAAGCCGAAGTAGTTCGACAGCGTCGTCCATAACTTGACCGACACGCCGCGCCAGCCGGCCCCGACCATCCATTCCGTGTAGTCGTAGCCGGTGGCGGGGCCGCCGCCAGCGGCCTTGTCGTAGCGGGCACCGGGATACCAGTAGCGATAGAGCCCGGTGGTCAGTTCGACGCCGTGCGCGACGGTGGTGGCATAGCCGAGGTAGGTGTCGATTTCGGCATGCGCACCGGCGATGACGTGGTCGCTGACCTGCGCGCCCCACACGCCGGCATAGAAGCCGCTCGGCGATGCGTAGTCGACGCCGGCTTGGAGCGCAGGTTTTCCCCATGTCTGGCGCAGGCCGCGCGACACGTATTGCGAGACAACCGATGCGTTGGCCGACCAGCGTCTGTCATCGCCCGCTGGCACCTCGTCCGCCAATGCGGGCAACGCAGCTGCACACGCCGCCGCCCCGCCCAGCATTGCGGTGACCTTGCGCCAGCGCATCAGGCCGCCACCAGTTCACTGGCAACCAGCGGCTTGACCGGCGCCTGCAGCGGCGATTTGCCGTGCACGTAGAACGCCGCATCCGAGCGGGCGAGCGGCGCCACACCGCGAATCCGGTCGGCGATCTTCTCGGCCATCATGATCGTCGGCGCGTTCAGGTTGCCGGTGATGATGCGCGGCATGATCGATGCATCCACCACGCGCAGACCCTGCAAGCCATGCACACGGCCTTCGTTGTCGACCACGGCCATCGGATCGTCGGCCGCCCCCATCTTGCAGGTGCAGGACGGATGCAGCGCAGTCTCAGCGTGTTGCCGCACGAAGGCGTCGATCTCGGCGTCGGTCTGTACGCTCGGGCCTGGGCTGATCTCGCGACCACGGTATTGGTCGAACGCACGCTGCGCGATGATGTCGCGCGTGATGCGCACACCGGCGCGGAATTCACGCCAATCCACGTCATGCGCCATGTAGTTGAAGAGGATGCGCGGCTTGTCCCGCGGATCGCGCGAGGCCAGCTTCACGTAACCGGTGGACGGCGAACGCATCGAGCCCACGTGGCACTGGAACCCATGCATCTTCACCGGGTTGCTGCCGTCGTAGTTCACGGCCAGCGGCAGGAAGTGGTACTGGATGTTCGGCCATTCGAAGCTGTCATCGCTGCGGATGAACCCGCCCGCCTCGAAGTGGTTGCTGGCGCCGGGGCCGGTGCCGTGCATGTACCACTCCAGCCCGACCTTCGGCTTGTTGTACCAAAGCGTGTTTTCGTAGATCGACACCGGGCGCAGGCACTCGTACTGGATGTACATCTCCAGATGGTCCTGCAGGTTCTCACCCACGCCGGGCAGATGTGCCACCGAGTGGATGCCCAGGGCACGCAGCTCGTCGGCATTGCCGACGCCCGAGCGCTGCAGCAACTGCGGCGAAGCGATGGCGCCGCTGGCGACGATCACCTCGCGGCGCGCACGCCATGTTTCGCGGTTGCCGTCCATCAGCGCCTCGACGCCGACCGCACGCGTGCCATCGAAGATCACCCGATCGGCCAGCACGCGCGGCAGCACCGTCAGCGTGGACCGCTTGCGCGCCTCGTCGAGATAGCACAGCGATGTGCTGGCGCGGCGGCCCTTGGCGGTGACGGTGCGATCCATCGGGCCCAGGCCCTCCTGGCGATAGCCGTTCAGGTCGTCCGTGGCCGGAATGCCGGCTTGCTCACCGGCTTCGATAAAGGCGTGGAACAGCAGGCTGTTGTCGTGCTTGGGCGTGGTGACCTGCAGCGGGCCCGAATCGCCGTGCCAGTCGTTGGCGCCCTTGTCATACGTTTCCGATTTGCGGAAGTACGGCAGGCAGTCGGCATACGTCCAGTCGGGCAGGTTGAAATCGCTCGCCCAGCGCTCGTAATCCATCGCGTTGCCGCGAATGAAACACATGCCATTGATCAGCGACGACCCGCCCAGCCCCTTGCCGCGGCCTTGCGCCATGCGGCGGTTGTTCATGTGCGGCTCGGGCTCGGTTTCGTAGGCCCAGTTGTACGTGGTGCCTTGCAGCGGATACGCCAGCGCCGCCGGCATCTGCGTGCGGAAATCCCAGCGGTGGTCGGGGCCGCCAGCTTCGAGCAGCAGCACGGTCACGTCCGCGTCTTCGGTCAGGCGCGCAGCCAGCGTGCAACCAGCCGAGCCCGCGCCCACGATGATGTAGTCGTACTCCTGTACGGTGTTTGTGGTCAAAACATGCCCTCCGTTCTTACTCAGCACCGGCGCCGAACCAGCCCATCGGCTGCGGTGCGAGGTTGATGTAGCTGTGCTTCAGTTCGGTGTACTCGTCCAGGCCGCCGCGGCCCAGTTCGCGGCCGATGCCGCTGGCCTTGTAGCCGCCCCACGGCGCTTCAGGAAAGTACGGGTGATAGTCGTTGGCCCACACGGTGCCGAAACGCAGTGCGCGGGTCACGCGGTTGGCGCGGTTCAGGTCGGCCGTCCACACCGCCCCGGCCAAGCCGAACGGCGTGGCGTTGGCGCGGCGCACCGCTTCTTCTTCGGTGGAGAAGCGCTCCACCGTCAGCGCCGGGCCGAAGATTTCTTCGGTGGCGATCTTCATGTCGTCGCGCACATTGGCGAGCACGGTCGGCTCCAGCCAGAAGCCGCGCTCGAACGCCTCGCCCTCCGGCGCCTTGCCGCCACAGCGCAGCACCGCACCTTCCTGCACGCCGGCCTGAATCATGTTGATGATCTTCTGGCGCTGGAATGCGGATTGCACCGGGCCCATCTCCGTGCCCTCGGCAAAGCCGTTGCCGATACGGATGCGCTTGACGCGCTCGACCAGCGCATCGACAAAGCGGTCGTGAATGCCGTCTTGCAGCATCAGGCGCGATCCGGCCGAGCACACTTGGCCCGCGTGGAAGAACGCCGCATTGACCGCGTAGTCGACAGCGGCATCGAAGTCCGCGTCGTCGAAGATGATGTTCGGGTTCTTTCCGCCCAGCTCCAGGGCGACTTTCTTGAAGTTGCCGATGGCTGCATTCATGACCGCCGCGCCAGCCACCGCGCCACCCGTGAACGAAACGAGATCCACGTCCAGATTGCGCGACAGCTCGGCCCCGGCCTCGCCCGCTCCAGTGACGAGGTTGAACACGCCCGCCGGCACGCCAACCTCGATCAGCAGCTCGGCAAAGCGGTGCGTGGTCAGCGGCGTCAGGTTGCTCGGCTTTACGATGACGGTGTTGCCCGCGCCGAGCGCCGGCGCGATCTTCCAGGCGGCTTGCAGCAGCGGGTAGTTCCACGGCGTGATGAGGCCGCATACGCCCACCGGCTCGCGCAGCGTGCGGCTGATGACCGTGTCGGGCGCCTCGTTGATGAGACCGGATTCCGTGGCAACCAACCCCGCGAAATAGCGGAACGTCGCGGCAATGCCGTCCATGTCCCAGCGGCTTTCGGTGATGGTCTTGCCGGTGTTGAGCGATTCGAGCGTCGCAAGGTTCTCGGCGTCTGCGTCGATGGCGTCGGCAATGCGGTTGAGCAGGCGAGCGCGATCGCGGGTGCCCGTCTGGCGCCACGGCCCTTCGTCAAACGCGCGGCGGGCGGCAGCAATGGCACGCTGCACATCGGCCACGGAGGCATCGGCCGCCTGCGTCAGGACGTTTTCGGTGGCGGGATCGACGATGTCGCGGTACACGCCGCCCTCGGGCTGGACCCACTGGCCGTCGATATAGAGATCAAGACGGGGCGCCAGCGTGGCGGAATGGAATTCGGTGGAAAGGGAAGCTTGCGTCATATCCAGTACCCCTGTGGATGGCTGGCGCACAAAGAGACGGCGCCCGAAATGCCGACACCGTAGCGTCTTGGCAGACGACATTCGGCGCGGCGACCCAGAAATTCACTCATGGTGTTTTTATTTACCTTTGGAGAATTTTGGACTAGTCTAGGAAAAATTAGTTGCCTCAGGCCAATCGTTATGGCCTAACGATGGTGAATTTCGATAAATTTTGGCTATTTTTAACGCGCTATACTCTTAGGAATCACTGTCAGTAAATCCGCCCCATGACCGCCGCAGCACTTCCGCCGCCCGACGGCCACATCGATGACGACAGCTTTGCCGGCCGCCTCAAAGGCGTGCTGACACGCGGCCGCATCCAGCTCAAGCAAGTGGCGGCGGCGCTGGGCGTGTCGCCGTCGGCGGTCCACAAATGGACGCGTGGCGGCGAAATCGAATACGCCAACCTGCTGGCATTGGCCCGCTTCCTGAACGTGAATTGGTTGTGGCTGCGTTACGGAGACCGCGCGCTCGCCGATCTGGAAGCCAGCTTGGCCACCGACGCCCGCGCTCGCGAAGGCCGCCAGAAGCACATCGCGGCCATCATGGAAAGCGAGGCGCGCATGACCTTCGCGCAGGAGATTTCCGGCGTGGTCACGTGGGAGTGGAACCTGCTCACGGACGCGGTCGCGTATTCACCGAATGCCGCTCGCCTCTTTGGCCGGCCGATCCGCACGCTGGACGATTTTTGGCAATGCGTGATTCCCGAAGACGTGCCCGGCGTGCAGGCCGCGGTCTCGCAGAACCTCAGCGCGGGCGGTGTCTACGAGCATGAATTCCGCATTGCGCTGGCGCCGGACGTGGTGCGCTGGATCGTCTCGCGCGCAACGCTCGTGCGTGATGCGCAGGACCGCCCGGTCAAGATGATCGGCCTGAGCCTAGACACCACGGAGCGCCACACCGCCGAAGCCGCGTTGCGCGATTCGGAAGCGTTGCTGGCCAAGGCGCAGCAGATCGCCCACCTCGGGAGTTGGCTCTGGGAACCGGGCACCGACGCCTGCCGATGGACGGATGAGGCTTACCGCATCTTCGGCTGGGCGCCGCAATCCACGCCCGTGACGATGGCGCGCTATCTGGAGGCCATCGTTCCCGCAGATCGCGCCCGCGTGCAGGCCGTGCTGGACCGCGCCGTGGCATCGCGCCAGCCGTATCGCGTTGAATACACCATCACCCTGCCCGACGGTTCCCACCGCCATCTTCGTGAAGAAGGCGAAGCGCAGGACCCATCGGCCGCCACGCCCACGATGATCGGCGCGGCGCAGGACATCACTGCTGAAGTGGAAGCCCAAGCCGCCTTCCGCGACAGCGAGGCCAAGTTGCGGACGTTGTTCGAACAGGTGCCCGTCGGCATCGCGCAGGTCAGTCTGGAAGGCCGCTGCCTGCGCGCCAACCCGTGGCTTTGCACGCTGCTGGGCCAGTCGGAAACGGCGCTGCAGCAGCGGATGCTGCTCGACCTCACGCACCGCAACGACCTCGCCCGCCACCTGCGCCAGTACGGTGAGTTGCTCGCCGGCACGGTACCAACGTATGCGCTATCGCTGCAGTTGGTACGCGGGGATGGCTCTGCCGTACCGGTGCGGATCACCACGTCCTTGGCCCGCGATCCGGCTACGGACACACCGCTGCATCTAATCACCGTGGTCGACACCGTGCCCGAGGCGGGCGCCTCGTAGCCCACGGCACACCCCCGACGTCGCAGACGTCAACTTCTGACAATCCCGTCAACCATTGCGACTTTTTCCGGCACGCCTGGAGGGCCGGCATAGACTCCGAAAAACTTACAGTTAATTTATCAACCTCCAGTAACTAAAGCGTCACACCCGGCCGTTTGGACGTCTGACGCGTACAGAACAAGGAGATCGGTTTGGCCTCTTCCTCCGCCGCCCGCGCGGCCCATCATCAACGCACGCTTCAGTGGGGCTACCGCTGGGCCTTATGGGCCGCCATCCTGTGGGGCGCTTGGTACGTGCCCGGCACGGCCGTCTGGCATGAATCCCCATTCGCCGCGATGGACCTTTCCGACCCGCGCGTCTTCCTGGTCTGCGCGGCTGTCATCACGGCGTTCCACAGCGTCATGGTGACGGTCTTCCAGTGGGTGTGGCTCGGCTCGCTCGGCAAGCTGGGGGATTACTTCCGCACCCTCGGCCAATTCCGCAAGATCTCGCGCTGGTACTTCATTGCAGCGGTCGTGGGCGGACTGATGGCCAACTTCGGCTCGTATCTCGCGATGGGCTATGTGGGCGCCGTGTTTGCGGCCGTGGCCGGGCTGCTGTACCCGGTGGTGGGCGCGACGGTGGCCAAGCTTTGGTACAACGAGCGCATCAGCGCGCGGGCGGCAGTCGGCATCGCCATCATCATCCTGGGCGGCGTGGCGATCTACGCGCCGGCACTGATGGCAGAATCGCACAGCGGCAGCCATCAGTGGATCGGCTACCTGGGTGGCGCCATGGCCGCCATCGGCTGGGGCCTGGAAGGCGCGATCGTCGGCCGCGCCATGGACGTGACGGACCCCGACTGCGGTGTCTCCATCCGCTACACCGCCGAGGCCATCTACTGGGTCGTCTTCATCCTGCCGGCCATCGCGCTGTTCGTGCATGTGCCGGTGCCCGTGACGGAGATTGCCTCGGGCATCGTCCACAGCAAGGCGCTGCTGTGGCTGGTCGTGGGCGGCCTCACCTTCTCGTTCTGCGCAGTCGCCTGGTACAAGTCGTTCCCGTTGATCGGCGTGGGACGCGGGCAGGCGCTGGGCGCGTTCTACGCAATGTTCGCCACCCTCTTCACAGCCATCTTCACGCTGCAGTTTCCGGAGTGGTATTTCCTGATCGGGCTGGCGCTGGTGATCTTCGGCGGCTTCGTGATGGTGTCGGAAAGCGCGGAAAACCTGGAAGTCATCCGCGGCGGCGCGGCACCTGCAACCACGGAGACGCACGCATGAAACTGCACATGAAGGGCTACATCCTGCAACTGCTCGCGGGCAGCGACATGCTGTGGGACAGCGAAATCGCCCATCGCACCTGCATCGAATACGGCAAACCCGAAGACGAGTACTGGACGGGCAGCATTCGCGCCATCCTTGCGGACCTGTACTCCGGCGGCCTGGTGCAAACACCCGAAGACCAGCTCGACGACGCCACCAACAAGATGCACTTCCGCTACGCCATCACCGAGTTTGGCCGTCAGCGCATGGCCGACACCGGCCTGCTCGACCTCGAATCGAAGGAGACCACGCAATGACGCAGTATTGGGGCTATCCGTTTGCTGATGTCCTGGCGATCGTGGTGATCGTCGGGCTGAGCGCGCTGGCGCTGTATCAGGCACGCACGTACACGAAACAACTCTGACGCTGAGCGTCGCAAGGAAAAAAACGGCCCGCTGGCAAGTCACGCCAGCGGGCCGTTTTGCTGGGGTCTCGCTTATGCGCTCAGCGCCGGATCGGACGCGCTGACACGGCCGGTCTCAACGTGGCCAGCAAGGCGACGCTCAAAGCCGGCATCGCTGCTGGCCGTGACGGTCAGGTCGTACCAGGCGTGCTGGCCGCGCAGGTCCAGGTACACCGCCGCATCGTCACCGCCGCGCACTTCGCGTTGCACGCTCTCGCCCGTGTAGGCGCTCTTGATGGTGAAGACGGTAGGCGCGCGGCCGTGGTTGATGAGACGCAGTTGCAGGTTGCCGTTGGCCACGTCGTAGCCTTCCTTCACTTCCAACGCGCGACCATGCGGACGCAGCAAGCCTGACAGCGTGAGCTTGCCGACAAAGCGACGCAGGAAGCCGTTCGGGCCATGCACCGTGAAGTCATACGCGCCGCCAGCGTTGACGGCCAGCTTGTCCGACAGGCGCTTGCCCGCCTCGACCGTGTAGGTGCGCGGTGCGTCCGTGCTGCCGGCGGTGTAGACGAGGAAGGCGGCGCCCACGTCCCCGGTGTTCACGAATTCCAGTTGGAACTTGCCGGCGGCTTCGTCCTGGCGGCCGCGCACGAACAGTTCGTACGGCAGCGCACGCGATGGGCGCACGCCGGCTTCCTGCTTCGGCACGGCCTGCACCAGCGGCGGCAGCGGCACGTAGCTGGCGTGGCGCAGCTTGTCTTTCGGCACATAGGCGGTAGTGCTCGGCAGCGCGGGCACCACCTCGTTGGGCGTCGCGAAATTGAACGCCGACGTCAGATCGCCGCACACGGCGCGACGCCACTTCGAGATGTTGGGCGAGCGTACGTTGTGCGTGCGCTTGAAGCGCTGTTCGATGAAACGGATGATCGACGTGTGGTCGAACGTTTCCGAGCACACGAAGCCGCCCTTGGACCACGGCGACACCACGAGCATCGGCACGCGCTGGCCCAGGCCGTAGCTGCCGGCGCCGTACGTGCTGTTGCCTGGAAAGTACTCGCCCGTGGTGTCGACCGTCGACAGGCCATTGCTGCCCGACGATGCAAACGGCGGGACGAGGTGGTCGAAGAAACCGTCGTTCTCGTCGTAGGTGATGAACACCGCAGTCTTGCTCCACACCTCGGGGTTCGAAGTCAGGATCTGCAGGACCTGGTCGATGTACCAGGCGCCGTAGTTGGCCGGCCAGTTCGGATGCTCGGAGAACGCTTCCGGCGCGGCAATCCACGACACCTGCGGCAGCGTGCCGTTCTGCACGTCGCGCTTGAGGATGTCGAAGTAGCCGTCGCCGGCTGCTGCGTTGGTGCCGGTGCGCGCCTTGTCGTACAGCGGGCTGCCGGGCTGTGCATTCTGGTATTGCTTGAAGTACAGCAGCGAGTTGTCGCCGTAGTTGCCGATGTAGGCGTCGCTCGTCCAGCCCCAGGAGCCCGCGGCGTCCAGGCCCGTGCCGATGTCCTGGTAGATCTTCCACGAGATGCCGGCGGCCTCCAGCACCTCCGGATACGTCGACCAGCCGTAGCCGGCTTCAGCGTTGTCGATCACGGGGCCACCGCCGACGTTGTCGTTGCCGACGTAGCCGGTCCACATGTAGTAGCGGTTCGGATCGGTCGACGTGGGTGTCGCGCAGTGATAGGCGTCGCAGATGGTGAAAGCGTCGGCCAGCGCGTAGTGGAACGGAATGTCCTGGCGCGTCAGGTACGCCATCGTCGTGGTGCCCTTGTGCGGGACCCAGCCATCGTAACGGCCGCCGTTGACGGCAAGGTGCGTGTCGTTCCAGCCGTGCGGCAGGTCTTGCAGGAACTGCAGGCCCAGATCGGGCGCGCTCGGGCGGAACGGCAGCACTTCACCCACGCCACCGGCCATCGGCTGATGCCAGACGCTCTTGCCGCTCGGCAGCGTGACGGTGCGCGTATCGCCATACCCGCGCACGCCACGCAGCGTGCCGAAGTAATGGTCGAACGAGCGGTTTTCCTGCATGAGGATCACGATGTGCTGCACGTCTTCGATCGTGCGGTGCGCGTTATGGGCGGGAATCGCCAGCGCCTGGCGAATGCCTTCGGGCACCGCGCCCATGGCTGCGGAGGCAGCAGCCAACTGGGCAGCGGAACGGAGAAAACCACGGCGACTGTTGGAGGTCATGTTCTCGTCCTGATGTCTGTGTGTTTGGGGTTGGGGGTGGGGGGAGCGGGGGACAACACGGGGCAACGCCGGACTGAGCGCGTGCGAACGCAGTCAGTCGACGGCGTGGATCACGGGAGGCACATGAGGATCGGCCGCATCGCCACCGCTCAACGCGAACGCAGACACCACGGGCAATCGACGGCGAGCGCCGGCGTTTTGGCTGGCAGACACAGATGACCTCCTGATGACATCAGCGAGCCGGACGGGGCAGCGCGCGCCGTCAGCTCATCAGGCGCTAAGGTAGAAAGGATTCATGTCGGTTACGTGAAGACGGCGCGCGCCGGCATCACCGCGCGTCTGCGCTGGAGGGGATGGGCGTATTCGCGTGACGCGCGGGTTTTGTCGCCATGGCGGCGATGTACCTCGGGGCACTGCTGGCACTGATTGCGGTACGCCGCGCAGCGTCACCGCGTGCGGCACCGGCCGCAGCGCGCGCTCAACGCGCCTGACGTCCGGCGCGCCGCTGCAGCTGCGTCTGCTCGGCGCGCCAGGCCAGATAGCCCAGGCCGAGAAACGGCCACAGCCAGCCGATCCATTGCGACAGGCTGTTGAAATGGACGAAGCGTCCGAGCCGCCAGCTCTGCGCCGACACCCACGAATACGGGCTCGGCGGCAGCACGTTGGACAGAATGATCAGCGCAATCAGCAGCGTCATGGCCAGCGCGCCGCGCAGCCAGCGCGGCAACCGCACCAGCAGCACCAACACCAGCGAGCCGACGACCAGCCCGAAACGTGCGCCGGACGAAAGCCAATCCCACGCGCCGCCCAGCGGAAACTGCAGCACCGTCGCCCCCGCCTTCACCAGCAGCGCCCCGGCCAGCAGCGCCGCCAGCAGGCGCAGCATCGGCGCACCGCGGCGCATGGCCACGCTGGCCAGCAACCCGGTGCCGATCCAGCTGCAGGCCGTGATGAGCGCTTCGAGCAGCTCCTGGCGCTGCAGTGCTTCCGGATGTGCCGTCAGCTTGTCCTGCCAGTCGAACAGCTCCGGAAACCAGCCGTTGAGGAGATTGACCACAAACGCATCCGGCGATGGATCGAGCAGGATGCTGCGGATCACCCCGCCCATGCTGAAGAGAAATTCCTGCGGAAAGATCTGCGCGAACGGCCACACCAGCATCAGCAGGATGGCGAAGGTCGCATGCGGCTCGAACCACCGGCGGCGCAGGCGGCGCAGCCCGCCCCGGTCGATGAGCCGGGCTGAAAACGGCAACATGACGATGCCGCCCAGCAAGGCGCCCAGCGTGTTCGTCGCCAGATCGACATTGGAGGACACGCGCGTGGGCAGATAGGTCTGGATCGCCTCCATCGCGCCGGAAAGCAGCAGCCCCGCCAGCAACGCCAGCAACACCGCACGCCAGCCAGTGATGCGCGGATGCAGCGCCAGCACCGTCAGCATGCCCAGCGGCATGTAGCCCCACACGTTGGTGAGCAGGTCGAAGCCGGTGTTGTAGCGCGGCAGCGGCGCGCTCAGGAAGGCGAACGGCGACACGCCGGTGTCTGTCCAGCCGGCAAACGGATACAGACTTGCGTAGACGACCAGCAACACGAACCAGCCCAGCCCGGCGCGCGCGAGCGGCGAGTGACGATGCGAGGTGGGCGCGGCGGGTTGCGAGTGGAAGTCCGTCACCGGAGAAGCTGCAATCTAGAGGGAGGAGCGGACGTGCCCGGAAGAAGCCGCCCATGATAGCGTCCGATGCCGCGCATCACGGATGGTTCCTCCGTCCGGTGGAGAAGTCGAGGTCTCAGCGCCGGAGCATCCCAGAGGCAGCCGAGGACCTCGCGGGCGCGGAAGACGGCGAGGCCGCGAGCGGCAAGCCCGCCACCCAGTCGAGCACCTCGCCGATGGCCTTGTCCGACGCCTGTGTGAGCGCCGCCACGCCACCTGCTGCATCTGCGCTGGGCGCCGGCGCATCGGCCTGCACCACACGCTGGTCGATCACACCGCGCGCCAGCGACACCGTTGCCCGCAACCGCACCACGCCGCGGCTGGCGTCCGGCCTGTCAAACACCTGTGAAAAATCGACCAGCTCGACGCGCAGGCTCGGCACTTCTGGCGTGGGATAGCCGATCACCTGGCCGCGCCCCGCCGCCGCATTGCGCAAACGGGCATCGAACAGACTCACGGGCGATTCCACCCACCGGCTGTTGGCGTAGACGTCGGTGCGCTGGCTTTGCGCATAGGCGAGGCGGTAATAGATGGCGTTGCCATCCATCCAGCCCGGGCCGGCCACGTCGGCCACGCGCAGGGCGGTGGGCAGGCGCGCGCCAGCGCTTGCGGCCGGCGCGAGCCCAAAGTCATACAGGGCAGCGGGCGCCACGGGCGCGCTCGAGCAGGCTGCCAGGAGCGACAGCGCCATCAGCGCAGGCAGCGCGTATGCACGGCGGAACACAGCGGACAACATCGACATGGAATCTCCTCAGGGCTGGGCCGAAGCGCGGGCGGCGGGCGCGGTAAAGCCGGTTTCACCGGGGCCGGGTGCGCCGGGTGCGGGGCCAAACAGCACGCTTTGCGGCCGGGCGTTGAAGTCGGTCACGGCATGATCGAAGCCGCGCACGGCCTGGCGGGCCTCACGCGCAAAGCCATTGAGCTGCGGCAGCGTTTCGTACGTCAGCACATTGGCGGCGGATTGCATCGACTGCGTTGCCGCCGTCAGATCGGTGCCGGCACCGGAAAGCGTCGTCATCAACGGCCCCTTCGGATCCGACAGCGACTGCGTGAGCTTGCGCGTGGCCACCAGCGTGGAATCGAGGTTGTCGGCAATCTGCGGCAGGCGGCGCATGGTCGGTTCAGCCTGCTGCGCGAGCGTGCTGTAGGCGTCCATCGTCTTCTGGAACGATTGCAGCGACGCAGTGACCTGCTGGCGATGCTCGTCGTCAAACATGATCGACAGCGAACTGAGCGTCTGGTCGAGCTTGGAAAGCATCTGGTCGCCGCGTTTGTCGAGTTCGTCCAGGAAGCCGGCTTCCATGCGGATGCGCGCGGGGTTCTTCTCCGACGTGGCCAGGTGCGTGGGGCTCGGCGCGCGCTTGCTGTTGTCGAAACCGCGATCGTCGAGCTGCACATAGGCGAGGCCCGTCACGCCCTGGTACGCCAGGCGCCCATACGTCGTGGTGGTGATGGGCGCATCCTTGTCGACCAGCACGCGCACGACGATCTGCCCGGGCACCTTGTCGTCAAAACGGATGCTGTCGACCTTGCCGACGTCCAGGCCGCGGTATTTCACGGAAGCCTGCGGGTTCAGCCCGTTGACAGTGGAACGGGTGACCACTTCGTAGGGCACGCGCACAGTCTGGTCGCGGTTGAACCACATGACCGCCAGCCCGATGAAGATGGCCAGCCCGATCGTAAACAGCCCGGCCAGGAATGCGTGGGCTTTGTTTTCCATCAATCCTCCTGCGTCGAAAGCGAGGCCGCGGCCACCGCCTCCGTCATCTGCGGGCCCAGCGCCATGAGGGCCCGTTTGCCCCGTTCACCGAGGAAATATTCCTTGATGAAGGGATGATCGATCTGAATGATCTGGTCCAGCGGCTTGGCCGCCAGCACCTTGCGGTCCGCCAGCACGGCAATGCGGTCGGACAGTGCCACCAGCGTGTCGAGATCGTGCGTCACCATCACGACGGTCAGGCCGAGCTCCTGGCGCAACTCGCGGATGAGCGCGACGTAATCGTCCGACGCGCGCGGGTCCAGCCCCGCCGTCGGCTCGTCCAGAAACACCAGCTCGGGCTCGAGCGACAACGCCCGCGCCAGCGCCACGCGCTTGATCATCCCGCCCGACAGGTCCGACGGCATCTTGTCGGCATCGGTGGATTTGAGCCCCACCATCTGCAGCTTCAGCATCGCCACGCGCTGGATGAACGCATCGGGCAGCGTACGCAATTCGCGCATCGGCAACGCCACGTTGTCGATCACGGACAACGCAGAGAACAGCGCGCCGTGCTGGAACTGCATGCCCCAGCGGTTGCGCATCGACTGCAGATCGTTGCCGACCTGGCAGGTCAACTCCTCGCCAAAGATGTGGATCGTGCCCGAGGTGGGTTTCTCCAGCCCCACCACCTGGCGCAGCAGCGTCGTCTTGCCGCTGCCCGAACCGCCGACGATGGAAAGCACCTCGCCGCGAAAAACGTCCAGGTTGATGTTGTCGAGCACCGTCACCTTGCCGTAGCGCTTGGTGACGCTGCGCACCTCGATCACGCGTTCGCGCGCGGGCGTGATGGCCTCGGGCGCGGCCCCGGCGTGCACGATATGCGGATGACGGGGTCGCGTCATATCCCGATGTCCTTGAAGAGGATGGCGAACACCGCGTCCGCCAGGATGACGATGGTGATGGATACCACGACGGACGTCGTCGTGCCCTCCCCCAGGCTCTTCGTGTTGGGCTGGATGCGCAGCCCAAAGTGGCACGCCACCAGCGCGATCAGCATGCCAAACACCACGCCCTTGCCGATGCCGAGCCACAGATTGGCCACCGGCACCGCATCAGGCAACGAGGTGATGAAATACGTCGGGCTGATATCGAGCTGGAACTTGGCCGCCAGAATGCCGCCCGCCAGCGCAAGCAGATCGGTCCACGCCACGAGCAGCGGCATGGCGATCGCCAGCGCAATCACCTTGGGCAGGATCAGCCGGAAGCCGTGCGAGATGCCCATCACGCGCATCGCATCCAGCTCTTCGGTCACCCGCATTACGCCGATCTGCGCCGTGATGGCCGAGCCCGAACGCCCGGCCACCAGAATCGCCGCCAGCACCGGCCCAAGCTCGCGGATGATGGCCATCCCGAGAATATTGACGATGAAGATGCTGGCCCCGAATACGCGCAGCTGGTTGGCCGACAGGTAGCTCAGCACAATGCCGATCAGGAAGCCGACCAGCGCCGTGATGCCCAGCGCCTTGTAGCCCGTGCTGTAGATGTTGGCGGAGATCTCCCGCCACGGCCCATGATGCGGCGCGCGCAGGAACCTGCCGAAGTCGAACACAAGCTGACCGACCATCGCGATGCCATCGCGCGCGTGATCGAAAAAATCGAGCATGCCCGCGCCGAGGATCGTGACCGGATTCAGGCGTGGCGCCAGGCGTTGTTTCCAGCCGCCGGGGTCGAGCTTGGCCACGCGGTCGATCATGCGGCGCTGGTCGGGCCGGGCGTCAAGGTGTTCGGGCCACTGGTTGCCCCAGGCACGCCAGAGCAGCTGCGCCCCAAAGTGGTCGATACGGCCGACTTCGGTCAGGCACCACGCGTTGGCATTGTCCAGCCCGGCGCGGATCTGCTGGCGCGCGCTGCGCACGCCGGCGCGTTCGGCCAGGGCAAGCGTCGTCCAGTCGCCGGAGAGGAAGGCGACGGAGCGTCCATCGACGACGCGCACCTCAAGCTGCGGTGTACGGCAGGTGATCAAACGGTTCTCCGTAAGCGGTGATGCCGGATATCGGTCGAATTGTAGCCAACGCGCCGCCGAACACTGTCACACTGGCCCTCACACTGTGAGGCCTTTGCGTCGCTTGAAGCAAGCGCCGGGCCCATGTTTGCAACGCCGCTCGTACAATGCGCGCATTCTTAGCGCGAACCTGATCGCCCGTTTTTCTATGTCTCTTGCCGAACCCTCCACGCGATGGCGCCTTGCGCGCGAGCGTATCCAGCCCAGCGGTCCCGCCGCCGGCTGGCCTGTCGACGTGGTCGAAGCCACCGGCTCCACCAGCGCAGACCTGATGGCCGCGGTGCGTGATGCCGCGTGGCCTGCCAACACGGCGGCTCCCGCCCCTGCCGGCACGGCGCCACTGCTCGGTGCGCGGGTGCTGGCCGCGCAGCGTCAGACGGCAGGACGCGGCCGCCAGGGGCGCCCATGGGGCGGCGACCACGGCCTGACCTTCTCCGTCGCCTGCGCCTTTGCCGGTGAGCCCGCGCAACTCGGCGGCCTGAGCCTGGCCGTGGGTGTGGCCGTGGCCGACGCCGTGGCCGGGTACGCGGAAGCGCGAGGCGGCAGCGGACAGGCGCTCGGCCTCAAATGGCCGAACGATGTGCAAATCGCCGGGCGCAAGCTGGCCGGCATCCTGGTCGAGACCGTGCGGAAGGAACCGGGCCAGACCTGGGCCGTCATCGGCATCGGTCTGAACCTGGAACGGCCGCGCGTGCTGGAGACCGCCCTGGGCCGAGGCCTGTCGGGCGTGGAAGAACTGGTGGATGCGCCCGAACCGAACGCCGTGTTTTCGGCACTGCTCACGTCGCTCGGAGAACACCTGCAGCGCTTCGGCGCGCAGGGCCTGGCGCCGTTCGTTGCGCCGTTTGCCGCCCGTGATGCCTTTGCCGGCGAACGCGTGCGCCTGTGGCAGGACGGCACCGTGGTGCTCGAAGGCGTAGCGCACGGCATCGACGCACAAGGCCGCCTCGCGATTGAATCGGGCGGACGTGTGCAGTGGGTCCACAGCGGCGAGGTCTCCTTGCGCAGCGCAGACGCGGAGCAGCCATGACTCGCCTGAAGGTCTCGGCCGCGCACGCCGCCCCCGCCCGTCCGCTGTTGCTGATCGACGCAGGGAATACGCGCATCAAATGGGCGTGGATTGCCGGCGGCGCCGATGCCGAACTCGCCCTGCCGGAGGAGCCCGGCGGCACGCCCTGGCAGCATGCCGGCGCCCGCGCGCATGATCGATTGGCGGAGCTGGTGGAAGACTGGCGCGATTGCCACGCCTCCGGCGTTGCGCCGCCCGAGGTATGGATCAGCGCGGTGGCCGGTCCGGCGCTGCGCGATGCACTCACCGCCCGCATCGCCCGCGTGTTCGATGGGGCGCGCGTGCGTATTGCGGCATCGGAAGACGCGACCGCCGGCCTGCGCAATGGGTATCGCGACCCCACGCAACTCGGCACTGACCGATGGATCGGCGCGGTCGGCGCCCGCCATCTGTGGCCCGACACGGCCTTGCTGCTCGTGACGGCCGGCACCGCCACCACGCTCGACATCGTCACGCCCGACGGCCTGTTTGCCGGCGGCCTGATCCTGCCCGGCCTGACGTTGATGATGCGCGCACTGTCACGCAACACGGCGCAGTTGCCCGAAGTGGATGTCAGCTACCTGAGTGCGGGCGACGTCGTGGCACCGCCCTGGGCCGACAACACGCAAGACGCCATCGCGCTGGGCTGCGTCATCGCGCAGGCGGGCGCCATTGCGCAGACGTGGATGGCACTGCAGAAGCAACATCCCGGGCCGGCACGCTGCGTGCTGAGCGGCGGGGCGCGCGCTGCGCTGGGGCCGCATCTGCGCATGCCGTTCCAGATGCACGATAATCTCGTGCTGCTTGGCCTGCAGGTGCTGGCGCGCGCGAGCCGGGAAGGCGCCGCGACGCTGGCTTAGTCTCACATGGCCGGGCTGCTGTGTTCGCCTGACGTTTTACCGTTGTTGCCGCTGTGTTCCTGCATTCCGAACCACCACCCGAATCCACGTCCGTTCGCACCATGACGCTTCGCCTCGCCCTGCTGCTCCTGCTGCTCGTCAACGGCGTTCTGCTCGCGGCCAATACCGGCGTGTTCGGGCCCGAAGTGTCCAAGGCGTGGTTCGAAAGCGAGCGCGAGCCTGACCGCATGCGGCGCCAGATCCGCACCGAAGAGATCCGTATTCTCGAACCGGCACCCGCTTCTGCACCGGCCGCAACCGTACCCAAATCGGCGCCGGGGTCGTCGCCGGCTGGCGCCGCACCAGCCGCATCGGGCTCCCAAGCCAACATCGAGCCTGCGGCGCTGACCACTGCCGGCACCGCTGAAAGCGGCGGCACTTGCACCGAGCTGGGCGGCCTGACCGAAGCACAGGCCACGCGCGGCATCGATCAGCTCAAGCAACTGGCGGGCGTGCAGGTTGAGCGCATCACGCGTCAGGAAGACAACCGCTGGTGGGTCCACATGCCGGCCCGCGACACGCGCGACGATGCCGAGCGCAAGGTCTCTGAACTCAAGCGCCGCAACGTAGCGGATTCAGCCATCGTGCAGGAAGGCAATACGTTTGTGGTGTCGCTGGGCCTGTTCCGCGACAAGGAGCGCGCGCAGCAGCGCCTCGATGAACTGCGCGCCAAGGACGTGCGCACGGCCGTGGTCACGCAAACGCGCCGGCTTGGCTCGCAGACGTCGCTGCGCGTGACCACCACCGCCGATGCGGCTTCGGGCGTCGCAGCCCAACTGGCCGCGCTGAAGAAAACCCTGGGCGCCGAAGACCTGCACGCGTGCGCGGCGGTCACGGCATCGCGCTAACCCTTCAGGACGTCGCGCGCACGCGCTTGAGCAGGGCCGTCGTCGAGCGATCGTGCTCGAACGGAATCGCCAGCGCCGTGCCGCCCCAGCTACGCACCACGCGCGTTTCTTCCAGCGCATCGATGTCGTAGTCGCCGCCTTTCACGTAGATGTCAGGGCGCACGCGCTCGATGAGTTCGACCGGCGTGCGCTCGGCAAACAACACCACCAGACTCACCGCTTCCAGCGCAGCCAGCACGGCCAGGCGATCGTCCTGTGTGTTGAGCGGGCGGTCGTCGCCCTTGCCCAGCATCCGCACCGAGGCATCGGTGTTCACCCCCACCACGAGCGACGCGCCCAACGCACGCGCCTGCGCCAGATACGTAGCGTGACCGCGATGCAGGATGTCAAACACGCCGTTGGTGAAGACCAAGGGGCGCGGCAAGGCGCGCACGCGGGCTTCCACATCGGCGGCGTCGCAGATCTTCTGTTCAAAGGCGGGCGCGGGCTGGCGAGCGGTCATGGCGAAAGCGGAATCGGAGTGGAAAACAAAACGGCCCATCGAATCGATGGGCCGCTGGCTGCCAGTGGCAAGGATCAGGCAGCTTGTTCGGTCGAGCCGAGCAGACGTGCGTTCAGTTCCTTGCGATAGCGGTTCAGGTCTTGCACGGTCTCGAAGGTGCGCTCGAACAGCAGGCCCATGTTGTGCAGGATGCGCTCGATGACCTTCTTTTCCCAGCCGGCGTCGAACTTGATCTGCTCGTCCAGCCAATGCTCCAGCCAGTCCGGGTTCGGCAGGCGCGACTGCACCGTGTCTTGCGGGAACAGCGCCTTGTTGACGTGCAGGTTGGTCGGATGAAGCGGCTTTTCGGTGCGACGCGCCGAGGCCATCAGCACGCCGATCTTGGCGAATGCGCTGCGCGCGCTGTCGCCAAACTGGCCGAGGTATTTCTTCATGTAGCGCAGGTAGGCGCCGCCGTGGCGGGCTTCGTCCTGCGACAGATGCTTGTAGATCGCCTTGATGACCGGCTCGGTGTGCCATTCGGAGGCACGGCGGTACCAGTGGTTCAGGCGGATTTCGCCGCAGAAGTGCAGCATCAGCGTTTCCAGCGGCGGGGCCGGATCGAATTCGAAGCGCACGTTGTGCAGCTCTTCTTCGGTCGGGACGAGGTCCGGACGGAAGCGGCGCAGATATTCCATCAGCACCAGCGAGTGCTTCTGCTCTTCAAAGAACCACACGCTCATGAACGCCGAAAAATCGGAGTCGTGACGATTGTCACGCAGGAACATCTCGGTGGCCGGCAGGGCTGACCACTCGGTGATGGCATTCATCTTGATGGTCTGCGCTTGCGCGTCGGTCAGCAGCGACGCATCGAACGTGTCCCACGGAATATCCTTTTCCATATTCCAGCGGACCGCTTCCAACGACTTGAACAATTCGGGATAGAGCATGGTAAGCCTTTGAATTTGCAGGCGGATTCTAGCAGACATGCTTGACCAGCCCCCGTTTTTCATGGTTGCCGGAGCAAAGTTCTTGGTCTGCCCGTTTCCTCATCACAACAGGCCTGCCGCAGCCACGGTTGCAACGTGGCCCGGCGACCCCCTCACGCGCGATGCCGTCGCGCGTTGTCTCGCGGTAGGCCGCGATGTGATCGACAGCACGCGGGCTGTCGTCTTTCGTGTCGGACCGGACGACGCCCGGCGAGGTTTCAGTATAGGAAGCGCTGCAATCCGTGTGCCGAATGACAGGCAACGCATACTGCACATTCCAGCCGGTGCGACCCCGGGGCGTTATACCCTAGACTGAAGAAAAACTCCGGTTCGCCGGCTGAGCGTCCGCTTTTGGAGAGTCCCCATGTTGTTTCCCGCCACCGTTTCCGCGCGACGTCCGCGCCTGCAATTGCACGCATCGGGTGCGCTGCGCCGGCACCATGTGCTGATGATCGTCATTGCGATTGCCATTGCCGTCATTGCATTGCTGCTGCCCCGCACAGGGCATGCCGCCACGGCTGGCGTTGTACCGACCGTGCAAGCGCCGGTGGCCGCAGGCGCATGCCCTGCCAGCCTGAATTTTCGCGTCAAGCGCCTGCAGGACGACGCGCCACAAGACCTGTGCCAGTACGCCGGCCGCGTCGTGCTGGTCGTCAACACCGCAAGCTATTGCGGCTACACGCATCAATACGAAGGGCTCGAAGCGCTGTACGCAAAGTACCGTGACAAGGGCCTGACGGTGCTGGGCTTTCCGTCCAACGACTTCCAGCAGGAACCCGGCAACAGCAAGCAGATCGCGGACTTTTGCTACAACACGTACGGCGTGAAATTTCCGATGTTCTCGAAGACGCCGGTGGTAGGCGCGAGCGCGTCGCCGCTGTATGCGTGGCTGGCGACGCAGACGGGCCAGCCGCCCAAGTGGAACTTCCACAAATACCTGCTGGACCGCACCGGCCGCGTGGCGGCGGTGTTCCCGAGCAGCGTCGAGCCGAGCGACCCGGCGCTAATCAAGCGCATCGACGCGCTGCTGGCTGAACCATCGACACGCTCGTCGCGCTGATCAGGCTGCGCGCATCGTGTCCGGAATCGCGCCGTACAGGAACGCCGCCAACTCGTCGCGGCGCGCCTGCACATCGCGCTCGCCCAGGTCGATCAGTTCCTGCGTGAACTCCGGCTCAAAAAGCAGATAGCTGGCGAATGCCGCGCCGCGCGCTTCGGTGCCGCCCAGCGGCTTGAGCAGCGCCCGCACGGTGCCGGGCAGGCGCTGCACGTGGCGGGAGGCAATCAGCTCGATGCGCTCGGAAGGCGCCATGACCAGCACTTCGATCTTGCGCCAGCCGTCGCGCGCATCGGCAATTTCAGGGTTGCGGGCCACCATGGCGTTGACGTGCTGCAGCCGCTCGATGTCAGCTGAAAGCCCGTCGAGAAAGATGCTCGCCAGCGCCTGCCCCGCAATCTGCGCCAGCGACGGATAGCCGGACGCCGGTACCGTGTCGTACCAGCCAGGCTGCGTGCGAGACGCCGCGCCCACCACCAGAATGCGATTCGCACCCAGATGAATGGCGGGGCTCAACGGCGACATCTGGCGCATCGTGCCGTCGCCGAACCATTCGTCGTTCCCTTCGAGCGGCACCGGCTCGGCCGGGAAGACGAACGGGATGCTCGACGACGCGAGCATGTGCGACACGCCGATCTGATCCGACACCGCAATCCGCTGCGACCGCCGCCACGGCAGCACCACGTGCGGCGATTGATAGAACGTGACGTGACGCCCTGTGGTGTATGACAGCGCGGTGATGGCCAGCGCGCGCAGTGCTCCGGCGTCGAAGGCGGCCTGCACCTGCTGACCGTCGTGTTGCGACTCCAGCAGCTCGCGCAGCGGCGTGTTGTCGAACAAGGCGCGCGGCGTGTGGCCGGTCATCCAGCCGAACGCCAGCGCGGTCAGCCAGCGCGCGCCGCTGGAGCCCACGCGACCGACATCCGTGCGATAGACGCGATCGGCATGCAGGCTGCCCCACAGCTGGGTGAGCGCCTCGGTGGCGAGCGTGAAATCCTGCGCGCCGCGCGCGAGGCCGAGACTGTTGATGGCGCCCGCCGACGTCCCGCAAATGACATCGAACGGCGTGCGCGCCACACCCGGCGCATACTCGCGCGCCAATCCTGCGATGCCGCGCAGCACACCGACCTGATAGGCGGCACGCGCGCCGCCGCCCATCATCAAAAGTGCAGTGCAGTCTGTCGACATCGATCAGGGCGTGTCGTTGGTGGGCTTGCGCGGTGCAGAGTTCGCGGGCGCTTTCTTGGCAGCGGCCTTCTTGGTGGCGGGCTTGGCCGTCTTGCCTGCAGGCGTCTTGGCGGCCGGTTTCTGCGCCGACTTGGCGGCAGCACGTTTGGGCTTGGCCCGCGCCGGCGTGCCTTCGATATCTTCCGGCGCGGCATCCAGGCCTTCCGCGCCCGGGGCGCCGCCAAACCCAGGGAAGCCGCCCGGGAAGCCCGGCATCAGGTTCTGCGGCATCGGCATGGCGGCCGCTGCGGAACTGGCGATCTGGTTGAACTGCTGTTGAAGCATGTTCCACCACGGTGACGGGTCCAGCGCGGCCGCGGCGGCGCGGGCGGCTGCTTGCGCCTGCGCAGCGGCCTGGGCCTGCGCCTTGGCATTCTCGGCGCGAGCTTCAGCCTGATCGTCGTCCGTGTCTTCTTCCGCTTCGTCCTCGTCTTCGAGCGGCGGCTCGTCGTCAGCCGGCTTGGCTGTGGCGGCGGTGTGGGGCCACGCAGGTTTGGATGCCTCATCGGAAGACGATGAAGATGAAGATGAAGATGAAGATGAAGACGCGTCCGGCGTCAGCCCGTCGAACGCAGATTTCATGGCCTCCGGCGACAGTGCGGAGCCGAATGTCTGCAACGCCACCAGCGTGGCGCGCTGCACCTCCAGGCCCTGGATTGCCGTGCGCAGCAGGCTGGCGTTCAGTTGCAGCCAGCTCTCCACGGCGCGCAGGTCGTGGATGCGCTTGTCGATTTCCTCAAGATCCATCGGCGGCGCGGCAAAGCTCGCCATGTTGGGCATGCCGCCACCGGCCATGCCGGCAAAGCCGCCGCCCCACAGCTTGCGCAGGAATTCAAAACCGCCTTCGGCGAAATTGGGCATCTGGGTGAACATGGTGTCTCCTACAAATCGGTCGGGGGTCGGGCGCGCTTGCGAGTCTTCATCTTCGATCAGGCGCCGTCGAACGTGGGCGGACGCTTGTGGCGCAGGCTCGCAATGCCCTCGCGCACGTCGGGGCCCGCGAAACCCATGAATTCAAGCGCCAGCGACGTATCAAAACTCGGGCCCGCCATGCGCAACCAGTTGTTCAGCGCGTACTTGGTCCATCGGATGGCCGTCTGCGAACCGGCCGCCAAGCGCTCGGCGACTTCGAATGCGCGGTTGACGAGTTCCGATTCGGGCACGGCCAGCGAAACCAGCCCGATGCGCTCGGCCTCCTCGCCCGTCATGGACTCGCACAGCAGCAGGTAATACTTCGCCTTGGCCATGCCGCACAACAGCGGCCAGACAATCGCGGCATGGTCGCCCGCCGCCACGCCCAGGCGCGTGTGGCCGTCGACGATGCGGGCATCCTTCGCGGCGATCGAAATATCGGCCAGCAACCCGGCGACGAGTCCTGCCCCCACGGCCGGGCCGTGCATGGCGCTGACAATCGGCTTGTCGCAGTTGATGACGTTGTAGACGAGGTCGCGCGCCTCGTGCCAGACGCGCGTGCGCACCTCGAAGTCGTCGGCCATCTGCTCGACGAGGTGCAGATCGCCGCCGGCCGAAAAGCCCTTGCCCTCACCGCGGATGAGCGCGACGCGCACCGACGGCTCGGCGGACACATCGCGCCAGATTTCCGCCAGCTCCCGGTGCAGGCCGGCATCGGCGGTGGACAGCTTGCGGTTGGCCGACTGCGCCGCGCCCATCACGATTTCGAGGACGGGGCCGTGCTGGACGAGCGTCAGCGCCTGGTAGCGGGCAAAGCGGGGAGCGAGCGAAGTCATGGCGTCTGAGGTCATGGATCAAGCATAGCGGATGAGACTGGGCGCGCAACGCGGGATGTGCGCCATCGTCACCGTCACTGTCACTTCGGGGGATCGGCCAAGTGCCATTGGCCGCGGCGGATCTGCGCCATCACGCGGGCGCGCTGGTCCAGGCCGACGTGGTCTTGCGGGCTCATGTTGACCACGCCGGTGCTGGTCGGCAGATCGCGCACCTGCTCCAGTGCGTCGCGCAGCGCCTCGCGAAAAGCCGGCGTGCCCGGCTTGGCGCGCTTGAGCGCCACGGGCACCGCGCGCTGCAACAGCAACCCGATGTCGCCCGTGTAGGCAGCGAAGATCGACACACTGCCCTTGCCAAAGGCCGCCTCGTAGCGATGCGCAAAATCCAGCGCCTGCTTCTTGGCCGGATTGGCGTCGGGCAATTCGGCGGCGACCATCACGGGGCCGGTCGGCACGTAGGCGCCTTCGCAGTCCTTGCCGCACAGCTTGACGAAATCGTTGTTGGATACGCCGTGGTTGAAGTAAATCTTGCCGGTGTAACCGCGCTCGGCCAGCGCGCGGGCCGGCAGTGCAGCGGGCGTGCCGGAGCCGCCAATCACCACCGCATCAGGCTTGTTGGCCAGCAGATGCAGCACCTGCGCGGTCACGCTGTTGTCGGTGGGCGAAAAACGCTCGGTATCGGTGATGCGGATGTGCTTGAGATCAGCAAAGCGCTGGACCTCCGCGAGAAAGGCCTCGCCCAGCGCGTTCGCAAAACCGATGTAGGCGACGGTCTTCACGCCTTGCGCTGCCGCGTGCTCGGCAATCAGCGACGCCATGTGCGAGTCCGAATGCGGCGTCTTGAAGATCCAGCGCCGCTTGGCATCCATCGGCTCGATCAACCGGGCGGATGAGGCCAGTGAGATCACCGGCGTCTTGCCTTCGGCCGCCGCGTCGATCATCGCCAGCGTATTCGGCGTCGTGGACGAACCGACGATCAGGTCCACGTTCGACTCGCTCATCAGCTTGCGCGTGTTGGTGACCGCGCGCGTGGTGTCCGACGCATCGTCGAGCACGATCACGTCGACGCGCTCGCCGCCGAGCTCGCGCGGCCACAGCGTGGTGGCGTTCTTCTCGGGCTGCCCCAGCGACGCCTGCGGCCCGGTGGCCGACACCGTGACGCCGATGCGGATGTCCGCCAGCGCGGCGGAAGACAACAAAGCCAATCCAGCCAGTACGCCTGCGTGCCGCCACTTCGGTCGCTGCATTGGGGGTCTCCTCCCGTGGTTTGGCAAAGAGCGTAGCGGTTTTGCGGCGGTTTGGCGATGCGGAGTCGCCCAGGCTGGACAGGTTCAGGCAGCGAGCGCAGTGATGCGGGCGCGCGGCAGCGCATCCTCCACCAACGCGCGCATCGATTCGAGCACCGCCGATTGCGGCATCAACCCGAAGTTGTGCAGCGCCATCACGTGATCGACGCCCATGTCGGACAGCTGCGCGAGCTTCTCGGCTATCGCGTCGGGCGTGCCGAACAACGACAGGCCGCTGGCGAGCACATCGTCGTACGTCTGGCGGCGCGCGTAGAGCCGCGTGGCGACGTACAGGTCGAATGCGTCGGCGGCCGTTGCACGCACGGCGGCTTCGGTCGGGCCCACATGCGTGTGCAGCGCGACGGCCGCCATGCCGCGCGTGTCGGCAATGCCTGCTTCAGCCAGACCACGGCGGTATTCGTCCATCAACATGCGGATGTCCTGAAAACTTTCGACCGAGGCATACGGCACGAACAGCATGCGCCGGCCCTGCCGGCCAATGTGATACGCCGCCTCGCGACGCAGGATCGCCACGTGGATCGGCACACGCGTCTGCACCGGCAGAACGTTGAGGCGCACGTCGCGCAGCGTGTGGAACTGGCCCGCGTGGTGCACGCGCTCGCCGGAAAGCAAGCGCTCGACAAGCATCAGCGCTTCGTCAAAGCGCTCGCGCTTGATGGCGGGGTCGACGTCGTAGCCTTCGAACTCGTGCTTGAGGTAGCCGGAGCCCACGCCCAGCGACAACCGCCCGCCCGAAAGCGCATCGACCATCGCGTAGTTCTCGGCCACCGTGGCCGGATGGTGGAAGGTCAGGATCGAGATGGCCGTGCCCAGTCGCAGGCGTTGCGTCTGCGCGGCCAGATGCGACAGAAAGACTGCGGGGTTGGGAACGGCGCCGTACTCGTGAAAGTGATGCTCGGCCACCCAGAAGGTGTCGTAGCCGAGCGCTTCGGCGTGGCGCGCCTGGGCGATGACGTCTGCGTAGAGTTGCGGCAGACTGCGGGGCCGGTCGGGGTAATGGTCCTGCACGGAAAAGATCGACAGCTTCATGGCGTCTCCCGGAGTTTCGAGGTCTTTTCCAGCGCGCAGGCCGCCGCGCCGGTTGTATCTTTTTACGTAACGTGTATCTTATAAAGCGACACCCGAGACATCAAGATGCCGATCGACGACCCGCAGCCGCCCGATACATCGCCCGACGAACTGCCCGCAGAAGACGCCACGCCTGAACGCACCAGCGCCGGCATCCAGTCCGCGGAGATCGCGCTGAGCGTGCTTTCGGCGATGGCGCATGCCGGTGGCGCCCACGCCGTCTCCGAACTCGGCCGGCAGCTGGGCATGCCGCGCGCGAAGGTGCACCGCTATCTGGTGTCGCTGGAACGCATGGGTTTTGTCGAGCAGGACCCCGCTTCCGCCCGCTACCGGCTGGGCGCGCAGGCGTTGCAGGTCGGGCTGTCGGCGCTGTCCGACGTGGATTTCGTGCGCGAGGGCAGCAACCTGCTCCCCAAGCTGGCCGAACGGCTGAACGAAAGCGTGTTTCTGTCGATCTGGACCGCGCGCGGCCCCGTCATCGTGCGCTGGGAAGACAGCGGCCGGCCGGTGGCGGTCAATGTGCGGGTGGGCTCCGTCATGCCTCTGTTGAATTCGGCCACGGGACAGGCGTGCGCCGCGTGGGTGCCCGAAATCCAGATCGTCTCGCTCATCGACCGTGAATTGCGCGGGCCGGGCGCCGGCAAGGCAGGCCTGACTGACTGGCTGAACTGCCGCGCGCGCTGGCAGGCGGTGCGGCAGGAAGGCGTGGCGCGTATCGGCGGGACGTTGGTGCACGGCATCGATTCGGTGGCCGTGCCGGTGCTCGATTCACAAGGCAAGCTGGCCGGGGCCATCACGGCGCTGGGCTTGTCCAGCGTGTTCGATTCGAGCCTGGAGGGGCCTGCGTCGCGGCTGCTGCGCGAGGCCGGGCGAACGCTATCGCTGCGCCTGGGGTATCACGGGCAGGCGCTGACGGCCGGTGCCGCTGCGCCAAAGCGCGGGCGCCGCCCGAGGACGGCACCCGAATCCGCATAAGGCAAAGTCTTACACCTGCGTGCCCGGCGCAACCACTTCCTGGTCGATCGCCCCGAAAATCGACACGCCGTTGGCGTCGAACATCTCGATCTTCACGGTGTCGCCGTAGCGCATGTATTCGGTGACGGGCGCGCCGGATTCGATGGTTTCCAGCATGCGTTTCTCGGCGATGCACGCGTACCCCTTGCTGCGGTCCACGTTCGAGATCGTGCCGGAGCCGACGATGCTGCCTGCGCGTACGTTGCGCGTCTTGCAGATATGCGCGATCAGCTGGCCGAAGTCGAACACCATGTCGGTGCCGCACTCGGGCTGGCCAACCTTCTTGTTGTTCCAGCGCACCGTCATCGGCAGATGCACCTTGCGTTCGCGCCAGGCCTCGCCCAATTCATCGGGCGTGACGGCCACGGGTGAAAACGCCGTTGCCGGCTTGCTCTGGAAGAAGCCGAAACCCTTGCTCAACTCAGCCGGGATCAGGTTGCGCAGCGACACATCGTTGGCCAGCATGATCAGGCGGATGCCCTCGGCGGCGGCGGCCGGCTCGGTGCCCATCGGCACGTCGCCGGTGATGACAGCGACCTCGGCTTCGAAATCGATGCCGAACGCCTCGCTGCGGCAGACGATGGGGTCGTGCGCGCCCGCCAGGTCATCCGAGCCGCCTTGATACATCAGTGGATCGGTCCAGAACTCGGGGGGCATCTCGGCGCCGCGCGCCTTGCGCACCAGTTCAACGTGGTTCACATAGGCGGAGCCATCGGCCCATTGATACGCGCGCGGCAGCGGCGCCATGCAGTTGGCGGCGTCGAACGCAAACGGGTGGCGTGCGCGGCCCGCATTGAGCTGGTCGTACAGATCCTGCAGCTGCGGCGCGTGGAAGGCCCAGTCGTCCAGCGCGCGCTGCAGCGTGCCGGCGATGTGCGTGGCGAAGTGAGCGGTCTTCAGGTCGCGCGAGACCACGGCCAGTTGGCCGTCGCGCGAGCCATCCTTGAGGGTGGCGAGTTTCATGTGCGTTGTATGGAGAAAGGCTGCGCGGATGGTACACCGAGCATCGGCTAAACTGGCCCGAACCGATCCATCGCCCCTGACCATGCCACCGCTGCCCGCCGACACCGATCTCGACCTGGAGCCCGATGCCGATGGCGAATTGGATGCGCCCGCGCGCTCGGGCATCCAGTCCATCGAAGTCGGCTTCCGGCTGCTGGAAGTGCTCACGCACACCAACGGCCCGATGATGCTGCGCGACCTGGCGCGGGCTGCGCCCATGAACCCCGCCAAGGCGCACCGTTATCTGGTGAGCTTTGCGCGACTGGGGCTCGTCACGCAAACGCCCGAAGGCCGTTACGACCTCGGCCCGTTCGCGCTGGAAATGGGCTTGGTGAGCCTGAACCGGCAAGATCCGATGCGCCGCGCCCGGCCCGCCGCCGCCGCGCTGCGCGACGAAATCGATCACACCATCGGCCTGGCTGTCTGGGGCAATCAGGGCCCGGCCATCGTCCACTGGGAAGAAGCGAGCCACCCTGTGACGGTCAGCCTGCGCCTGGGGGATGTGATGCCGATGCTGAACTCGGCCACCGGCCGCGTGTTCGGCGCGTACTTGCCGCGCGCGCAGACGCGCTCGTTCGTCCAGCGCGAACTCGATCGCATTGCGGCCAAGGGCGAGCCAGCCGACACCGAGAACCCGGAGCTGCCGCAAACGCTCGAAGCCTACGACGCCATCTGCGCCGACGTGCGCTTGCACGGCGCCTCGCGCATCCACGGCGGCGTACTCCCGGGCATCAACGCGATGTCGCTGCCGGTATTCGACGCCAACGGCCAACTGTGTCTCGTGCTGATCGCATTGGGCGCACAAAGCACCTTCGACACCACCTGGAGCAGCCCGCTGGAGCGGCGCTTGCGGCTGGCCGCACAACAGCTTTCCGCCGACCTTGGATACGTTGCCCCCAACGCCCCGCAATCCTGACGAACTGCGTACCGACGGCGTGCCATCACGCAGGCGCCGTTTCCATCGGCTTGGCCGTCTCGGGGTCGTGCTGCTGGCCGTGCTTGTGCTGCATGTCATTGCCGTCGTGTGGATCGCGCGCAGCCGTCAGGTGACGTGGCCGCCCGCGCCCGAGCAGATCATCCCCGCGCTGCTGCTGCACCCGGAGCCGGTGCATCCGCCAGCGCCTCCCCCGCCCCGGACGACGGCCCGGCAGCGCCCGGCACCGCATCCGCGCCCGCAGGCCGCACCGACGCCGGCGCCGACACCCGCGCCCGATCTCGCCAGCATGGACCCTTCCGAGTTCACCAGCGCCGGCGCGCAAGCCTCGGGCGACACCGGCGTCGTCCGGGATCTGAGCGGCGATGGCCCCGCCGGGCCGCCTGCGGTTGGCGGTGACGGCTTCTCGCTCCCGCCGTCGGCTACGCTGCGATACGCCACATACGTCAACGGCGTCCGGAACGAGGACGGTGTGATCCGCTGGGCCACCGACGGCAAAACTTACACGCTGGCCGTGGAAATTCCGTTGCCGCTGTTCTTCGGCACGCTCGCCTTTCGCAGCGCGGGCACCGTCGGCGCATATGGCCTGACCCCCACACGCTACGAAGAAGTGCGTGGCCGTAGACAGCCCGACGTCACCACTTTTCATTACGCCACTGAGCAGGGGCCGGCGTCCGGCACGCAGAGCGCATCGACGGTCACTTTCTCGCGCACGCCAACCGTGTTGCCGTTGCCGGAGGGCACGCAAGACCGCTTCAGCGTCTTCCTGCAATTGACCGGCTTGGCGCGCGGCGGCCCCGAGCGCATCGCCAGCCCCGGCCTCACGCTGGAATTCCCCATCGCCGATACCGACAGCGTGGAAGTCGCCCGCGTCCAGCACATCGGCGAGGAAAGCGTCGACACGCCGAACGGCACGATTCGTGCGCAGCACTTCATACGGCTGGCGCGCCGTGCCGACGACAAGCGCCGCGTGGAGATCTGGCTGTCCCCCGATCACGGCTGGCTGCCGGTACGCCTGCGCCAGACCGAGCCCAACGGCATGCAGTTCGATCTGGTCTACCAGTCCCAGGAAGGAGGCTGACATGGACGCCGACGCCCTCTCCAATTCCGGCACGGTGCGCGCCAACGGCATCGACATCCACTACCGCACCGACGGCGCAGACGGCCCATGGGTCGTGCTTGCGCACGCGCTGGGCGTCGATCACCAGCTATGGGACAGCGCCGCTCAACGCCTGGCCGGCCGCTATCGCGTGCTCCGCTACGACGCACGCGGCCACGGCAAGACCAGTGCCCCGCACGGCCCCTACACGCTGTTCCAGATGGCGGACGATGTGGCCGGCCTGCTCGATGCGCTGTCGATTGAACGCGCGCATTTCGTTGGGCTGTCGATGGGTGGCATGGTCGGGCAGGTTCTGGGCGTGCGGCACCCGCAGCGGCTGCTTTCTCTCACGCTATGCGACACCGTGTGCTACACGCCTGTGTCCGCGCATCCGATGTGGGACGAACGCATCGGCCAGGTCGAAGCGCACGGCATGAGCGGCATTGTCGAACCCACCATGCAGCGTTGGCTAACCACGCCGTTTCGTGAAGCCCATCCCGACGTGGTTGAACGCATCCGGGCGTTGCTGCGCGCTACGCCGCCCCACGGCTATGTCGGCGCATGCCTGGCCATCAAGGCGCTCGACACACGCAGCGCGCTGGCGCGCATCGCCTGCCCGACGCTCGTCATGACCGGCGAGCGGGACACCGGCGCGCCTGTAGAAGCAGCGCGCGAAATCGCCTCGCACATTCCCGACGCACGTTTGAAAGTGATTCCGCATGCAGCGCACTTGGCCCCTATCGAACAGGAGGAGGCCTTTCTCGCCGATCTGGATGAGTTCCTCGGGCACGCGGGATGCGGAAGCCAATGTGACACGCCATGAGGCCTGCTTGCCTTGCCGATAGTTGCAAGCGCCCCGCACACCGCCCGTCGTCCACTGGCCGAATGGCGGAAGGCCGCTTGCTCCTTTCGGTGCAGGCCCGGAAAGGTCTTGTTACGCGATCACAACGCACGTCACACATTTCGCCTCGCGTTTGCGAACTTTGTGACCGATCATGAAGCCCAAGGAACAGATGGGGCAGAACGATCATGAGGCGGGAGTTGATCGGCCCTTGAAGTCATGATGGTGGGCCCCATCTACCCGGTGCAGCAGTAGAGCAGTCCCCACAACAGCAAGACAATTGACGCCTCGGAGGTGCACCATGCAAATGATCTACAACAGCGACAACTACTGTGTTGTTGAGTTCGGTGTAGACGGCCAACACGCCATGCTGGCAGCAGGCGGCTACGAGATCGTGGACAAGAACCTCAAACGTGAGATCTTCCTCGGTGGCGAGTTGGCTGAGCATTTCCGCGAGGACGTGAAAAAGCTCATCGCCAGCGAACCGACCGTTGAAGAAGTCGACGATTTCCTCGGCAAATTCGACACAGTAATGACGCAACCCGTCACGATGCACTGAGGCACCCGCGGGCGAGACCGCCCGCCAGAGCGACCCATGAAAAACGCCCGGAGCATGGCGCTGCCGGGCGTTTTTTCATGGGTCGATCGACTATCGGGCCGATAGTTTCTTTCTAGCACTGCTCCCAGGGCAGGCCGGCGTGACGCCAGCCATTGAGCGTGTTGCGATGGCGCGTGCCGTCCAGATCGCCCTCGAAGCCGTGGCGCACGACGTAGACATCACGGAACCCCGCTTCTTCCAGAGCATGCGCCGCCGCCGCGGAGCGATTGCCACTGCGGCAGATCAGCACGACCGGGCGCTCGATGCCGTGGCCGGCCAATTTGCGCACGGTCGGCACGAACTCCGGATTGACCTCCCAGTGCGGGCCGTCGTTCCACGAGACGTGGTGCGCGCCGGCTGGATGCCCCACGAAAAGGTGTTCCATTTCACTGCGGCAGTCGATAAAGAGGGCGGCGGGCGTACGCTGCAGGAACGCGTGGGCGTCTGTGGGGTCGAGCAGTTGCATGGCGGGCGTCAGAGCGGAGCAATTGGCGTGATGTCGATTATAGAAGCGCGATTGCCCACAACGGCGGCAAGTCATTGATGCGACTGGTAAAATTCGTTTTTGGCCGCAAGTTCTGAATATTCAACGGCCGCCGCACACCGGAGTCCCTCCCATGACCGCGCCCCTGCCCTATACCCGTGCCGCCAACCTGCCCGCGCTGCTGCGCGAGCGCATCCTGATCCTGGACGGCGCGATGGGCACCATGATCCAGCGCTACAAGCTGAATGAGGCGCAATACCGCGGCGACCGATTTGCCGACCATCCGATCGACGTGAAGGGTAATAACGAGCTGCTGCTGCTCACCCGCCCTGACGTCATCCGCGAAATCCACGAACAGTACCTGGCCGCCGGCGCGGACCTGATCGAAACCAACACCTTCGGTGCGACGACCATCGCGCAGGAAGACTACAAGATGGCGGAGCTGGCGTACGAGATGAACGTCGTAGCCGCCCGCCTCGCACGGGAAGCCTGCGACAAATACAGCACGCCCGACAAGCCGCGCTTTGTCGCCGGCGCCTTTGGCCCCACGCCCAAGACCGCCAGCATCTCGCCCGACGTGAACGACCCGGGCGCCCGCAACGTCAGCTTCGACCAACTGCGCGACGCGTATTACGAGCAGGGCAAGGCGCTGCTCGAAGGCGGTGCGGACGTGTTCCTGGTCGAGACCATCTTCGACACGCTCAACGCCAAGGCGGCGCTGTTCGCCATCGACCAGCTGTTTGAGGACACCGGCGAGCGCGTGCCCGTGATGATCTCCGGCACGGTGACCGACGCCTCGGGGCGCATTCTCTCGGGCCAGACCGTCGAGGCGTTCTGGAACAGCCTGCGCCACGCCAAGCCGATCACCTTCGGTTTGAACTGCGCGCTGGGTGCTGCGCTGATGCGTCCGTACATCGCCGAGCTGGCGAAGATTTGCGATACGGCCGTCTCGTGCTACCCCAACGCCGGCCTGCCCAACCCGATGAGCGACACGGGCTTCGATGAAACGCCTGACGTCACTTCCAGCCTGGTCGACGAGTTTGCCTCGGCCGGCCTGGTGAATCTGGTGGGCGGTTGCTGCGGCACCACGCCTGAGCACATCAAGGCGATTGCCGATCGCGTGGCCAACCGCAAGCCGCGCGCCTGGCCCGGCCAGTATCTCGAAGCCGCCTGACATGACGGCGCGCATCGACAGCACGATCCCGGTGCTGGCCTCGCTGGACCTGCAGGAATCGGCCCGCTTCTACACGGAGCGGCTCGGGTTCACGCAGGCACTCGTCGCAGACGACTACCTGATCGTGCAGCGCGATGGCACTGAAATCCATTTCTGGCTGTGCGACGACCGACGCATTGCCGAGCACACCTCGTGCTACCTGCGTGTGCCGAGCGCGCAGGCGCTGTTTGAAGAATTCACCGCGCGCGGCCTTGCACTCGCGCCGCCGGCGGTGCGTCCGTGGGGCATGAAAGAACTCTACGTGATCGACCCGCACGGCAACCTGTTGAAGCTGGGCGAATACGCCCCCGCCTGACCGAACCCGCACCATCATGACCGACCACCCCATGCGCCTTTCCGGCCTCGAGCCGTTCAACATCGGCGAGAGCACGCTGTTCGTCAACGTCGGCGAGCGCACCAACGTCACCGGGTCCAAGGCGTTTGCGCGCATGATCCTGAACAGCCAGTTCGACGAGGCGCTGGCCGTGGCGCGCCAGCAGGTCGAAAACGGCGCACAGGTCATCGACATCAACATGGACGAGGCGATGCTCGATTCCAAGGCGGCGATGGTGCGCTTCCTGAATCTGATCGCCTCGGAGCCCGATATCGCGCGCGTGCCGATCATGATCGACTCGTCCAAATGGGACGTGATCGAGGCGGGCTTGAAGTGCGTGCAGGGCAAGGCGATCGTCAACTCGATCTCGCTCAAGGAAGGCGAAGAACAGTTCGCGCACCACGCCAAGCTCATCAAGCGCTATGGCGCGGCCGCCGTGGTGATGGCGTTTGACGAGCAAGGCCAGGCCGACACGTTTGCCCGCAAGACCGAGATCTGCAAGCGCAGCTACGACTTCCTGGTCAACAAGGTCGGCTTCGCGCCGGAAGACATCATCTTCGACCCGAACATCTTTGCGGTGGCCACCGGGATCGAAGAACACAACAACTATGCGGTGGACTTCATCGAAGCCACGCGCTGGATCAAGCAGAACCTGCCGTACGCGAAGGTGAGCGGTGGCGTGTCGAACGTGTCGTTCTCGTTCCGCGGCAACGACGTGGTGCGCGAGGCGATCCACACCGTGTTCCTGTACTACGCGATTCAGGCGGGCATGGACATGGGCATCGTCAACGCCGGGCAGCTCGGCGTGTACGAGAACCTCGACCCCGAGCTGCGCGAGCGCGTGGAAGACGTGGTGCTCAACCGCCGCCCGGATGCGACCGACCGCCTGCTGGAAATTGCAGACCGCTACAAGGGCGGCGGCACAAAGCGCGAAGAAAACCTCGCCTGGCGCCAGGAGCCGGTGGAAAAGCGGCTGGCCCACGCGCTCGTGCACGGCATCACCGACTACGTGGTCGAAGACACGGAAGAAGTCCGCCAGAAGATCTTTGCCGCCGGCGGCCGTCCGATCCAGGTCATCGAAGGCCCGCTGATGGACGGCATGAACATCGTGGGCGACCTCTTCGGCGCGGGGAAGATGTTCCTGCCGCAGGTGGTCAAATCCGCCCGCGTGATGAAGCAGGCGGTGGCGCACCTGATTCCGTTCATCGAGGAAGAAAAGCGCCAGATTGCGGCGGCAGGCGGCGACGTGCGCTCGCGCGGCAAGATCGTCATCGCCACGGTCAAGGGCGACGTGCACGACATCGGCAAGAACATCGTCACCGTCGTGCTCCAGTGCAACAACTTCGAGGTCGTGAACATGGGCGTGATGGTCCCGTGCAACGACATCCTGGCCAGGGCGAAGGTGGATGGCGCGGACATCATCGGCCTGTCGGGCCTGATTACGCCGTCGCTCGAAGAAATGGCCTACGTCGCGTCGGAAATGCAGCGCGACGAATACTTCCGCGTGAAGAAGATTCCGCTGCTGATCGGTGGCGCGACGACGAGCCGCGTGCATACCGCCGTGAAGATCGCCCCGAATTACGAAGGGCCAGTGGTTTACGTGCCGGACGCGTCGCGCTCGGTGAGCGTGGCGTCGAGCCTGCTGTCGGACGAAGGCGCCGCACGTTACGTCGAAGAACTGCATGCGGATTACGACCGAATCCGCACGCAGCACGCCAACAAGAAGGCCACGCCGATGGTGTCGCTGGCCGCCGCGCGCGCCAACAAGACGAAGATCGACTGGAGCAACTACACGCCGCCCAAGCCGAAGTTCATCGGCCGCCGCGTGTTCCGCAACTACGACCTGAACGAACTCGCGCAGTACATCGACTGGGGCCCGTTCTTCCAGACGTGGGACCTGGCCGGCAAATTCCCCGACATCCTCAACGACGAGATCGTCGGCGAATCGGCCCGCAAGGTGTTCTCCGACGGCAAGAGCATGCTCGCGCGCCTGATCGCCGGGCGCTGGCTCACGGCCAACGGCGTGATCGCGCTGCTGCCGGCCAATACCGTCAACGACGACGACATCGAGATCTACACCGACGAATCGCGCTCGGAAGTCGCGCTGACCTGGCGCAACATCCGCCAGCAGAGCGAGCGCCCGATCATCGACGGCGTGATGCGCCCGAACCGCTGCCTGGCCGATTTCATCGCACCCAAGAGCACCGGCATTGCCGACTACATCGGCCTGTTTGCCGTGACCGGCGGCATCGGGGTGCAAAAGCGTGAAGCCGCTTTTGAAGCCGACAACGACGACTACAGCGCGATCATGCTCAAGGCGCTGGCCGACCGCTTTGCCGAAGCCTTCGCCGAATGCCTGCACGCCCGCGTACGGCGCGACCTGTGGGGCTATGCCCCGGATGAAACGCTCGACAACGACGCGCTCATCCGCGAAGAGTACAAAGGCATTCGCCCCGCGCCCGGCTATCCGGCCTGCCCGGAGCACACCGTCAAGCGCGACATGTTCCGCGTGCTCGACGCGCAGGAGATCGGCATGGGCCTGACCGAGGCGCTGGCAATGACGCCGGCCGCGTCCGTCTCGGGCTTCTACCTGTCGCATCCGGACAGCACGTACTTCACGCTCGGCAAGATCGGCCAGGATCAGGTGGACGACATGATCGCCCGCAGCGGCGAAGACCGCGCCTTCGTGGAGCGCGCCCTCGCCCCGAATCTCTGATTCTGTGACAAGACGTTTAAGACATGGTGTGATCCACACTGTGTCTTACGTCCGCAAACCCTTGCTGGCGTTGGCTTTTCCGGGGTTTCAAGAGGGGCGATCCTTACATTACAAAGGCTTACACCCCCTAACAGTCGTAACCGGAAGGGCTCCATAGACTGAACCCATTCACTCAACACACACAGAGTGATGCCGCGACGAATCCCTCGCGTGGCCGTTCAGACTGAAAGGAGTCTCTCCATGAACAAGCTGCTGATCTCCCTGTCCGCCATCGCCATCGCTGCTGCTTCGGCTTACGCCAACGCGCAAACCCCGTCGGCCGGCGCATCGCTGCAAACCAACGGCACCGCGGCCGTGGCACCGGCGCAAGGCAACGCCGGCGTGGGCCTGAAGGCCGATGCGAAGTCGGACGGCGGCGCCAAGCTGGACACCGAGTCCGCCAAGAGCCAACTGAACACCAAGGCTGAGCACGGCGCCAAGGCCGCACACGAACACAAGGCCAAGACCGAAGCCGGCGTCGACAAGACCGCCGACAAGGTCGGCAAGTCGGTCAGCAAGACCGAAAAATCGGCAGAGAAGTCGGGCAAGGCCGCAAAGGCTGATACCGCTGCCGGCCTGAGCGCCGACGCGGGCGCCAACGCCGGTGCCACGACGCAGACGAAGTAAGGAATACGGCATCGCGCCGGCCAGGCCGGCGTGGCGTGGCCATCACCGGGGCGGACTCCATCCGCCCCGTTTTCTTTGGGCCTATGGCGCCGGGCACGCAGATTGCTGAACGGGAGGCATCCACATGTTGCGATTCATGCACATTCCCGAGGTCTCTTATGGAAACGCCGACAACACCCTCTCAAACCGCCAGCAAGAGGGGCCCCGTTTTGGCGCAACAGTCCGATACAATTGCTGTCGTATCGAACCAACAAGCGCAGCGCACGGAGTCGGGCAACCCGCCCAGCGCGCTCATAAGGAGCAGCATGATTCGCGTCCTGATTGCGGACGACCACGAGATCGTCCGCGCCGGCCTTCGACAGTTTCTGTCCGAAGAGCGGGACATCGAAGTCGCGGGGGAAGCGGCCAGTGGGGAAGAGGTGATGGAGCAGTTGCGCACCGGCGCCTTTGACGTCGTGGTGCTCGACATTTCCATGCCCGATCGCAACGGCATCGACACCCTCAAGCTGGCTCGCCAGCGCCATCCGGATCTGCCGGTGCTGATCCTGTCGACCTTTCCGGAAGACCAGTACGCCATCAACCTGATCCGTGCAGGCGCCTCGGGCTATCTGACCAAGGAAAGCGCGCCGGACGAGCTGGTCAAGGCCATCCGCACCGTGTCGCAAGGCCGTCGCTATGTCAGCCCGACCGTGGCCGAACTGCTGATTGGCGGCCTGGAAAAACCGACCGACCAGCCGCTGCACCAGACCCTGTCCAAGCGCGAATTCCAGATTTTCTGCAAGCTGGCCCGCGGACAGTCGGTATCGATCATCGCGGAAGAGCTGTTCCTGAGCGTCAAGACGGTCAGCACGTACCGCACGCGGATTCTGGAAAAGATGGGCATGAAATCCAATGCCGATCTGACTTATTACGCCATCAAGAACGGGTTGGTCGAGTAAGCCCCCGTGGGGCGCCCAAAACCCTCGGCGCGCCGCAAACCCAACGGGTATGTAGGACAACGCCTGATACCACCTCGGCAACCCGCTGGCTAACATCAACCCATGCTGGATCAAGCCGTCACCCTCTCCGCCCGTGGCCTGCGTGTCCTCCTGATCGAGGACTCCCCCGTGCTTCGCGGCATGGTGCTGGAATACCTCAAGGCCTCCGCCTTCGTGGCGACGGTCGAATGGGCAGACACCGAAGATTTGGCGTTGCGCCTCCTCGAACAAGGCAACTACGACGTCGTGATCGTCGACCTGCAATTGCGGCAGGGCAACGGCTTCAAGGTCCTCCAAACGCTGCGCGATCAAGCATCGCCCAGCGTGCGTATCGTCTACACCAACCACGCGCAGGTGCCGACCTACCGGCAGCGCTGCTTTGAAGCCGGCGCCAACTATTTCTTCGACAAGTCGCTCGAGCTGGACAAGGTGTTCGAGGTCATCGAAGAGCGCGCCGGCGTCGGACGCCCGCGCCCGCAGCCCGCGCAGCATTTCCACCCCTGAGATTCTTCGCGCGCGCAGCATGTGCCGTGGCAGCGCGCGCCCTACGCCATTTCTCACCCCAAGGAGCGTTCGATGAAGACCTTGTGTGCCGCACTTGCAGTGACGTGTATGTTCCTGGCCGGCTGCAACACCATGGCCGGCGCCGGCAAGGACATCCAGACCGGTGGTCAAAAGCTGGAGAACTCGGCCGACAACGCCAAGCAGAAAATGTAACGCCAGCGCCAGCGACGCCGGCATCAAAAGCAAAAAGCCCCGCGATTGGGGCTTTTTGTTTGGGCGATGCTTTTTGTTCGGGCGATGTGTCGCGGCGGGCGGCTTACACCGTCGCGCCGCCGCGGCCCGGCGCGGGCGCAATGCCGCCCGTCAGCGCCTGCATGCCCGACGGTTCGTCGGCGGCACTCCGATCGAAGACGGCATCGTTCGGAGGCAACTCGACGATGATCGTCACGCCTCCGCCCGGCATTGAATCGATGACGAGCGTGCCGCCCAGCGCAATGGCACGCTGCTCCATCCCGAGCAGGCCGTGATGGCCGACCATGCGGCGCCGCTCGATGTCGGCGGGAAAGCCTCGGCCGTTGTCGCGCACGCGCAAGCGCACGCCCTCTTCACCCACATCGAGCGCCACCGACACCGTGGTCGCATGCGCGTATTTCGATGCATTGGTCAGGGACTCCTGCACGATGCGATACAGCGCGATGGCCGCATCGTCGGTCAGCTTGGGCATGTCGTCGGGCAGGCTCACTTCCGTATGCCAGCCGTTGCGCGTGCCGACGTCCTCGGTCAATTGCGAGAGCGCCTCCACCAGACCCAGGTTCAGCAGGATCGTCGGGCGCAGGTCTTCGATCAGGCGGCGCTTGATCTGGATGCCCTGATCCACGTGGGCCATCACGCGCGTAATTTTTTCACTGACCGCGGGCTCGCTGGCGTGAATGCGTGAACGCAGCCAATGCAGATCCATCTTGGTGGCGGTGAGGATGGCGCCCAATTCGTCGTGCAACTCACGCGCCAGGCGCGTCTTCTCGTCTTCGGTCACGCGCTGCAAGTGCGCGGCGAGGTCGCTCAACTGCCGCGTACGCTCACGCACCATGCGGTCGAGCTTCTGGCTTTCCTCTTCGGCCATGTCCCGCTCGCGCTCCGTCACGGCAAGACGCTTGGCGTGCTGCATGCCCAGCACCACCAGCAGGATGATGTTGACCGCCGTGATGAGCGCAATGCCGTAGCGCGAGAGCGCCAGATCGCGCTCGGCGTGTTCAAGACTGCGCGCCACGGTGGCGATCTCACGCTGACGCAGGCGGTCCAGCCCCTGCCGCACCGCTTCCATCGACGCCTTGCCGAAATCGGTCCGCACAAGGTCGAGCGCCACTTCCAGATCACGCTTGCCGTAGATGAGTGTCAGCTCCATCTCGGTGAGCTTGCGGCTGACCTGCAGCGCCGTCTCCGAGAACAGCTTGAGCGCGTCCGGATCGTTGGCGTAGTGATCGCGAATTTCTGCCATCAACGCGTGGATGTGCGGGATGGCCTTGTTGTACGGATCGAGGTATTCGTCCTTGCCCGTGAGCAGGAAGCCGCGCTGGCCCGCCTCGGCGTTGACCAGCTCGGCGAGCAGTTCGTTGATGGCGGTTTCAGCCTGCTGCGACTGAATCACCTGCCGATAGCCCTGGCTCAGGCGGATGTTGCCCGTCTCCGAGGCAATCAGCACCCCGAGCGTCAGCAGAATGCCGCCGGCGAGCAGCAGAGTGGAGCGCAAGGATGACCGCATGGCATGCAGACCCATAGGAAACGCGTCAAACCGCCCGACGCGGCGCGCGTTGCGTTTGTGTTTTTTTGGCACTTCGGATGATACCGCGTGGGCGCCCCGGGCGACACTTGGGGCGCACCCCGGTCAGGCACGCAATGTGCGTGGGAGTACTCCGCGGGGCGCCCGCTTCACGAAATGCGCAGTGCCCTGCATCCATCCATCCGAACCGGAGACGACAACATGCTGAAATGGGCACTCATCTTCGCCATCATTTCCCTGGTGGCCGGCGTGCTGGGCTTTACCGGCATTGCCGCAGGCGCGGCGAGTATCGCCAAGGTCCTGTTCTTCATCTTCGTAGTGCTGTTCGTGCTGTTTCTGGTGTTGGGCGTCACGGTCTTCAAGGCCGTCGATTAGCGCTGCAACCCCGGCTGAAGCGCGGCCCGTGTCTTGCTAACCCGTTGACACGCGGCCCGCTTTTGCAAAAGTCGAAGCGCACTCAAGACAACGGCGCCGCGGGTGCGTGCTTCTCCTCGGCGCCACGATGAGGAATCTCACCATGTCACTTTTTGCCAACCATCGCGTCCGCAGTCGAATCGATGATGTCAACGACCGCGCGCGCCGCGTCATGGACAGCGCCAGCGACGCCGTCGACCACGCCCGCAGCGCCTCCCGCCCCGCCGTGGAAGACGTTCAGAGCCTGCTGCGCTCGCTTGAAAACGCCATCCACACGTTGACCGACGAAGGCAGCGCAGAGGCCGACCGCGCCAGCCGCACGCTGCACGCGCGCGCCGACCAGTTGCGCCGCGCCGCCAATGACCGTGCCCACCAGGCCCGCGAACGCATGGATTGGGCACTCGGCCGCACGGAAGAGACCATTACCGCGGCACCGTTCAAGTCGGTGGGCGTGGCCGTGGCGATTGGCGCGGCGATCGGCCTCGTCGTGGCGCTGGCCGGCAGCGGCCGTCGCGACGCCAACGAATAACCTCTACGCAAATCACCGCAGGAGCAACCACATGAGTCTGACCAACGTCGCCGCCCCCTCGGAAAGCGGCTTCCTCACCGACATCAAGACCTTGCGCGAACGTGCCCGCAAGCACATTGAAGAAGGTGCGGTGACCGAAGATTACAAAGCCGACCGGGAGACCGTGCTGCGGCTGCTGAATGAGGCGCTGGCGACGGAGTTGATCTGCGTGCTGCGCTACCGGCGCCACCATTTCATGGCCAAGGGCATCAACGCAGAACCGATCGCCGCAGAATTCCTGGTACACGCCAACGAGGAACAGGCACACGCCGACAGCATCGCCGCTCGCATCGTGCAACTGGGCGGGGAGCCCAATTTCAATCCCGAAGGGCTGTCCACACGCAGCCATTCCGAATACGTGGAAGCCGACAACCTGGTCGACATGATCAAGGAAAACCTGGTGGCCGAGCGGATCGCGATCGACAGCTACTTGGAGATGATCCGCTACATCGGCGACCGGGACCCCACCACGCGGCGCGTGCTGGAGCAGATTCTGGCCGTGGAAGAAGAACATGCGGACGAGCTGTCCGACATGCTCCACGACCAATAAGACGAGACACCGGCCAGCGCGCCAGCCCCCCCTCCCCCGCTCCCGGCCCCTGTGGCCGGATGCCCGGACCGCCCCGTTTGGCGGCCGGGCATTTTTTTGGCCCGTGCGGCGCTCAGACGCCCCAGAGCACGCTGGATTGTTCGACCAGCGATTCTTCCAGCATGTGCAGCAACGGGTACGCACGCTGCCCCAGGTGCGGCGGCTCTTCCTCGCCGTTTTCGTCCAGTTCGGACGCTGACAGCTCTGCCACCTTGATATGCGCCTGGTGAGTGTCATCCTTGATGGCACGCTTCAGACGGTCGATGGCGTGGGGCATTTCTTCGGGCGTGATGACACCACGCTCGCCCAGCGTCTTGCCGATCACGCCCAAGAGCACCATGGCGAGATCCTTCTGCATCGAGAATTTTTGCGAAGCGTGCGAAGTAAAGGTGATCATGATTTCTTCGTTTCCCTTGGTTGGGTGGGCCGCGGATTGCCACGACTGGGGGCGGATACGTCTGAGACCGCGGCTCACCTGATAAAATTTCGTACTTTTCCCCGAACAACGCAACTGGCGGCGCCAGGACTGGATTTCAATCCATTTCAGCACTGCCGGCGTCATGGTTTCTTTATGCTGCCCTCCCACAAACAGACGATCGCCCAACTGTTGTCCGACGCCGTCGGCTCCCTGCTGCCCGAGGGCCAAGCCCGACCGGAGATCGTCCTGGAGCGCCCCAAGCAGGCCGCGCACGGCGACATCGCCTGCAACGTCGCGCTGCAGCTCGCCAAGCCGCTGGGCACCAACCCGCGCGAGCTGGCCGGCAAGATCGCCGATGCCATCCGCGCCGACGCCCGCGGCCAACGCCTGGTGGCTGCCGTGGAAATCGCCGGCCCCGGCTTCATCAACCTGCGCCTGTCTGCCGCCGCGCGTGCCGACGTGATCGCCGCCGTGTTTGCCGAAGGCGACCGCTATGGCGCCGCCAACACGCATGACGGCGCTCCGGTGCTGGTGGAATTCGTCTCGGCCAATCCGACCGGTCCGCTGCACGTCGGCCACGGCCGCCAGGCCGCGCTAGGCGATGCGCTGGCGAGCCTGCTCGATTGGCAGGGCCACAAGGTCCACCGCGAGTTCTATTACAACGACGCCGGCGTCCAGATCCATAACCTGGCCGTCTCCGTCCAGGCCCGCGCACGCGGCTACAAGCCCGGCGACGCCAACTGGCCCGAAGCCGCCTACAACGGCGACTACATCGCCGACATCGCCGCCGATTACCTGGCAGGCAAGACCGTACGCGCCTCCGATGGCGAACCCGTGACGGGCGAGCGCGATGTGGAAAACCTCGAAGCCATCCGCCGCTTTGCGGTGACGTATCTGCGTAACGAGCAGGACATCGACCTGCAAGCCTTTGGCGTGAAGTTCGATCGTTACTACCTGGAATCGTCGCTCTACACCGAAGGCAAGGTGCAGCAGACGGTGGACGCGCTCATTGCCGCCGGCAAGACGTACGAGCAGGAAGGCGCGCTGTGGCTGCGCACAACCGACGACGGCGACGACAAGGACCGCGTCATGCGCAAGTCCGACGGCGCCTACACCTACTTCGTGCCCGACGTGGCGTACCACACAACCAAGTGGGGCCGCGGCTTCAAGCAGGTCATCAACGTGCAGGGCAGCGACCACCACGGCACCATCGCGCGCGTGCGCGCCGGCCTGCAGGGCCTGAACATCGGTATCCCGAAGGGCTACCCCGACTACGTCCTGCACAAGATGGTCACGGTGATGAAGGACGGCGCCGAGGTGAAGATCTCCAAGCGCGCCGGCTCGTACGTGACCGTGCGCGACCTGATCGAATGGTCCAACGGCGACGCTGAATCGGAATCCGGCGTCGACACCATCCGCGCCTGCGTGGAAGCTGGTGAGCCGAACTGGCCCGCTCGCTTCACGCGCGGGCGCGATGCCGTGCGCTTCTTCCTGCTGTCGCGCAAGGCCGATACCGAATTCGTCTTCGACGTCGATCTGGCGCTCAAGCAAAGCGACGAAAACCCGGTGTACTACGTGCAGTACGCCCACGCGCGCATCTGCTCGGTGTTCGAGCGCGCCGGCGTTGACGCCGCCTCGCTCACCAGCGTTGATCTGGCTGCCGTGACGGGCCCGGATGTCAGCCCGCAGGCGACTGCGCTGGTGCAACGCCTGGCCGCCTTCCCCGACATGCTGGCCGACGCCGCGCGCGAGCTGGCGCCGCACGCCGTGGCCTTCTACCTGCGCGACCTGGCAGGCGATTTCCACGCGTTCTACAACGCCGATCGCGTGCTGGTCGACGACGAGGCCGTCAAGCGTGCCCGCTTGGCGCTGCTGGCCGCCACGCGTCAGGTGCTGCGCAACGGGTTGGCGGTGATCGGCGTGTCGGCGCCGCAAAAGATGTAAACGCGCACGATTTGGCATCACACGGCGCTCTTATAATCGGGCGCTTCTAGAAGGATCGACATGGCACGCAATACGCAATCTTCCCGTGCCCGCTCGCAACGGGGCGGCACGTTTCTGGGTCTGGTGCTGGGCTTGATCGTCGGTTTGGCGATCGCCGTGGTGGTGGCGGTGTACATCACCAAGGCGCCGGTACCCTTCGTGTCGCGTGGCGGCGCACAGCCCAAGCCGAGCGAAGCGGGCAACGTGGTCAACACGCTGCCGACGCCGGTGCAGCCCGCGCCGCAAGCCAGCGCACCGCAGGCCGCTGACCCGAACGCGCCGTTGTGGAGCCGCGTGCCGGCCAAGCCGGTCGATCAGGCGCCGGATCAGAACAATCCGCCGCCGGGCATCACCATCCATCCGGCCCAGCCGGGCTCGGCACCGCAGGTGGCAAGCGCGCCTGCCGCCAAGCCGCCCAAGCCGCCGGTCACCGCCTCCAACGAAAAGCCGGTGACGGACCCGATTGCCGAGATCGCCCGCCAGGACGCCGCCAAGACGGGCTACTTCCTGCAAGTGGGCGCTTACAAATCGTCCGAAGATGCCGAGCGCCAGAAGGGCAATCTGGCCATGCAGGGCTTTGAAGCCAAGGTGACGCAGCGCGAGGTGAACGGCACCACCATGTATCGCGTGCGCCTGGGGCCGTTCAATTCGCTCGATGAGATGACCGCCGTGCGCGGGCGCCTGCAGTCGACGGGCGTGGAATCGTCGGTCATTCGCTTCGCTCGCCAGTAACGTCAAGTCGTGCAGCCCACTGTGAACCCGGCGGGCTGTGATCGGTCAGAAACCTGAGTCTCAGTGACGCTGACAGCGGCGTCTGTCGGTTCTGCGCTGGATTTCGCTGGTTGTTCCGTCGCTTCGTCCAGTTCGTCGTCTAATTCGTCGTCCATTCACCATGAAAAAACTCGCTGCTTTCCTGATCGCCCTCGCCACTGGCGCCGGCTTCCTGATGACCGCGCCGGCCAATGCCGCGCCCACCGCCGGCAAGGAATACAAAGTGCTGCAAACGCCGCAGCCCGTGCCCGCAGGCAAGATCGAAGTGACCGAGTTCTTCTGGTACGGCTGCCCGCACTGCTACGACTTTGAAAACACCTGGACGGCGTGGGTCGCCAAGCAAGGCAAGGACGTCGTGATCAAGCGCGTGCCGGTGGCCTTCAATGCCAAGCTGGAACCGCATACGCGCATCTATTACACGCTGGAAGCGCTCGGCAAGCTCGACGCCAAGGACGCCAGCGGCAAGACGCTGCATGACCGCGTGTTCGACCAACTGCACAAGAACTACCGCTCGATGTCCGAACTGGATGACATTGCAAAGTTCATGGCCGCCAACGGCGTCGACGAAAAGCAGTTCCGCGACACCTACAACTCGTTCAGTGTGAACGCCAATACCAAACGCGCCGCGCAACTGGCCGATCAGTACAAGATCGAAGGCGTGCCGACCGTCGTTGTGCAGGGCAAGTACACCACGTCGCCGGCAGATGCCGGCAGCAACGTGGGCGCCGCCCAGACGCTCGACTACCTCGTCGACCAGGTGCGCAACCGCAAGATGTGACGGGTTGCCGCGTTTCCGGGCATCCGCCCGGGCGTGACACCGCCATCGACGCCCGCCCCTGTGCGGGCGTTTTTTGTGCGTCGGCCTTCTTCACACCAACAGGACATCGACATGAGCGAGACCGTCTTCATCACCGGCGCTTCCAGCGGCATCGGCCAAGCCTTGGCACGTCAATACGCAGCGCAGGGCGCCACGATCGGGCTGGTCGCGCGGCGTGTCGACGTGCTGCACGAATTTGTCCAGACGCTGCCGGCCGGCATCCAGAGCCGCTGCCATTGCTACGCCGCCGACGTGCGCAGCGCCGAATCGATGCGCGACGTGGCCAGCGCATTCATCGCCACGGTCGGCGTGCCCGATGTGGTGATCGCCAACGCCGGCATCTCGGTCGGTACGGACTTGCGCGAACCGGGCGACCTGAAAGCCTTTGCAGCGGTAATGGACACCAACTGGATGGGCGTGCTCAACACGTTCCAGCCGTTCGTCACGCCGATGCTGGCACGCGCCAAACCTGGGCGGCCCGGCGGCACGCTGGTCGGCGTTGCCAGCGTGGCGGGCGTGCGCGGCCTGCCCGGTGCGGCGGCCTACAGCGCGTCCAAATCGGCGGTCATCAAACTGATGGAGAGCCTGCGCGTGGAGTTCAGCCCGTTGGGCTTGCGCGTCGTGACGATCGCGCCCGGCTACATCCGCACGCCGATGACCGAACACAACCCGTATCCGATGCCCTTCCTGATGCCGGTGGACCGCTTCGCGCAGAAAGCCGTGAATGCGATCCGTCGCGGCGTGCGCTTCACGGTGCTGCCATGGCCGATGGGCATCGTTGCCAAGCTGCTGCACGTGCTGCCGCGCGGGCTCTATGACTTTGCGTTTGCGCGCGCCGGGCGCAAACCCCGCAATCCCGAGATTTCGTCATGACTTACACCGATGCGGCTGGGCTTGCCCACGCCCCCGTCGACACCGCACCGCGCATCGCCAGCCTGGTGCCTTCGATTACCGATCTGCTCTTCTCGCTCGACCTCGGCGATCAGCTCGTCGCCCGCACCGGCTTCTGCATCCACCCGCGTGAAGCGGTGCGCAACGTGCCCAAGGTTGGCGGCACCAAGACCGTCAAACTCGACAAGCTGCGCGAGCTGGCCCCCACGCACGTCATCGTCAACATTGACGAGAACACGCGCCCGACCGTCGACAAGCTGCGCGAGTTCATCCCGCACATCATCGTCACGCATCCCTGCTCGCCCGAAGACAATCTCGCGCTGTACCAGCTGCTCGGCGGCATCTTTCGCCGCGAAGCGCAGGCGCAAAAGTTATCGGATGCGCTGACGCAGGAGCTGGAGGCGCTGCGCGGCCGCCACTTCCTGCCGCATCGCGTGCTGTATGCCATCTGGCAAGACCCGTGGATGACGGTGTCGCGCGATACGTACATCTCGCGCATGCTCAAGCTCGTCAACTGCCATACGTGGCCCGACGATCCGGCGCCCGTGCAATGCGGCACCGACAAGAGCGGCGATTGCGCCCGCCCCAACCGCCCCGACACGCGCTACCCGACGTTCCGCTGGAGCGATGAGGTCGTGCGCAACATCGACTGCGTGCTGCTATCCACCGAGCCTTACAGCTTTACCGAAGAGCATGTCGACGCGCTGGAAAAGCAGATCGGCAAGCCGGTCTATCTCGTCGATGGCGAGATGGTGTCGTGGTACGGCAGCCGCGCGATCGACGGCGTGCGGTACCTGGGGCAATTTGCGAAGACGCTGCGTTAGACCTTCCAGCGGCGCACAAAAAAAGAACCCGCCAATTGGCGGGTTTTTTGTTGGTCGGAGCGATGCGTTATCGCACAAACCCATAGTCGTACTCCACCTTGGCAATGCGCAGGTGGTACGACGCATACCACTGCTCGCGCCCCAGCTTCTGCGCGGCAAGGTGGTCGCTCTGGTTCTTCCATTCGCGAATGGCTTCCAGCGACGACCAATACGACACCGTGATGCCCGGCCTCCCCTGGTCGCCGGCCAGCTCATCGCGTACGGATTCGATGCCGAGAAAGCCCGGCATGCTGCGGGCCAGTTCCACCATGCGGTCAGCCATGGCGCCGTAGCCGTTGTCGCCCTCGGTGCGGGTGGAAGCGAAGATCACGGCGTAATACGGCGCAGTCGGCGTTTGCGCGGGAAACGGCAAGACGACGGCGCTGTCGTCGAGAACGTCATGCTGGTCAGCCATGGGCGGCTCCGTTGAAAGGCACGGGTTGTTGAGTTTATGCAGCTGCGTGGAATCGAACGATACCGTCCGCGCCGGTTTCGCGCACCAGTTCGCCTTGATGCCACAGCGCATGCAGGTGGGCAAGCGCCTCGCCCATCGCGAAGGTCATCTGGTGGACATCGAACTGGCGTTTGAAGATGACGTTGACGATGTCGCGGGCCGATTGCGGCGCGGCCTTGCACGCAGCCAACGTTTCGGCCAGCCGGTCCGCATGGTGGTCGCGCAGTTGCCGGATGCGCGTATGCAGCCCGCGGAACGGCCGCCCGTGCGACGGCAGGATCAGCACGTCCGCCGGCAGCGGCTCGTATTTGCCGAGCGAATCCAGATACAGCGTGAGCGAATCCGCTTCAGGCTCCAGATCGAACACGCTCACGTTGGTGGAAATGCGCGGCAGGACCATGTCGCCGGAAATCAGCACATTGGCATCTTCACTGTAGAGCGCGACGTGCTCGGGTGCATGGCCGAAGCCGGTAATGACACGCCACTGGTGCTGGCCGATGACGACGACGTTGCCGTCCATCAGGCGGCGGTATTGGCTGGGCACGCCGGGCACGAGCGTGCTGTAGTAATCCTTGCGGTTGCGGATGCCTTCGATGGAGGCCGGGTCCGTCAAGCCGTGACGCTCGAAATGTCGCGCGGCAAATTCGCCGCCGGCGTTCGACGCGCCGGTGCCGCCCACCAGCATGCGCGCGAAGGCGTAGTCGCCCAGACTCATCCACAGGCGCACGTTCCAGCGTTTTTCGTCGCCGCCTTCGCACAGCCAGTTCGACAGGCCGACGTGATCCGGGTGGCAGTGCGTGACCAGCACGCGCAGCACCGGCAGTCCGTCGAGGTGGTTCGCGAAGATCGTTTCCCAATACCCGCGAATCGCTTCGTGATTGATGCCGCAATCGACGATCGTCCAGCCGTCCTGCCCGTCCTGTCGATCGCGCAGCAGCCAGAGGTTGATGTGATCGAGCGCAAACGGCAGCGGCATGCGCAGCCAGTAGACGCCGGGGGCGACTTCAAACCGCGTGCCGCCTTCGGGAAGCGTGTCGCCAAAGGGATAGTCGAGTTGGTGTTCGAGCGCGTTCATGTGGATGGGGTCTCGGTCGCCGCCTTGAGCTGCTTCGGGGCGGTCTGTGCGATTGCGGTTTGGCGCCATTGACGCTAACGTAAACGTCAATTCGCCGCCGGTCATCCATCTTAAGCGAAAACTTAATGTCGCTGGCCGGCGTGCATGTGTCATCACACCTCTGTCGTTACTCCGTTCCCGCCGTATGTCTGCCTCCACTCCGTCTGCCGCCGCCGCGCTTGCCGCCGATCTTGAATCGGGCGATGCCGGCGCGCTTGCCGACGCCAGCTTCACCATCACCGACCTTGCACGCGAGTTCGACATCACGCCGCGCGCCATCCGTTTCTATGAGGATCAGGGCTTGCTGGCGCCAGATCGCCAAGGCCCGGGCGGGCGTCGACGCGTGTATTCGGCCGGCGAGCGCACGCGCCTGAAGCTGACCTTGCGCGGCAAGCGGCTCGGCCTGTCGCTGGGCGAGATCAAGGAGATCCTGGATCTGTATGAATCGCCGCGCGATACGGTGCCGCAGCTGGAGCGCTTCCTGGCGTCGCTCGCGCAGCATCGCGCGGTGCTCACGCAGCAGTTGGAAGACCTGAACGCGCAACTGGCCGAGATCGACCAGCACGAACGCCAGTGCCGCCGGCTGCTGGAGGATGCGCAGGCCGGCACGGGCAAGCCGCCCAAGCGACGCAAGGCCGCCTGATCCGCAAATCTACGTAATCGCCAGTCATTGACGTTTACGTAAACGTCAATACAATACGCAACACCTCGCATCACCCTCCCGGCACCGGTGTGCCCGCCACAAGCGGCGCGCACCGCACAGCGCCAGACCACTTACCCGAGACAACGCGGCTTGAACCGCGCCCAAGGAGACCACCATGATTGATCTGCCCGGCCTGAAATTCGACTTGGGCGAAGACATCGAGATGCTGCGTTCGGCCGTGCGCGATTGGGCGCAGGGCGAGCTGGCACCGCGTGCCGGCGAAATCGACCGCACCGATCAGTTCCCGATGGATGCGTGGCGCAAGATGGGCGAGCTGGGCGTACTGGGCATCACGGTGGCCGAGGAGTACGGCGGCGCCAACATGGGCTACCTGGCGCACATGATCGCCATGGAAGAAATCAGCCGCGCATCGGCGTCGGTGGGTCTGTCGTATGGCGCGCACTCGAACCTGTGCGTGAATCAGATCCACCGCAACGGCACGGCGGCCCAGAAGGCCAAATACCTGCCCAAGCTGGTTTCCGGCGAATGGGTGGGCGCGCTGGCGATGAGCGAGCCGAATGCCGGGTCGGACGTCGTCAGCATGAAGCTGCGCGCAGAGCTGAAAGGCGACCGCTACGTGCTCAACGGCACCAAGATGTGGATCACCAATGGCCCCGACTGCGACGTGCTGGTCGTCTATGCCAAGACCGAGCCCGAACTGGGCGCGCGCGGCATGACGGCGTTCATCGTCGAGAAAGGCATGAAGGGTTTCTCGGTGGCGCAGAAGCTGGACAAGCTCGGGATGCGCGGCTCGCACACGGGCGAACTGGTGTTCGAGAACGTGGAAGTGCCGGTGGAGAACATCCTCGGCCAGGAAAACGGCGGCACCAAGGTGCTGATGAGCGGCCTGGATTACGAGCGCGCGGTGCTCTCCGGCGGCCCGATCGGCATCATGCAGGCCTGCATGGACGTGGTCACGCCGTACATCCACGACCGCAAGCAGTTTGGCCAGAGCATCGGCGAATTCCAGCTCATCCAGGGCAAGATGGCCGACATGTACACCACGTTGCAGGCGTGCCGTGCGTACCTGTACACGGTCGGCAAGAACCTCGATTCGCTGGGCCGCGACCACGTGCGACAGGTGCGCAAGGACTGCGCCGGCGTGATCCTCTACACCGCCGAAAAGGCCACCTGGATGGCGGGCGAGGCGATCCAGATCCTGGGCGGCAACGGCTACATCAACGAATTCCCGGTCGGCCGCCTGTGGCGCGACGCCAAGCTGTACGAGATCGGCGCCGGCACGTCGGAAATCCGCCGCATGCTGATCGGCCGCGAGCTGTACGCAGAGACGATGTAACTGGCGAGAGCACGCGGGGCGGGGGCACGGGGCCATCAGCCAAACGGATAAGGAGGCGCAACGGTTTCAGGACGCGAACACGGTACCGAAGACCCTACAATCTAGGTCTGCCTGGTTTGCTGGTTTTGCCGCTTCCCTGCCCTCCCTGCGCACACGCCATGTCCCATTTCCCCAAGCTTCTCTCGTCGCAGATCGCCTTTGACGTCGCCCGCACGATGCTCGACGGCTTCGACAAGCACTACCGCTTGTTTCGCGAAGTCAGCGTGCAGGCCAAGACGGCGTTCGAGACCGGGGACTGGGCCGGCCTGCAGCAACTGCAGCGGGACCGCATCGCCTACTACGACGAGCGCGTGCGTGAAGCCTCCGTCATCCTGGAAGACGAATACGACGCCGAGAACATCGACGACGAGATCTGGCGCCAGATCAAGCTGCACTACATCGGGCTGCTGACCAACCATCACCAGCCGGAACTGGCCGAGACCTTCTTCAACTCGGTGTGCACGCGCATCCTGCACCGTTCGTACTTCAACAACGATTTCATCTTCGTGCGCCCCGCCATCTCGACGGAGTACATCGAGAACGAAGAGTCGCCCACCAAGCCGACGTACCGCGCGTACTACCCCGGCACACGCGACGGCCTGGGCGCGTGCTTCGAGCGCATCGTCCACAACTTCCAGCTCAATGCACCGTTTGAAGACCTGGAGCGCGACATTGGTTACGTGGTGCGCGCGGTGGGCGAGCACTTCGGCGATTTCCGCATCGCGCCGAATTTCCAGATTCACGTGCTGTCGTCGCTGTTCTTCCGCAACAAGGCGGCGTACATCATCGGGCGCGTGATCAACGGCGACAAGACGTTCCCGCTGGCCGTGCCGATCCTGCGCAATGCCGCGGGCCAGCTTTCGCTCGACACGGTGCTGCTGCGGCAGGAACAGCTGCTGATCCTGTTTTCGTTCACGCACTCGTATTTCATGGTGGACATGGAGATTCCGTCCGCCTACGTGACCTTCCTGCGTGACCTGATGCCGCGCAAACCGCGCGCCGAGATCTACACCTCGCTGGGCCTGCAGAAGCAGGGCAAGAACCTTTTCTATCGCGACTTCCTGCATCACCTGCAGCATTCGTCGGACAAATTCATCATCGCGCCGGGCATCAAGGGCCTCGTGATGCTGGTGTTCACGCTGCCGTCGTACCCGTACGTGTTCAAGGTCATCAAGGACTACTTCCCGCCGCCCAAGGAAACCACGCGCGAGCTGATCAAGAGCAAGTATCAGTTGGTGAAGCGCCACGATCGCGTCGGGCGCATGGCGGATACGCTGGAGTATTCCGACGTGTCCTTCCCGCTCTCGCGCTTTGACGACGACCTGATCAAGGAGCTGGAGAAGCACGCGCCGTCGATGGTCGAATACCAGCGCAGCGAAGACGGCAGCGAAGAGATCGTCATCCGCCACGTCTACATCGAGCGCCGCATGACGCCGCTGAACATCTGGCTGCAGGAAGGCACCGATGCGCAGGTCGAACACGGCATCATCGAATACGGCAACGCCATCAAGGAACTCATCGCCGCGAACATCTTCCCGGGCGACATGCTGTACAAGAACTTTGGCGTGACGCGCCACGGCCGCGTGGTCTTCTACGACTACGACGAGATCGAATACCTCACCGACTGCAACGTCCGCACCGTGCCCGAGCCACGCACGGAAGAAGAGGAAATGTCCGGCGAGGTCTGGTACAACGTCGGCCCGCACGACATTTTTCCGGAGACGTACCGCACGTTCCTGCTGGGCGACCCGCGCGTGCGCGAAGCCTTCCTCAAACACCACGCGGACTTCTTCGAAGCGTCCATGTGGCAGGGATACAAGGACCGCCTGCTCTCCGGGCAGATGCACGATTTCTACGCGTATGACGCAGCGGAGCGCTTCGTCAATCGCTACGGCGCGAGCGCGCCAGACAACGCAGCGCAAGACAACGCGACGCTGCAGCGCGCCGCCGCTTAACCCTCTCACCACGACGGGAAACCATGCCACATCGCATCAAAGAGCTGTTCGAGAACAACCGCAAGTGGGTCGAGCGGGTCAACGCTGAAGACCCGGCGTTCTTCTCGAATCTGGCCAATCAGCAGAACCCGGAATACCTGTGGATCGGCTGCTCGGATTCGCGCGTGCCGGCCAACCAGATCATCGGCTTGCCGCCGGGCGAGGTGTTCGTCCACCGCAACATCGCCAACGTCGTCGTGCACTCCGACTTGAACTGCCTGTCGGTGCTGCAGTTTGCGGTGGAAGTGCTGAAGATCCGGCACATCACCGTGGTGGGCCACTACGGCTGTTCGGGCGTGAAGGCCGCGCTGACGAAGCAACGCTTCGGCCTGGCTGACAACTGGATTCGTCACGTGCGGGATGTGGCCGAGCAGCATGAAACGTATCTGGGCACGGTGGTCCGCGAGCAGGATCAGCATGACCGGCTGTGCGAGCTGAACGTGATCCATCAGGTCAACAACGTGTGCCTGACGACGATCGTGCAGGACGCCTGGGATCGCGGGCAGCCGCTAACGGTTCATGGCTGGATCTACGGCGTGAAGGACGGGATGCTGCGCAATCTGGGGATGGCGGCGAGTTCGAATGAGGAACTGCATGCGCAGCTTGCTGATGCTTGGTTGAACTATGGGAAGGAAGGGAGTGTGCCTAGTCCGGTGGGGTTTTGAGCTTTTGTGTGGTTGGGGTGGGTCGTTTTTTGGTGGTGCATCCCTTGTTTCATCCCCTGCCGGGGCTGAGTCACTTTCTTTGTCTTGCCAAAGAAAGTAACCAAAGAAAGGCGCGCCCGAGATGGCGAAAGATTCCTTGAATTTATGTCGCAGAGAGGGAGGAGAGGCAAACTCGCTTCGCTCAGACAGCCTCCCCTCTTTTTCCTCTCTGCAACAGAAATTCAAGGCGCCATCTAGGGCTCCAACGGCCAAACAATCAGAGCACGATTGCAGCAGGAACCAGCAGCACAACGCGAAGCAAAGCGAGCAACACAGCAACAAACAAGAGCCAGTTAGGACAGCAGACCGACGGTGTGGCCGTTGACGTTCCTGCCCTAGATGGCGCCTTGAATTTGTGTAAGCGGGCGGAAAAAAGAAGGACCGCTGTTTGAGGCCCTTTAGGGCCGAGTTTCGGTCCTTCTCCGCCCGGTTACACAAATTCAAGGAAGGGGTCGCCATCTCGGGCGCGCCTTTCTTTGCTTACTTTCTTTGGCAAGACAAAGAAAGTGAGTCAGCCCCGGCAGGGGACGAAACGGAGATGGACCAACAAGGCCCACCCAACAAGCAAGAGACACACAACCCCTGCACCACAAGTGCAGAACATGTCCCAAGCACAGTTCCAGGAGATTGCAGCAATGTCCGACCGCATCGTCATCGCCTCAGCAGCCCGTACCCCGATGGGCGCCTTCCAGGGCGAACTCGCCAGCCTCACTGCCCCGCAACTCGGCGCCGCTGCCATTCGCGCGGCGGTCGAACGTGCGGGCCTGAAACCGGAGCAGATCGAAGAAGTCATCATGGGCTGCGTGCTGCCTGCGGGCCAGGGGCAGGCACCGGCACGCCAGGCCGCACTGGGCGCGGGCCTGCCGCTGTCGGTCGGCTGCACCACGGTCAACAAGATGTGCGGTTCGGGCATGCGCGCGGCCATGAACGCGTATGACGCGCTGCTCGCGGGCTCGGTCGACGTGGTGGTTGCGGGCGGCATGGAAAGCATGACCAATGCGCCGTACCTGATCCCGAAAGGCCGTGGCGGCTATCGCATCGGCCACGGCATGATCTACGACCACATGATGCTCGACGGCCTGGAAGACGCCTATGAAAAGGGCCGCGCCATGGGCACCTTCGGTGAGGACTGCGCCGAGAAGTACGGCTTCACGCGCGAGGCCCAGGACCACTTCGCGATGACGTCCGTGCGCCGCGCGCAGGAAGCCACCGAATCGGGCGCGTTCCGCTGGGAGATCACGCCCGTCACCGTGTCGGGCAAAGCCGGCGACACCGTCATCGACACCGATGAAGGCCCGCGCCGCATCAAGGTCGACAAGATCCCCTCGCTCAAGCCCGCGTTCAAGAAAGACGGCACGGTGACGGCCGCATCGTCTTCGTCGATCAACGATGGTGCGGCTGCGCTGGTGATGATGCGCGAGTCGACTGCCAAGCAGCTCGGCATCACGCCGCTGGCGGTGATGCTCGGCCACACCACGCACGCGCAAGCGCCCGGCTGGTTCACCACTGCGCCGGTCACGGCCATCGACAAGCTCTTCAAGAAGCTCGATTGGAACTCGGGCAACGTCGACCTGTTCGAGATCAACGAGGCGTTTGCCGTGGTGCCGATGGCCGCGATGCACGACCTGCGCATCCCGCACGAGAAGGTGAACGTGAACGGCGGCGCGTGCGCGCTGGGCCATCCGATCGGTGCATCCGGCGCACGTTTGATCGCGACGCTGCTGGGCGCCCTGCGACACCGCGGCGGCAAGCGCGGCGTGGCCAGCCTGTGCATTGGCGGCGGCGAGGCCACGGCTGTCGGCATCGAACTCTACTAAGGCGCGCGCATGACGAACGCAACATCGCGCCGCACGCGCACCGCGCTCATCCTGGGCGCGTCGCGCGGCATCGGCCTGGAAACCGTCACGCAGTACCGCGCGGACGGCTGGCGCGTGATCGCCACCGTGCGCACGCAGGAAGCCGCGCAGGCGCTGCAGGCGTCGGGCGCGGAAACGCACGTGCTCGACCTCACCGACCCCAACGCCGTCGCCGGCCTTGCATGGAAGCTCGACGGCGAAGCGCTGGACGTGGCGATCTACGTGGCGGGCATCTACGGCCCGCGCACGCAGGGCGCCACGCCCGTCAGCCAAGCGGATTTCGATGCCGTGATGCACACCAACGTGTGGGGCCCGATGAGCGTGCTGCCCGCCGTGCTGCCCATGGTGGAAGCCGGACGCAATGGTGCGGATGAAGCCGGCGGCGTGCTTGCCGTCATCTCCAGCCGCATGGGCAGCATCGGCGAGATGGAAAGCAACGGCGGCTGGCTGTATCGCGCGAGCAAGGCCGCGGTGAATGCCGTGCTGCGCGCCGTGTCGCTCGACGCCAAGAACGCCACGTGCCTGACCTTCCACCCGGGCTGGGTGCAGACCGACATGGGCGGTGCAGGCGCGGCCATCACGCCGCAGGAAAGCGTGGCCGGCATCCGCCGCGTGATTGCCGGCGCCACGCGCGCCGACAACGGCAGCTTCCGCAACTACGACGGCAGCGTCATTGCATGGTGAGGCCGAAACAATGCTGCTGACCCAAGAGCAAGAGATGATTCGCGACGCCATCCGCACCTTCGTGCGCGAGGCGATCACCCCGCACGCTGCCGCATGGGACCGCGATGCGACGTTCCCGAAAGACGTGCACCGCCAGCTCGGCGAGCTGGGCGCCTATGGCGTGGCCGTGCCGGAAGAACTCGGCGGTGCGGGGCTCGACTACCTGTCGCTGGCGCTGATCCTGGAAGAGATTGCCGCGGGCGACGGCGGCACCTCCACCGTCATCAGCGTGAACAACTGCCCCGTGTGCAGCATGCTGATGGCGTTTGCGAACGATGCGCAAAAGCAGCAGTGGCTCGTGCCGCTGGCGCGCGGCGAGATGCTCGGCGCGTTCTGCCTGACCGAGCCGCACGTCGGCTCCGACGCATCGGCGCTGCGCACCACGGCCGTGCGCGATGGCGACCACTGGGTCCTCAACGGCGTGAAGCAGTTCATCACCAGCGGCAAGCATGCCGACGTGGCGATCGTCATGGCCGTGACCGACAAGGCCGCGGGCAAGCGCGGCATTAGCGCGTTCCTGGTGCCGACCAACACGCCGGGCTACATCGTCGCTCGGCTCGAAGACAAGCTCGGCCAGCACTCGTCCGACACGGCACAGATCGTGTTCGAAGATTGCCGCATTCCCGCCGATTGCCTGCTGGGTGAAGAAGGCGCCGGATACAAGATGGCGCTGTCCGGGCTGGAAGGCGGGCGCATCGGCATTGCCGCGCAGAGCGTGGGCATGGCGCGTGCGGCCTTTGAAGCCGCGCTGGCGTACGCCAAGGAGCGCGAGAGCTTCGGCCAGCCGCTGTTTGCGCACCAGGCGGTGCAGTTCCGCCTGGCCGAGATGGCAACGCGCGTCGATGTGGCGCGGCAGATGGTCTGGCATGCGGCCAGCCTGAAAGACGCCGGCCTGCCGTGCCTGAAAGAGGCCGCCATGGCCAAGCTCAACGCCAGCGAGATGGCCGAGCGCGTCTGCTCCGATGCCATCCAGGTCTTCGGCGGCTACGGCTACGTCAGCGACTTTCCGGTGGAGCGCATCTACCGCGACGTGCGCGTGTGCCAGATCTACGAGGGCACGAGCGACATCCAGAAAATCTTGATCGCCCGCGCGCTGGCGTAGGCGGTCTCAACTTTCAACGCACCAGGCATGACTGCAGTGACTTCCCCTGTTTCGAACCACCCGCGCTTTGACGCGATCCTTTTCGATTGCGACGGCGTGCTGGTCGACAGCGAACCCATCGTCAACCGGCTGATCTGGGAGATGCTGACCGAGCTCGGCATCAACATCAGCCTGGAAGATTCCATCCAGCGCTTCCTGGGCAAGGCCATCCGCGAAGAGCTGGATGCGATTGCCGAGATGCGCGGCGCACCGCTGCCGCCGAACTGGCTGTCGACGTTCCAGGCGCGACGCAACGCGCTGCTCGAAGCCGAAGTGGAAGCCGTGCCGCATATCGGGCACGCCATCGATGTGCTGTCCAGGCTCGGCCTGCCGATGGCCGTGGCTTCCGGCGCGGATCGCATGAAGGTTGAACTGCAGCTCAACCGCACCGGGCTGATCGAGCATTTCCGGCCGACCGACGTGCGCATCTTTTCGGCCACCGAAGTCGCGCGCAGCAAGCCCGCGCCCGATGTGTATCTGCTGGCCGCCAGCAGCCTCGGCGTATCGCCGTCGCGCTGCCTGGTGATCGAGGACAGCCCAACCGGCGTCACCGCCGGGCACGCTGCCGGCATGACGGTGCTGGCATACGCCGGCCGCAACGCGCCCGGCCCGTTGATCGCCGCCGGTGCGACGCGCACGTTTACCGACATGCGCGAGCTGCCGGAGCTGCCGGAGTTGCTGGCCTGATGCCTGCTGTACAAACCCGGTCCATCGGCCCAGCCGACGCTTGCCCGTGCGGCAACGGCGCCTACGCGCGCTGCTGCGGCCCGTTCCACGCAGGCGACGCCATGCCGGCCACCGCAGAGCAACTGATGCGCTCGCGCTACAGCGCCTATGTGCTGGGCGACACGGCGTACCTGCGGCGCACGTGGCATCCGTCCACCTGCCCCGTCGACCTGGAAACCAGCGAAGCAGACGCGGCCGCCACGCGCTGGCTCGGCCTGGACGTCAAGCGCCACACGCCCCAAGACGCCACGCACGCGACGGTGGAATTCGTCGCCCGCTACAAGGTGGGCGGCCGCGCGCATCGCCTGCATGAAACCAGCCGCTTCGTCCGCCTGGACGCCAGCGGCGCTGAATCCGCCGAAGGCCGTTGGCTGTACGTCGACGGCACCTTCCCCGACTGAACCGCACCGACCTTCCCGCACTGCTGCCATGCCGACGCTAGAGACCAAGCTGAACCCCCGCGCTGAAGACTTCAAGGCCAACGCCGATGCCATGCGCGCGCTCGTCGCCGACCTGCGCGACAAGGTGGCGCGCATCGCCCAGGGCGGCGGTGACGACGCCCGCGCCAAGCACCTCGCCCGCGGCAAACTGCTGCCGCGCGACCGCGTGCAGCAACTGCTCGACCCCGGCACGCCGTTCCTGGAGTTCTCGCAGCTGGCGGCGTACGGCATGTACGACGACGCCGCACCGGGCGCCGGCATCATCACCGGCATCGGCCGCATCTCGGGGCAGGAATGCGTGATCGTCTGCAACGACGCCACGGTCAAGGGCGGCACGTATTACCCGATGACGGTGAAGAAGCACCTGCGCGCGCAGGAGATTGCCGAGCAGAACCACTTGCCCTGCGTCTACCTGGTCGATTCGGGCGGCGCCAACCTGCCGAACCAGGACGACGTGTTTCCCGACCGCGACCACTTCGGCCGCATCTTCTACAACCAGGCCAACCTGTCGTCGAAGGGCATTCCGCAGATTGCGGTCGTGATGGGTTCGTGCACGGCGGGCGGCGCCTATGTGCCGGCCATGAGCGACGAGTCGATCATCGTCAAGGAACAGGGCACGATCTTCCTGGCAGGCCCTCCGCTCGTGAAGGCCGCGACCGGCGAAGTGGTGAGCGCTGAAGACCTGGGTGGCGCCGATGTGCACACGCGCCTCTCCGGCGTGGCGGATTACTTCGCCAACAACGATTCGCACGCGCTGGCGCAAGCCCGCAGCATCGTCGCCCACCTGAACCGCCGCAAGCCCGAGCAGGTGCAGATTCATGCGCCGGTCGAACCGCGCTACGCGGCCGAAGAACTCTACGGCGTGATCCCGACCGACACGCGCAAACCGTTCGACGTGCGCGAAGTCATTGCCCGCATCGTCGACGATTCCGCCTTTGACGAATTCAAGGCGCGCTACGGCACGACGCTGGTCTGCGGCTTTGCGCGCATCTGGGGTTACCCGGTCGGCATCATCGCCAACAACGGCATCCTGTTTTCGGAGGCGGCGCTCAAGGGCGCGCACTTCATCGAGCTGTGCTGCCAGCGCAAGATCCCGCTGGTGTTCCTGCAGAACATCACCGGCTTCATGGTCGGCCGCAAGTATGAGAACGAAGGCATCGCCAAGAACGGCGCGAAGATGGTGACGGCGGTGGCGACGGCGCAGGTGCCGAAGTTCACGGTCATCATCGGCGGCTCGTTTGGGGCAGGCAACTACGGCATGTGCGGCCGCGCGTATTCGCCGCGCTTCCTGTGGATGTGGCCGAACGCGCGCATCTCGGTGATGGGCGGGGAGCAGGCGGCCAGCGTGCTCGCCACCGTGCGCCGCGACGGCATCGAGGCCAAGGGCGGCCAGTGGAGCGCGGATGAAGAAGCCGCCTTCAAGGCGCCGATCCGCGACCAATACGAGCGCCAGGGCCATCCGTACTACGCCAGCGCACGCCTGTGGGACGACGGCGTGATCGACCCCGCCGACACGCGCAGCGTGCTGGGCCTGGGGCTGTCGGCCAGCCTGAACGCGCCGATCGGCGACATGAACTTCGGCGTGTTCCGCATGTAAGCGGGCCGCCCATCGAACAGGGATCTGCAGTGAACAGCAACACCGCGCGAACGTGGCGCAGCGCCTTGGCAGCCGTTGGTTGCACGCTGCTGCTTGCCGCCGCGCATGCAAGCGACACGACGCCGCCGGGCATCAGCGAGACCATCGTGGAGGTGCCCAAGTCCGCGGGCATCTTCACCGTCAAGCTGGAGACGACGGTCTACAAACCGGCCGGCGACGGGCCCTTCCCGCTCATCGTGCTCAATCATGGGAAGGCGCACGGCAATCCGGCGTTCCAGAGCCGCGCACGATACACCGCGCAGGCCGCGGCGCTGGTCGCACGGGGCTACGTGGTGGTCATCCCGATGCGCCAGGGCTTCTCCAAGTCGGGCGGTGCGTACATCGGCGGCGGCTGCAATGTCGAGGGTAACGGCCTCGTGCAGACCGAAGACGTGGTCGCCACGCTCGACTACATGACGAAGCAGGCGTATGTGGACCGCGACCGCATCGTCATCATGGGGCAGTCGCACGGGGGCCTGACCACGATGGCCTTCGGCACCATCGGCTACCCCGGCGTGCGTGGCTTGGTGAACTTTGCCGGCGGCCTGCGCAACGACACCTGCGTGTCATGGGAAGACAATCTCGTGCGCGCCTTCGAGAACTACGGACGCCAGTCGCGCTATCCGTCGCTCTGGTTCTACGGGGACAACGACAGCTACTGGCCCAAGCCGCTGCCCGAGAAGATGTTTGCGGCATACACCCGCGCAGGCGGCAAGGCGCAGTTCGTCGATTACGGCAATTTCCAGAGCGATTCACACGGCATGTTTTCAAGCCGCGCGGGACTGAGCATCTGGCTGCCCAAGGTAGACGCCTTCCTGCGCGAACTCGGTCTGCCTGCCGGCTCCGTGCCCGCCAACGCGAGCACACAAGACGGCCCCAACAAGGACACGCAATGAACACCTTCGAAACGCTCGCCTTCGCACAGAACGGCGCCGTCGCCACGCTCACGCTGAATCGGCCTGACGTGCGCAACGCCTTCAACGAGACCGTCATCGCCGAGCTGACCGGTGCGTTCCGCGCGCTGGCCGATGAGCCCAGCGTGCGCGCCATCGTCCTGTCCGGCAACGGGCCCGCCTTCTGCGCGGGCGCCGACCTCAACTGGATGAAGAAGATGGCCGGCTACTCCGATGACGAGAACCGCGCCGACGCCCTGCGCCTGGCCGAAATGCTGCGCGCCATCTACACCTGCCCCAAGCCCGTGATCGCGCGCGTGCAGGGCGACACGTATGCCGGCGGCGTCGGCCTGGTCGCCGCATGCGACATCGTCGTCGCTGTCGACACGGCCAACTTCTGCCTGTCGGAAGCGAAGCTTGGCTTGATCCCGGCCACCATCAGCCCATACGTGATCCGCGCGCTGGGCGAGCAGGCATCGCGCCGCTACTTCATCACCGCCGAGCGTTTCTCCGCCGCAGAGGCCCATCGCCTGGGCCTCGTGCATGAGCTGGTGAGCGCAGACGCGCTCGACGCCAAAGTGGGCGACATTACCGCCGCGCTCGTCGCCAACAGCCCGAACGCCGTGCGCGAGAGCAAGCGCCTCGTGCGTGAAGTCTCTGGCGCCGCTGTCAACGACGCCTTGCTGGCGGATACCGCCGAGCGGATCGCCGCCATCCGCGCCTCGGAAGAAGGCCGCGAAGGCGTGCAAAGTTTCCTGGGCAAGCGCAAGCCGAACTGGCTGCTGCCGGCCTGACCCGCATAACAACGAAACCACGCATCACTTGAAGGAAGTCCTCATGCAATCCACTCCACTGAACTTCGTGCCGAACGCCGCCAAGGTGCCGCCCACGCCCGGGCAGAATCCCAACGCCCGCTGGAGCCGCGAAGCCATCGAAGCGCTGTTCGCGCTGCCGTTCAACGACCTGCTGTTCCAGGCGCAGCAGGTGCACCGCGCCAACTTTGATGCGAATGCGGTTCAGCTGTCGACGCTGCTGTCCATCAAGACCGGCGGCTGCCCTGAAGATTGCTCGTACTGCCCGCAATCGGCGCGCTACGACACCGGTGTCGAAGCCGAAAAACTGATGCCGATCGACGCGGTGCTGGAAGCCGCATCGCGCGCCAAGCAAAACGGCGCAAGCCGCTTCTGCATGGGCGCCGCGTGGCGCAACCCGAAGCCGCATCAGCTCGACGCCGTGGCCGACATGGTGCGCGGCGTGAAGGCGATGGGGCTGGAGACCTGCGTGACGCTCGGCATGCTCAAGCAGGAACAGGCCGCGCAGTTGAAGGAAGCGGGCCTGGACTACTACAACCACAACCTCGACACCGCGCCCGAGTTCTACGGCGAGATCATCACGACGCGCACGTATCAGGACCGGCTCGACACGCTCGAACACGTGCGTGAAGCGGGCATCAACGTGTGCTGCGGCGGCATCGTCGGATTGGGGGAATCGGTGCACGAGCGCGCGGGCCTGATCGCCGAGCTGGCGAACATGGAGCCGTATCCGGACTCGGTGCCGATCAACAACCTGGTGAAGGTGGAAGGCACGCCGCTGGCGGGCAACGAAGAACTGGATCCGTTTGATTTCGTGCGCACGATTGCGGTGGCGCGCATCACGATGCCCAAGGCGATGGTGCGACTCTCCGCTGGCCGCGAGGCGATGGACGATGCGCTGCAGGCGCTGTGCTTCATGGCGGGCGCCAACTCGATCTTCTATGGCGAGAAGCTGCTGACGACGGATAACCCGGAGGCCGATGCGGATCGGAAGCTGCTGGCGCGGTTGGGGATGCGGGTGGAGGTGCAGGATCATCTGCATCAAAGCGCTGATGCTTCGCACTCGCATTCGTCGCATTGCCATATCGACATTACGCCTGCGGACTGATGCTTTGTTGTGGGGGGGTCTTGGTTTTTTGTGGGTGGTCTGCTCCCCTTTCGTCCCCTGCCGGGGCCGACTCACTTTCTTTGCCTTGCCAAAGAAAGTAAGCAAAGAAAGGCGCGCCCGAGATGGCGAAGGATTCCTTGAATTTATGTCGCAGAGAGGGAGAGGAGGCAAACTCGCTTCGCTCAGACAGCCTCCTCTCTTTTTCCTCTCTGCAACAGAAATTCAAGGCGCCATCTAGGGCAACAAAGTCAACGGCCAAACCGTCGATCACATCTGCTGTAGGGATCGGCAGCGCAACGCGAAGCAACGAGCAACACAGCAACAAACAAGAGCCACCTAGGACAGCACACAGATTGTGTGGCCGTACCCTGCCCTAGATGGCGCCTTGAATTTGTGTAAGCGGGCGGAAAAAGGAAGGAGGCTGTCTGAGCGCAGCGAGTTTGCCTCCTTCCCCGCCCGGTTACACAAATTCAAGGAGGGTGTCGCCATCTCGGGCGCGCCTTTCTTTTGCCTACTTTTCTTTGGCAAGACAAAGAAAAGTAGGTCGTGCCCGGCAGGGTACGAAACAGGGATGGACCAATACCGCCCGCCCCGGCAGGGGATGAAACAAGGAATGCACCACAAGTGCAAAACCAAAACCAGGAGACGTAACAACACCATGATCACCAAGCTCCTCATCGCCAACCGAGGCGAAATCGCCTGCCGGGTCGCCGCCACCTGCCGCAAGCTCGGCATCCGCACGGTCGCGGTCTACTCCGATGCCGACGCCAACGCCCGCCACGTCGCGGCGTGCGACGAAGCGATCCACATCGGTGAGCCCGCCGCCCGCGACAGCTACCTCCGCGCCGACCGCATCCTCGAAGCCGCACGCGCCACGGGCGCGCAAGCCGTCCATCCCGGCTACGGCTTCCTCTCGGAAAACGAAGCCTTCGCAAAGGCCTGCGCAGACGCCGGCATCATCTTCGTCGGCCCGCCGGCCTCGGCCATCGAAGCGATGGGCAGCAAGAGCGCAGCCAAGGCGCTGATGGAAACGGCGGGCGTGCCGCTCGTCCCCGGCTACCACGGCGACAACCAGGACGCCGCCTTCCTGCGCACGCAGGCCGATCGCATCGGCTATCCGGTGCTCATCAAGGCGAGCGCGGGCGGCGGCGGCAAGGGCATGCGCGTGGTGGAATCGGGCGACGCGTTTGAAGCCTCGCTAGCGTCGGTCAAGCGTGAGGCGTCGTCCAGCTTTGGCGATGACCGCGTGCTGATCGAGAAGTACCTCACGCGCCCGCGCCACATTGAAATCCAGGTCTTCGCCGACAGCCTCGGTAATGCCGTCTACCTGTTCGAGCGCGATTGCTCCGTGCAGCGCCGCCACCAGAAGGTGCTGGAAGAAGCCCCCGCCCCCGGCATGACGCTGGAGCGTCGCCGCGCGATGGGCGAAGCCGCCGTGGCTGCCGCGCGCGCCGTGGGCTACGTGGGCGCCGGCACGGTCGAGTTCATCGTCGACGAAGACGGCACGTTCTACTTCATGGAGATGAACACGCGCCTGCAGGTCGAGCACCCGGTCACCGAAATGATCACGGGCGAAGACCTTGTCGAATGGCAATTGCGCGTGGCCGCCGGCGAGCCGCTGCCGCGCACGCAGGACGAACTGCACATCCACGGCCACGCGCTCGAAGCCCGCATCTACGCTGAAAACCCCGACCGCGATTTCCTGCCCTCCATCGGCACGCTGAAGGTGCTGCGCACGCCGGCAGCGGTTGAGTTCACCGTCGGCGCGCAAGCCAATGGCGAACCCGCCGCTGTCCGCATCGACGCGGGTGTGCGCGAGGGCGACGCCATCAGCCCGTACTACGACCCGATGATCGCCAAGCTGATCGTCTGGGGCCGTGACCGTGAAGAAGCGCTCGCGCGCATGCTGCAGGCGCTGGGCAGCTTCCACCTGGTGGGGCTGTCGTCCAACGTGGCGTTCCTGCGCCGGCTTGTTGCATCGAAGCCGTTTGCAACCGCCGATCTGGATACCGGCCTGATCGCGCGCAATCACGACACGCTGTTCCCCGCCGCACCGGACGTGCCGCAAGACGCCATCGCGCTGGCCGTGGCAGCGTTGCTCGCCCGCGAGGCGCGCAGCCTGCGCACCGACACGCGCGACCCGCATTCGCCGTGGGCACGCGGCAGCGGCTGGCGGCTGAACGGTGCTGCTGAGCGCACGCTGCGTTTCACGCATGGCGATCAGTCCATCGACGCGACGCTCGTCTACGGCCGCGACGGCTCGCGGCTGAAAGCTGGCGGCAGCGAAGCACCCTTCACCTCGCAGCGCCATGCCGAGACCTTCACCGTCACGCTCGGCACGCACAAGGCGACCGGCCAGGTGCACGCCGATGGCGATGCCTTCCACGTGTTCACCGGCGGCACGCATTGGACGCTCGAGCGTCACGACCCGCTCGCCCATGCCGGCGAAGCCGACGACGAAGGCGGCAAGCTCACGGCGCCGATGCCCGGCAAGGTCATCGCCGTGCTGGCCGCGCCCGGGCAGACCGTCACGAAGGGCGCGCCGCTGGTCGTCATGGAAGCCATGAAGATGGAGCACACGCTCACCGCACCGGCCGACGGCGTCGTCGAATCCGTGCTGTATGGCGTGGGTGATCAGGTGACGGAAGGTGTGCAACTGCTGGCGTTCAAGCCGGCCGAATAACGGCTGTATGACGCCCGGATGAGGCCCAAGCGGGGCTGCCACACGCGTTGGCGGCCCCTGCTACACTGCTTGACGTATACGTCAATCACCCGCACAGAAGTCGCCCCACATGCACATCCAGATCTACACGCCCGACGGCAAGCCCCAACCCTGGCTCGATGGTTTTGCGCAGGCCCTGCCCGAGGCGCGGCTGTCGGTGTGGGAGCAAGGTGCGGCGCAGGATGCCGACTACGCCGTGGTGTGGCAACCGCCCGCCGACATGCTGCGCGATCGCCGCGACCTGCGCGCGGTGTTCAACCTCGGTGCGGGCGTCGATGCGATCCTGGGCCTGCGCGCGCAATCGCCCGATGCGATTCCAGAAGGCCTGCCGATCGTCCGGCTGGACGACGCCGGCATGGCCGCGCAGATGGGCGAGTACGTCACGCACGCCGTGCTGCGCTTCTTCCGCCGGCTCGACGAATACGAGCGTCAGCAGCAAGCGAAGATGTGGCGCTTCCTCAAGCCATTCAACCGCGACGAATTCGTCGTCGGCGTGCTCGGCCTGGGCGTGCTGGGCACGCACATCGCCAAGACGCTGGCAGGCTTCGGCTTTCCGGTGCGCGGCTGGAGCCGCTCTGCCAAGCACGTCGATGGCGTCGATTGCCGCGCGGGCAGCGATGCCCTGCCGGGTTTTCTCGCCGGCACGCGGGTGCTGGTGAACGTGCTGCCGCTGACGGCCGACACCGAAAACGTGATCGACGCGAAGCTGCTGGCTCAACTCGCGCCGGGCGCGTTCGTCGTCAACGTGGCGCGCGGCAAGCATGTGGTGGAAGACGACCTGCTCGCCGCCGTGCGCAGCGGGCATGTGGCCGGGGCCGCGCTCGACGTGTTCCGCACCGAGCCGCTGCCGGCCGACCACCCGTTCTGGACCGAACCGCGCATCCACATCACGCCGCACATTTCGGCGCTGACGCTGCGCGAGGTCAGCATTGCCCAGATCGCGCGCAAGATCCGCGCGCTGGAAGCGGGCGAGCCGATTGCCGGCATCGTCGATCTGCAACGAGGGTACTGAGGATGAGCATGCCGAATTTTGTGAAGGTGGTCGAGGTCGGCCCGCGCGATGGTCTGCAGAACGAGAAGTCGCCGGTCTCGACGGACACCAAGGTCGAGCTGGTGAACCGGCTGTCCGACGCCGGCTTCGTCAACGTGGAAGCCGCCTCGTTCGTGTCGCCCAAATGGGTGCCGGCGATGGCCGATGGCGCCGACGTGATGGCACGCATCCAGCGCCGGCCGGGCACGCTGTACTCCGTGCTCACGCCCAACATGAAGGGCTTCGAGGGCGCGGCCGCAGCGGGCGCGGATGAGATCGTGATCTTCAGCGCCGCCAGCGAGGCCTTTGCACAGAAGAACATCAACTGCTCGATTGCGGAGTCGATCGAGCGCTTTGTGCCGGTGGCCAAGGCCGCCAAGGATGCAGGCATTCGCGTGCGCGGGTCGATCTCGTGTTCGCTCGGCTGCCCGTATCAGGGCGAGGTGCCGGTGTCGTCCGTGGTGGATGTCATCAAGCGCATGGCCGATCTGGGCTGCGACGAGATCGACATTGCCGACACCATCGGCGTGGGCACGGCCGGGCAGGTGAAAACCGTGATGGAAGCCGCGGCGGCGACGTTCCCGATCGACCGCCTCTCGGGCCATTTCCACGACACGTACGGCCAGGCGCTGGCCAACATCCTCGCCAGCCTGGAAGTCGGCATCGCAATCTTCCACGCCTCGGTAGCAGGGCTGGGCGGCTGCCCGTATGCCAAGGGCGCGACCGGCAACGTCGCCACCGAAGATGTGCTGTACCTGCTGCACGGCCTGGGCATCCGCACCGGCATCGACCTCGACAAGGTCGTGCTTGCGGGTGACTTCATCTCGCAGGCCATCGGCCGCCCGACTGCCTCGCGTGCGGGCCGCGCGCTGCTGCTCAAGCTGCAGGACCAGATCGCCCAGGCCTGCATCTGAAATCCCATCCAGAAACACGACGATGACCGCTACCGATACGAACGCCCCCCTGCCTGAATCCGCCCAACGCGTGGCAGATCACCTGCGCACGCTCGGCTACGAAAAAGCCATCGTGATGCTGCCGGCCACCGGCAAGACCTCCGCCGAGGCGGCTGCCGGTCTGGGCTGCTCCGTGGCCGAGATCGCCAAGTCGATCATCTTCCGTCGCGCAGAAGACGACGTGCCGGTGCTGGTGATCGCCAGCGGCACCAATCGTGTCGACGAGGCAAAGGTTTCCGCGCACGTGGGTGCGCTCGCCAAGGCCGATGCGAAGTTCGTGCGCGAGAAGACCGGTTACGCCATCGGCGGCGTGTGCCCGGTCGGCCATGCGGTCAAGCCCGTGATGCTGCTCGACCAAGACCTGTTCCAATACGACAGCGTGTGGGCCGCCGCCGGCCACCCGCATGCCGTGTTCAACCTGACGCCTGCCGAACTCGAAGCGATGACCGGCGCGCCCGTGGCCGACATCGCCCAGCGCGACTGATCGCCCAAGCATGGACGCCTGCACCCGCGCGCAGCTGAAACTGTCGCTCGGCAAGTTGCGCAACAGCCGCCAGCAGGCGGAGCGTGCGCAACCGGTGTCGTCGCCGTGCATCAGCGTCTGCAAGATGGACGACGCGCGGGGCCTGTGCATCGGCTGCATGCGCACGATCGACGAAATTGCCGCGTGGTCGACCATGAACGACGCGGCTCGTCTGGCAGTGTGGAAAACCTTGCCCGAGCGCGCCTGCGCCTGGCTCAACGACGCGCCCTGCGCCTGACCGCTGATCACCATGGCCGAACACGACATCGTCACCTTGCCCAGTTCGATGCGCGTGTTCGAGCGCGGCTGGCTGTCGTCCAACAACATCCTGTTCTTGGATGACGAAGCGCACGGCGGTTGCGCGCTGGTCGACAGCGGCTATCTCACGCACGCCCCGCAGACTGTCGCGCTGGTGCAGCACGCGCTGCAAGGCAAGCCGCTGCGCCGTCTGCTGAACACGCATCTGCATTCCGACCACTGCGGCGGCAATGCAGCGCTGCAGGGCATCTACGGCAGCCACACGCGCGTGCCCGCCGCGCAGATCGACGACGTGCGCCGCTGGGATACCGACGCCCTCAGCTACGGCCCCACCGGTCAGGAATGCGCGCGCTTCACGCTGCCCGACAACGATGCCGACGCAGCCCTGGCCGACGGCATGACCGCGCGATTGGGCGGCTTCGACTGGCAGGTCATCAGCGCACCCGGCCACGACCCACACGCGGTCATTCTGTTCAGCCCCGACACGCGCGTGCTGATCTCGGCCGACGCCCTGTGGGAACGCGGCTTTGGCGTGATCTTTCCCGAGCTGGAAGGCGAGAGCGGTTTTGCCGAACAGCAAGCCATTCTTGAGCGCATCGCGCAACTCGACGCCCGCGTGGTGATTCCCGGACACGGCCGGCCGTTCACCGACGTCAACGCGGCGATTGACGCTTCGCTCGGGCGGCTGGCCTATCTGCGCGCAGACCCCGAGCGCAACGCGCTGCACGCCATCCGCGTGTTGGTGAAGTTCAAGCTGCTGGAGCAGCAGGCGCTGTCGCACGACGCGCTGTTTGCGTGGTTCACGCAGACCACGCTGATGCCGCGCTTGCAAGCGCGCTTCTTCGCGAGCCAATCGATGGAGACATTGCTGGATGCCGCGATTGCGGCGCTGGTCAAGGCGGGCGCCGCCACCGCCGAACACGGCCGCATCCTGAACCGCGATTGACGTGCCGCGCGGTGGCGATGCCCCGCTACAATGCAGCGACGCCTCTTCTCCCCCCAGGGCATGCCGACACCCGCCACACCGAACCCGCCCGAATCTGCCACTGAAGCCGAAGCACCGCGCCGCAAGCGCGGCCGCCCCGCACAGGATGCCAACGAGGGCTTGCGCCGCGCGCTGATCGAGCAATCGGCCAGGCTGTTCCGCGAGAAGGGCTACGGCAACACCACGGTGCGCGACATTGCCGCCGCCACGGGCGTGCATGCAGGCAGCTGGTTCTACTACTTCAAGACCAAGCAGGACATCCTGCAGGCCGTGATCGAACACGGCCTGACCGTGGCGCTGGCCGACATCGAAGCCATCGATATCGACCACCTGCCGCCGCGCGAGGCGATGCGGCAGCTCGTGCGAGCACACCTCTACACGCTGCTCGCGCCGAACCAGGATTTCATTCCGGTGATGCTGTACGAATGGCGCTCGCTCGATGCTCAGGCACAGGAACGCATCATCGCGCTCAAGGATCGGTACGAAGACATCTGGACGCGCGTGATCGATCGACTGCGCGCCTCCGGCGAATGGGCCCAGCCGACGCCCGTCGATCGGCTGCTGATGTTCGGTGCGCTGAACTGGACGGCGCAGTGGTACCAGGCTGGCGCGGGCATCAGCATCGATGCGCTGGCCGATCAGGCGGTGCTGTTCATCCTGCGTACGCCGCCTCAGCCGGCGGCTTAGCTCTCTTAGCGGGCCTCGCCCTCGAACAGCGTCTGGTTGGCGCTGCGCAGCACGTGCTTCTGGATCTTGCCCGTCGCCGTCATGGGCAACTTGTCGACCACGGCGATGTGCTTGGGCACCTCAAAGCTGCCGAGATGCGCCCGACAATGCGCCTGCAGCGCGGGGGCATCGGCCTGGGCATCGGGCTTGAGGCAGACAAACGCCGCCACCGCTTCCACCCAGTGCGCGTGCGGCAAGCCGACCACTGCGGCATTCGCCACGGCCGGGTGCCGTAGCAACACTTCTTCCACCTTGACCGAAGGGACGTTCTCGCCGCCGGTCTTGATCATGTCCTTGATGCGGTCCTTGAACTGAAGCTGGCCGTCGGCATCCCACATGCCGAGGTCGCCGGTGTGGTGCCAGCCGAAGCGGCGCGCGTTGGCCGTGGCCTGCGGGTCCTTGTAGTAGCCGAGCATGACGTTGGGGCCGCGGTGCACGATCTCGCCCAACTGGTTCGGGCCGAGCAGATTGCCTTGATCGTCCATCACCGCTGCTTCGTTCACCATGCACGGCTGGCCCCAATAGTTGCCGGTGCGCTGCAGTTGCTGGTCGGGCGCGAAGTACATCGTCATCGGGAAAATTTCGGTCTGCCCGGAGCCCAGGGCAAAGTTCGGGCACACCTCGGCAATCAGGCGTTCGAGCAGCGGCTTGGCCATCGGCGCCATCGCATAGAGGCACAGGCGCAGGCTGGAGAGATCCCGCTGTGCACGTAGCGGATGGTGCAGCAACGCGGCGTACATGAGCGGCAGGCCAAACAGTTGCGTGATGCGCTCGTTTGCAATCGCGTCGAGCAGCGCCGCCGGATCAAAGCCGCGCTGGATGACGAGCGTGGCGCCCACCATCATCGCGGATGCAGCCGTCGCAAACTGCGCGCAGTGGAACATAGGCAGCAGGCACGAGAACACGTCGGTCTCGTTCAGGTTCAGGCCGGCGACGTTGGACATCAGCGCGGCATGCACCGAACGGTGCGAATGCATGGCCCCCTTGGGCCGCCCGGTCGTGCCGCTGGTGTACATGATGAGCGCGAGATCGCGGTCGTCGATGACCACGGCGGGCAGCGTATCGGCGTGGCCTTGCACCGCTTGCTCCACCGTTTGCGGCCCGTCAGCAGCGGGTTCACCGAAGCATTGGTGCGCCGGCAGCCCGAGCGCCGCCAGCGTGTCGCGCAGCGCCGGGTACAGCGCCGCGTCGATCACCACGTGCCGCGCCTCGGCATGTTCGAGGATGTAGCGCACATCCTCCGGCCCGAGCATCGCGTTGATCGGCACCCACACCAGCCCCGCCTTGAGAATGCCGTATGCGGCCACCAGGAACGGCGCCGAGTTCCCGCACACCATCGCGACCTTGTCGCCGGGCCTGAGGCCGCTTGCAAGCAGCGCGTGCGCATAGCGATTGCTGTTTGCATTGAGTTCGCCATGCGTCATGCGGCGCGGGCCGTCCACCAGCGCGACCTTCGCGCTGAACTTGCGTGCACTGCGATGCAACGTATCGCCCAGCGCCACCCGGTTCAGCAGGTTGGCTTCAAGCGTGGTGTCTGGCGTGGCTTCGGACATGGGACGTCTCCTGTGGACTGCATGGACCGCATTGACCGCACGAACTGCACAAACTGCATGACGAAACGATGGAGCGTCAGGCCGCGGCTATCTCCATCAGCAACCCACCGGGCGCAACCTGTGCCCCGACCTGGGTGAACAGCCCCCTCACCTCGCCTGCGAGCGGCGCGGCAATGCTGTGCTCCATCTTCATCGCCTCCACCACCAGCAGCACCTGACCGGCGCAAACGGCCTCCCCTTCGGCCACGTGCACGGCAACCACGCGGCCGTTCATCGGTGCGCTGATGCGGCCGCTGCCGGCTTGCGCGCCGCTGCGCTCGGCCTTGGCGTAGGTGGTGTCGATGGCGGTGTGCTCGATGCCATTCAGCACGAAGTGGCAAGCGCTGGCCCTGACGGCGTAATCCACCGCGTGGAACGTGTCGCCCAGCGCCAGCGTGATGCGACCCTCGCCCTCTGACACAAGCGCCACCTGCGTGGCACCGCCGTCCCAGGCCAGTTCCCATTGCTGCGCACCGAGCGCCCGCACACGCATGTCGATTGCTTCACCGTCGAGCGTGAAGCGGCACAGCGTGGGGTAGGTGCGGCTGCTGGCCCACCCATGCAGTTCTGCGGGATAGCGGCGTGCGGTGTCTTCACGCAAGTGGGTGAGCAGCACGGCAGCCGCCTGGCAGACCGCTGCATCGGATACGGCCGCCTGCCGCGTCGCCGCCGGGAAATGGCGGTCGATGAACGCCGTCGACACATCGCCGGCAAGAAACGCCGGATGCGCCACGCAGTCGCGCAGAAACGCACGGTTGGTCGGCAGCCCAAGCAGCAGGCAATCGTCCAGGGCGCGCGCGAGACGCCGGCAGGCATCGGCGCGGTCGGTGCCGTGCGCGACGATCTTGGCGAGCATCGAGTCGTAGTACGGCGAGACGACAAGCCCGTCGGCCAACGCATGGTCCGTGCGGACCTCTTCGGGCGCACGCCAGCGGGCGACGGTGCCGCTCTGCGGCAGGAAGTTCTGCTGCGGGTCTTCTGCGCAGAGCCGCACTTCGATGGCGTGGCCGCCTTGCGCGCGGCGCGCATCGATGGCGTCTTGCGCAAGCGGCAACGGCTCGCCCAGCGCCACGCGCAACTGCCACTCGACCAGATCGACGCCGACGATCGCTTCAGTCACCGCATGCTCGACCTGCAGGCGCGTGTTCATCTCCATGAAGTAGAACGCGCCGTCGGGGGCGAGCAGGAATTCCAGCGTGCCCGCACCCACATAGCCGATGGCGCGTGCCGCCGCCACCGACACTGCGCCCATGCGCGCGCGCAGTTCGGGCGATACGGCCGGTGACGGCGATTCTTCGATCACCTTCTGATGCCGGCGCTGCACCGAGCAATCGCGCTCCCCGAGGTGGACCACATTGCCGTGCGTATCGGCAAAGACCTGAATCTCGATGTGGCGCGGCTCGACGATGGCTTTTTCGAGGATCAACTCGCCGGAGCCAAACGCGTTCTCCGCTTCCGAGCGCGCAGACTGCAGCGCCGCCGCAAACTCCTCTGCCCGATTCACGCGTCGCATGCCGCGTCCACCGCCGCCAGCGGCCGCCTTGATCATCACCGGATAGCCAATCCGTGAGGCTTCCTGCGCCATGCGCGCGGCGGATTGATCTTCGCCTTGATAGCCCGGCACGCACGGCACGCCTGCGGCTTCCATAAGGCGCTTGGCGCCGGCCTTGTTGCCCATTGCGCGGATCGCATCTGCGGGTGGGCCGATGAAGACGAGGCCGGCATCTGCGCATGCGCCGGCAAAGGCATCGCTCTCTGCCAGGAAGCCATAGCCTGGATGGACCGCCTGTGCGCCCGACTTGCGCGCGGCCTCCAGCAACGCCGCAATGTTCAGGTACGAAGCCTGCGGCTGCGACGCGCCAATCGGCAACGCGAGATCGGCGGCGCGGCAATGCGGCGCATCGCGGTCAGCGTCGGAATACACGGCAACGGTACGCATGCCAAGGCGGCGCGCCGTGCGCATGATGCGCAAGGCGATCTCGCCCCGGTTGGCGATGAGGACCGAGCGGAAAGCGGCATGCGGAGCGGCCATCGTTCAGCCCTTCTTGCCCGGCAGCGTGTTCATGTATTTGCAGATGATGCCGAGCATCACCTCGTCCGCGCCGCCGCCAATGGAGCCCAGGCGCCCGTCGCGGTAATAGCGCGAGACCGGGTTGTCCCACGTGAAGCCCATGCCGCCCCAGAACTGCAGGCAGGCATCGGGCACGATGCGCGCAAGGCGCCCGGCCTTGAGCTTGGCCATCGATGCCAGCTCCGTCACGTCCTGCCCGTTGATGTACAGGTCGCACGCGCGATACGTGAGCGCGCGCAACGCTTCCACCTCTGTCTTCAGCTCGGCCAGCTTGAAGTGCACCCACTGGTTGTCGAGCAGGCTGGCGCCGAAGAGCTTGCGCTCGCGTGCGTACTCGGCGGTGGTCTCGATGCACATCGTCATCGTCGCCAGGCTGCTGGCCGCGGCCCACAGGCGCTCTTCCTGGAACTGCAGCATCTGGTACGTGAAGCCCTTGCCTTCCTCGCCGATGCGGTAGCGCTGCGGCACGCGCACGTCGTCAAAGTAGATGAGGCCCGTGTCTGATGAATTCATGCCGATCTTGCGGATCTTCTTGCCGACCGACACGCCCTTCGTGTTCATCGGCACGATGATGAGCGACTTGTTGCGGTGGGCCGGGTCATCGGACGTGTTGGCCAGCAGGCACATCCAGTCCGCTTGCAGGCTGTTGGTGATCCACATCTTGCTGCCGTTGATGATGTAGTCGTCGCCGTCCTTGCGCGCGGTGGTCTTGATGCTCGCCACGTCGGAGCCGGCGCTCGGCTCCGATACGCCCACGCAAGCCACCGCATCGCCGCTGATGGCGGGGGCCAGAAACTGTGCGCGCAGTTCATCCGAACCGAAGCGTGCGAGCGCGGGCGTCGCCATGTCGGTCTGCACGCCAATCGCCATCGGCACGCCGCCGCAGTGGATGTGCCCGAGTGTCTCGGCCATCGCCATCGCATACGAATAGTCGAGCCCCAGGCCGCCGAATTCGGTCGGCTTGGCGATGCCGAGAAAACCCAGCTCGCCCATCTTCTTGAAGAGCTGCTTGGCAGGAAACATCTCGGCCGCTTCCCATTCATCCACGTATGGGTTGATGTCGCTGTCGATGAAGCGTTTCAGGTTGCGCTGCAGTTCCTGGTGTTCGTGCGTGAAGTGCATGGTGTCTCGCTCCGTTGCCCTGTTGTGCTGGGCTGTTTCGTGTATGGATTTCGGGATGGCGCTACGGGCGCGCAACGCCAAACTGGATCGGATGCAGCGTTCGCCTGCGCGCTTCGTCGCAGACGGACAGCACGCAGGCGAGCACCTTGCGCGTATCGCGCGGGTCGATCACGCCGTCGTCCAGCAGCCGGCCCGAAATGGTGAACGCGTCGGACTGCCGCTCGAACGTGTCGGTCACCTTGGCGCGCATCGCTTCGATGGCGTCGTGGTCGACGGTCTGCGTCTTGCGTTGCATGCTCGCGGCCATCACCGTCGCCATCGTGCCGGCCGCCTGCTCTGCGCCCATCACGGCCGTCTTGGCGTTGGGCCAGCTGAAGCAGAAATCCGGAAAGAAGCCGCGCCCCGACATGCCGTAGTTGCCCGCCCCGAACGACGCACCGCAATGCACGGTGATGCGCGGCACGGTGGCGTTGGCCATGGCCTGGATCATCTTCGAGCCATGCTTGATCATGCCGGCCTGCTCCGACGCCTTGCCGACGATGAAGCCGGTGGTGTTTTGCAGATACAGCAGCGGCGTGTCGGACTGGCAGCACGACTGGATGAAGTGCACCACCTTGGTGGCGCCCGCCGGGTCCAGCGGCCCGTTGTTCGTGATGACACCCACGCGCATGCCGCAGATGGCCGCGTGCCCGGTGACGGTGCCGGGGCCGTAGTCGGGCTTGAACTCCAGGAAGTCCGACCCGTCGGCAATGCGTGCAATTACCTCACGCATGTCGAGCGGTTTGCGATGATCAGTCAGCGCAATGCCAAGCAGTTCTTCCGCATCAAATCGCGGCGGCGCGTATGGCCTGTCCGGCGCTGGCACATCGCGGTTCCAGTCGAGCGCAGCAACAACTTCGCGCGCGATGCGCAGCGCATCGGCGTCGTCTTCGGCCAGGTATTCGGCCAGGCCGGAGGTGGTGGCGTGCATCTCCGCACCGCCCAGTTCCTCTTCGGTGGCGATCTCGCCCGTGGCGGCTTTCAGCAACGGCGGCCCAGCGAGGAATGCGCGCGCCCGGTCGCGCACCATCACCACGTAGTCCGACAGGCCCGGCATGTAGGCGCCGCCCGCTGTGCTCGACCCATGCACCACGCTGATCACCGGAATGCCCGCCGCCGACAGCCGCGCGAGCCAATAGAAACCGCTGCCGCCGTGGATGAAGGTCTCCACGCGATACGTCAGCAGGTTGGCGCCGGCCGATTCGACGAGGTGGATGAACGGCAGCTTCTGCGCCAGCGCAATGGCCTGCGCGCGCTGGAACTTCTCGATGCCCATCGGCTGGACGGCCCCGGCGTCGATGCCCGCGTCGTCGACGATGATCATCGCGCGCACGCCACTCACCCAGCCGATGCCCGCAATGAAGCCGCCGCCAGGAATGGAGCGTGCCGGGTCGGCGTGATCGAGGCAAAAGCCCGCCAGCGTCGACAGCTCGAGAAACGGCGCACCGGCGTCGAGCAGGCGGCCCAGCCGGTCGCGCGGCAACAGTTGCCCGCGTTGCTCGAAGCGTGCGCGCGAGGCTTCGGACTTGTCGCGCGTGCGGTTCTCCAGCGTGCGCAACTGGCCGACGCGCTCCGCCAGCGCGGCATGGTTCTGCCGATACGCGTCGCTCTGCGGCACGATGCGCGATTCAAGCACCGGCATTGCGGTCCTCCTCGCCTTGCAGCACGTGCGGCGTCACGGCCAGGTGAAAACCGTCGAACGGCTCGGCGCCCTGACGCGGTGCCGGCATCGGCGAGCCTGGCCGCACGTTCGGCCGGCCGCCGTCCACGCGCAGCGTCGTGCCGGTGATGAACGCCGCGGCTTCCGAGAGCAGATACACGATCGCCGAGGACACTTCCGCCTCGGTGGCAAAGCGCCCGAGCGGCACCGTCGACGGCATGCTGCGGATGGTCTCGGCCATCCACGGCGGATACGCGTCCATGCCCGACGACGCCACGTAGCCAGGAGCCACCGCGTTCACGCGCACGCCGTACTGCGCCCACTCGAACGCGGCCGTCTCCGTCAAGTTCATCATGCCTGCCCGCGCGGCGCCGGAGTGACCCATGTTCGGCATGCCGCCCCACATGTCGGCCACGATGTTGACGATGGCGCCGCCGCGCTGCTGCATCGCCTGGTTGAGGCATTCGCGCGCCATCAGGAAGCCGCCCGTCAGGTTCGTCTGCACGACGGCTTCCCAGCCCTTGGCGGAAATGTCCTTGAGCGGTGCTGGAAACTGCCCGCCCGCGTTGTTGACCAGCGCGTCGATGCGGCCGTATTCGCCGTGGATATGCGCGACGGTCGCTTGCACGGCGGCCTCGTCGCGGATGTTGCAGACGTAGGCGTGCGCGGTGCCGCCGGCTTCGACGATCTCCGTGCGCACCGCCGCGAGCTTCTCTGCATTGCGCCCCACCAGCGCAACGGCCGCGCCCAGCGATGCCAGCTCATGCGCGGTGCACCGGCCGATGCCGCTGCCGCCACCCGTCACCACGGCCACTTGGCCCTGGAACAGCCCCGGTCGAAAGACTGAGCGATACATGGTTCTCTCCCTGAAAGCTGAATGCGCGGGTTGGGTCCTCAGGCCCTTAGGCCCAGCCGAGCTGGCGTGCGGCAAGGTCGCTGAGGACTTCCTCCGCGCCGCCGCCGATCATGTAGACCTTCACTTCACGATAGATGCGCTCCGACTTCGTGCCGCGCATGAAGCCCATGCCGCCGAGCAGTTGCACGGCCGTGTCGGCGCAGAACTGCAGGCTCTGCGTGGCGAAGTTCTTCAGCATGCACAGCTGCGCGACCGGTGCATCGCCGGCCTGCATGCGCCGCATCAGGTCTTCAAGCAGGGCGCGCGTGGCTTCGATGCGCGTGGCCATCGCCACCAGTTTCTGACGCGCCACCTGATGCTGCACGAGGCGCTTGCCGAAGGTTTCGCGCTGGGCGGCCCATTCCACGGCTTCGGTCAGGCACGTGCGCGCCAGGCCGTAGGCCTGCATCGCCAGCGCCAGGCGTTCGTGGTTGAAGTTGCGCATGACCAGCTCGAAGCCGCGGTTTTCTGCGCCGAGCAGGTTGCCGACCGGCACGCGGCAATCATCGAAATGCAGTTGCGCGGTGTCGGAGCACCACCAGCCCATCTTCTTGAGCGGCGTGCGCGTCAGGCCCGGCGTATTGCCCTCCACCAGCAGCACGGAGATGCCACCTGCCCCCGCCCCACCGGTACGCACGGCCACGGTGATGTAATCGGCGCGCATGCCGGAGGTGATGAAGATCTTGCTGCCATTGACGACGTAGTGATCGCCGTCGCGCACCGCGCGCGTGGTGAGGTTGGCGACGTCCGAGCCGCCCGAGGGCTCGGTGATGGCGAGCGCGCTGATCTTCTCGCCCGACAGAATCGCCGGCAACACGCGCGCCTTCAGCTCGGCCGATCCGCCAGCAACGATGGGCGGCGCGCCGATCGTGTGACTGAACAGCGAAGCGAGCAGGCCACCGCTGGCCGCGCGCGTCAGCTCTTCGATCATCGCCAGTTCAAGGAACAGGTCGCCCGGCGTGCCGCCGTATTCCTCGGGGAAACCGATGCCGAGCAAGCCCAGGTCGGCCGCCTCGCGATACAGCGCACGCGGAAACGTCTCGGCCTCTTCCCATGCATCGATGTGCGGCAGCACGGCCTTGTCGACAAAACGGCGCACGGTTTCGCGAAACGTATCGTGATCGGCGTCGTGATCGGCGCCGAAGCGCGCAGACGGCAGCAGGCCTGGGAACATGATCGCCTCGTCGTTCAAATGGGGTCGACCGGCACGCGCACCGGCATCGTCAGCAGCACCTGCGCCATGCCCTTGCCGAGCGGGTCGTTGCGCAGCGACGCCATGCCGCCACCGCCCAGCGCCTGCTCGCACACAAAATTGAGGGCGTGGATGCCGGGCAGTTCGTAGCGCGTCACACGCCCCTTCACGACGTGCGCGAGGTACGCCGCGACGGCCTCAGCGGTCAGCTGCGCGCGCAGCAATGGCAGGTCTTCAGGCCGACGTGCGATGACGCCAATGTTGGAGGTGTCGCCCTTGTCGCCGCTGCGCGCGTAGGCGAGTTCGATGAGCGGCACGTCCCGCGTCGGACCGGGCGGCAATGCAGCCGATGCCGGCGCAACAGCGGATGTTTCCAGCGCGACGCCGCCCGTCGGCACGGCGATGTCGAAGCTTTCCTCGCCCAGCAACGTCACGCGCGGCTGCACGCGCGCCTTGTCGAGCAGGAAGGCGTATTGCTTGATGGCCGGCACCACGCTTGGCCGCCCGCCCGCCCCGGTCGTGCCGGGCGCCCACGACGTGCCGGCCGGGGCGATTTCGCGCGCGAACAGTTCCAACGCCTGCTTGTTCGGATGCGTCACCGCCAGCCACATCACCGATTCAAAGCGGGGCGCGGCCGGCTGATGCGGCCCGAACAGATACGCCGAGCCGAGCGTCTCGATATGCGTTGCGCTGTAGTCCGGCAGGCCGAGCTGGCGGAACAGGCCGCGCGTGCGCTCAAGAATCGCCTCGGCTGTGCGGCGCGCCTTGCGATCGGCATCGATGCCGACAACGGTGAGCTGACCCGTCGCGCGATAGCCGTCGGCATACGTTGCGCTCACCTTGTAATCGGGCGTGGGCACGCGACCGCGTGCGCCGCGCACTTCGACGCGATGCTCGCCGGCCTGAGTCATCGTCACGTGTGTGAAATCACAAACGACGTCGGGCAGCACATAGCGCGCGGGGTCGCCGATTTCGTAGAGCAGCTGTTCGCCCACGGTCGCGGGCGTCACCAGCCCGCCCGTGCCGTCGGGCTTGGTGACGATGAAGCTGCCGTCGGCCCGGCATTCAGCGATCGGATAGCCGCTGTGCGCCCAGTCGGGCACGGCTTCCCAATCGGTGTGCAGGCCGCCGGCGCCTTGGCAGCCGCATTCAAGGATGTGCCCGGCAAGGCTGCCGGCAGCCAGTCGATCGTAGTCGTCGATCGCCCAGCCGAAGTGGTGCATCAACGCGCCGAGGGTGACGGCGCTGTCGACGCACCGCCCCGTGATGACAACCTGCGCGCCGGCATCCAGCGCTGCCTTGATCGGCAATGCGCCGAGATACGCGTTGGCACTGACCACCTTGTCGGGCAAGGGGCGGCCGCTTTGCAGTTCGCGCACGCCTTCGTCGCGCAGCGTGGGCAGCAGCGGCGTGACGTCGTCGCCCTCCACAACGGCAATGCGCACGCTGACGCCCAGCTCAGCGGCCAACGCTTGCAGCGCCGCCGCGCATCCGCGCGGATTCACGCCGCCCGCGTTGGCGATGATGCGGATGTTCTGCGCCAGCGCATCCTTGAGCACCGCGCGCATCGCCACGCTCACAAAGTCGGTGGCGTAACCCAACTCGGGGTTTTTCATGCGGGCGCTGGCCAGCAGCGACATGGTCAGCTCGGCCAGGTAATCGAAAACGAGGAAGTCGATGCGGCCGGAGACCACCAGCTGCAGCGGCCCGGTCACGCTGTCGCCCCAGAAGCCGCTGGCCCCGCCGATGGCAATGGTGTCCTTGCGCATGTCAGCGGCCCGTCCAGTTGGGCGCGCGCTTTTCGCGAAAGGCGGCCTGGCCTTCCTGCGCGTCTTCGGTCAAGGCAAACAGGCCGATCTGGCTTTCGGTAAAGGCCATGGCCTGTTCGAAGCTGAGCGATTCCACCTGCTTGAGCGTGTACAGGCCCCGCCGGATGGCCGACGGCGATTTGTCGACCAGCCGCGCGAGCAATGCGTCGACTGCTGCATCCAGCGCTTCCGGCTCGGCGACTTCGTTGACGAGGCCGGCGGCGAGCGCGCGGTCTGCGTTCATCGGTTCGCCCGTCAGGCAGAGTTCATTGAGCACGCGACGTGGCAACTGGTGCTGCAGCACGGCCAGCACCTGCGCCGGAAACAGGCCGACCTTCACCTCCGGCAACCCGAACGTGGCGCTGCGGCTGGCCACCGCCAGATCGCACATCGCCAGCAAGCCCATGCCGCCCGCCATGCACGCGCCGTTCACGCGGGCGACGAGCGGCACGGTGCAGCGACGCGCCGCGCGAAACAGATCGGCCAGTGCCTGGTGCGGCTCGGAATAGTCGAAGCGGAACGATTGGCCGCTTTGCAGATCGGCACCCGCACAGAAGGCGCGCGTACCGGCGCCGGTCAGCACCACGGCGCGCACGGCAGCGTCACGGCCGGCGTCGGCCAGCGCGGCAGTCAGCGCTTCCAGCACGGCGGCGTTGATCGCGTTGCGGCGGTCTTCGCGCTGAATGGTCAGCCACAGCGCTTGGCCGCGCCGCTCGATGAGGAGTTCCGGGTCCGTGCTCACGCGACGCTCGCCTTGGAAAGGGAATTCGGTTGGAGAACCTGCCCGGCAATACTAAATCATTTGATTGAAAAAATGGAAGCGTTCGCGTGCCATCGCCCTCAACAATTTTCTACAGCGCGGCCGGAGCGTCGTAACCCCATGATTTATATGACGATCCCGCTGCAGCCGTAAGCAATTCGCCAGCTGCCGCGTTGACTCGCTCACATGCAAACGATAACAATTCTCATTTACAACAAACATGTGACGAAAACTTTCAGGGGAGTGTCACCACGTCATGTCCGCAGCACAGATCGAACGCAAGCGCACCGAACATTCGGTGGTGGGTTACCTGACCGGCGCAATGAGCTTCGCGGTAGCCTCAGCGCCGGCGCTGGCCGACACGAAGAAAGACGCCGTATCCGCCACCCTGCCCGAGCAGACCGTGACCGGCACCAACGGCTTCAAGGCCGATGCGGCCTCTGGCGGCAAATTCACCGCGCCGCTGCTCGATACGCCCAAGTCCGTCACGGTGATCCCCGCAGAGGTGTTGCAGGGCACGGGCTCCGTCACGCTCACCGAGGCGCTGCGCACGGTGCCGGGCATCGCGTTTGGCGCCGGCGAAGGCGGTAATCCCGTCGGCGATCGCCCGTTCATCCGCGGCTACGACGCGCAGGCCAGCACCTTCCTCGACGGGCTGCGCGACATCGGTGCGCAATCGCGCGAGATGTTCAACGTGGAATCGGTGGAAGTCATCAAGGGGCCGTCGGGCGCGTATGAAGGCCGCGGCGCGGCGGGCGGGGCGGTCAACATCGTCACAAAGACGCCGAAGCTGGAGCACTTCACCGAGGGCACGCTGTCGGTCGGCAACGCGGCGTACAAACGCGCCACGGCGGACGGCAACTACCAGATCGGCGAGCACGCGGCGTTCCGCCTGAACGCGATGGCGCACGACGCCGCTGTTGCCGGCCGCGACGTGACGAGCTTCAGCCGCTGGGGCATCGCACCGTCCATCGCCTTTGGGCTGGGCACGCCCACGCGGGCGACGCTGTCGTACTACCACCTGCAATCGAACGACACGCCGGACACCGGCATCCCGTACAACAACGGCACGTTCAACCGCCGCACCGACGGCCGCCCGCAGCTGTTCGCCCCCGGCGACGGCGCGCCCGTGAATGTCGATCGCAATGTCTATTACGGCCTGTCGCGCGACTTCCGCCGCGACCGCGCCGACATGGGCACCTTCACGCTGGAGCACGATGTGTCGAGCGCGTTGAAGCTGCGCAACACTACGCGCGTCGCCCGCACCAGCCAGGACACCGTCTGGACGCAACCCGACGACAGCCAGGGCAACATCTACTACGGCATGGTCTGGCGCCGCACCAATTCGCGCTATTCGGTGGCCAACACCGTTGCCAACCAGACGGAAGCGACCGGCAAGTTCACCACCGGCGGCCTCAAGCACAGCTACGCGGCGGGCCTGGAGTTCTCGCGCGAGCGCAGCCGCAACGACACCTACAACGTGGCCACCGGCAGCAACCGCTGCCCCAACGGCATCGGCGCGGCGGGCGGCAACAACTGCGCGGATCTCTTCAACCCAAACCCGAACGACCCATGGGCCGGCAGCATCACGCTCAGCAACAATCCGGCGGAGACGACGGTGCGCACGCAATCGGCGTATGTGTTCGACACGATCGAGCTGTCGCCGCGGTGGCAAGTCAACGGCGGGCTGCGCTTTGATCGCTATTCGGCATCGGCCACCACGTCGGCGAATGCGCAAGGCGTGCGTTCGAGCTTCTCGCGCGATGACAACCTGCTGAACTATCAGCTCGGCCTGGTGTTCAAGCCTGCGCAGAACGGCAGCATTTATCTGGCGTACGGCACATCGTCGACGCCATCGGGCTCGGTGGCGGGCCAGGGCGCCGATACCAGCGCGCTCACACCGGACCGCTCGGGCAATCGCGGCGACGTGCTCGCTCCGGAAAAGAACCGCGCCTACGAACTCGGCACCAAGTGGAACGTGCTCGACAGCAAGCTGGCACTGACGGCCGCGATCTTCCGGATCGAGACGACCAACGCCCGCATCGTGCAGCAGGACGGCACCGCGGCCATGGCGGGCAACAAGCGCGTCGATGGCTTCGAGCTGGGCTGGTCGGGCGCGCTGACCAACCGCTGGCAGGTGTTCGGCGGTTACACGTATCTGAAGAGCGAGCTGCGCAACAACGGCGGCGCGGGCGCAGCCTTTGGCGGCACCAACGGTACGGCCTTCCCCAACACGCCGAAGAACAGCTTCAGCCTGTGGACGACGTATCAGCCGATGCCGAAACTCACGCTGGGCGGCGGCGCGTATTACGTCTCGAAGGTGTGGGGCAGCGCCAACCCCGCCAACCCGAAGTGGGTGCCGGCCTACTGGCGCTTTGACGCCATGGCCGCGTACCGCATCGACAAGCACACCACCCTGCAACTGAACGTGCAGAACGTGTTCGACAAGGTCTACTTCAACCAGGCGTATGCATCGCACTACGCATCGCTGGCACCGGGCCGCATGGCCATCCTGACGCTGGGCATCCGCTACTGATGCCGGCTGACGCTGCAACCGCCACAGCCGCTGTCGCCGCCACAGCCGACGCGGCGGTGGTCGATGCCATCCACGCCGTGCTGACCGGCCCCGCCGACCGCGCCGCGCGCTGGCTGGCGGCAGCCGCCCAGCGCGGGCACACGGAAGCGCAGGCGATCTTCGGCCAATGGCTGCTCGATGGCCGCGGTGTCAAACGCAACCCGGGCGAAGCGCTGTTCTGGTTCAAGACGGCCGCGCTGTCGGGCCACGCGATGGCCGCCAACATGCTGGGCCGCTGCTATGAGCACGGCTGGGGCACGCCCGCCTGCGACAAGACCGCCACGCACTGGTACGCCCGCGCAGCCGATGCAGGGCTCGACTGGGGTCAGTACAACTACGCGACGCAGTTGCAACTCGGGCGCGGCATCCCGGCGGACCGCGCCCGCGCGTTTGCGCTCTTCCAGGCGGCGGCCGCGCAAGGGCACGCCAAGTCGATCAACGTGCTGGGCGGCTTCTATGAAGACGGCTGGGAGGTCGAGGCCGATCCCGCGATGGCCCTGCGCTGCTATCTGCGTGCCGCAGACGGCGGAGACTTCCGCGGCCAGTTCAACGCTGCGCGCCTGCTCGCACTCGCCAACCGCGCTGACGACGCCCTCGTCTGGATGCAAGCCGTACCGCGCACCGCCACACCGGCCTTCCTCGCGAAGGCGCATGACTTTCTCGCTGGCCATCCCGATGCGCGGTTGCGTGCGCTGGCCTGCGTGCTGAACACCCCATCGCCATGTTGCTGAAAATTCCCGCCGTCCTCACGAAGGAACAGGTCGCGCAGTGCCGCGCCACGATCGACGCTGCCGAGTGGGTGGACGGCAAGGTCACGGCCGGCGCGCAGTCGGGCCACGTGAAGTACAACATGCAGCTGCCCGAGGGCTCGCCGGCTGCGCGCGAGGTCGGCACCTTGATTCAGGATGCGCTGTCCGCCAATACGCTGTTCTTCTCGGCCGCATTGCCGCTCAAGGTGTTTCCTCCGCTGTTCAACCGCTACGCGGGCGGCCAGACCTTCGGCAACCACGTCGACAACGCCGTGCGCCATCTGCGCGGCACGGATTTCCGCATCCGCAGCGACCTCTCCTGCACGCTGTTTCTGACGGAGCCCGAAGACTACGACGGCGGTGAACTCGTCATCGACGACACCTTCGGCGAGCACCGCGTCAAGCTCGGGGCCGGCGACATGGTGCTCTACCCCAGCAGCAGCCTGCACCGCGTAACACCGGTGACGCGCGGCGCGCGCGCGTGCTCGTTCTTCTGGCTGCAGAGCATGGTGCGCAGCGATGCGCACCGCACGCTGCTGTTCCAGATGGACACGGAACTGCAGCGGCTGATGGGGTTGCTGGGGCAGGACGATCCGTCCGTCATTGCCTTGACGGGGACGTATCACAACCTGCTGCGCGAATGGGCCGAAGCGTAGGCGGCCGCTTCAAGCCACCTCAGGCCGCCTCAAGCCGCCTCAAGCCGCCTCAGGCAAAGTACGCGCGCATCTCCTTGAGCAACGCCTCCGGCGCCTCCTCCGGCACGTAATGCCCGCATGGCACCGTGCCGCCGCTCACGTCGTCCGCCACGGCTTTCCACAACTCCAACGGCTTGAAGCAGCGCTGGATCACGCCGTGCTCGCCCCACAGCACACGCAGCGGCACGCTCACGCGCTTGCCTGCGTCGCGGTCGGCGCGATCATGTTCGAGGTCGATGGTGGCGGCGGCACGGTAGTCCTCGCACATGGCGTGCACGCACGCAGGTTCGCGCATGGCAGCGGCGTAGGTCGCCATGGCTTCGGGTGCGAACGGTTCCAGCCCCGCGTGGCGCAGGCCCATCAGTTTGCTGATGTAGAAATCGGGCGTGGCGTTGATCAGCGTCTCGGGAAACGGCGACGGCTGGATCAGGAAGAACCAATGCCAGTAGGCAGACGCAAACGCCATGTCGGTGTGTTCGTACATCGCCAGCGTGGGGGCGATGTCGAGCAGCATGGCGCGCTCGACGTGGAGGGGATGATCGACACACAGGCGATGCGCCACCCGCGCCCCGCGGTCATGCGCGCACAGCCGGAAGCGGCCGAAGCCGAGCGCGCGCATCACCTCCACCTGGTCCTGCGCCATGGTGCGCTTGCTGTATTCCGCATGCCGGGCGCTGCCGGCAGGCTTGGACGAGGCGCCATAGCCGCGCAGATCGGTCGCAACGACCGTGTAATCGTGCGCCAGCTCGCGCGCCACCTTATGCCAGATCACATGGCTTTGCGGATGGCCATGCAGCAACAGCAGCGGCGGGCCGCTCCCGCCGATCACCCCCGCGATCTCCACCCCGTTGGCCATCTGGCGGAACGGACGAAAGCCGGGAAACAGCGCGGCATCTGCGGCAGCGGTGGCGGCATCGATGGAAAGCGGCGTGGTCATGCGGGTCTCCGGTGATCGGTCGTGGTTGAAGTGATGCGTGGCGAATGCTCCGCATGCTAGCGCAGAGCGGGCACGCGCGTTGCGGAACCATCCCCTGCGGTTCTCTTCTTTTGATTTCCCCTGACAAGGAGTTCGCCATGACCCAATTGCATGACATGCGCATCGCCATCCTCGTCGACGACCTGTTCGAGCAGGCCGAACTCGCCAGCCCCAAGCAGGCGCTGGAAGCCGCCGGTGCCACCGTCAGCATCATTGCGCCGAAAGGCCCCAGCGTGACGGGCCTCAACCACGCCGACAAGGGCGATACGTTCAAAGTCGACCTGACGCTTGATCAAGCCAAGGCAGACGACTTCGACGGCCTGGTGCTGCCCGGCGGGGTTTTCAACGCCGACGCACTGCGCGTGGTGCCGGGCGCGCAGGCCTTCGTGAAAGCGTTCGAGCGCGCGCAAAAGCCCATCGCCGTGATCTGCCACGGGCCGTGGCTGATGGTGTCTGCCGGACTGGTGCGAGGCCGCACGCTGACGAGCTGGCCGACGCTGCAGGACGACATCCGCAATGCCGGCGGCATGTGGGTCGACCGTGAGGTGGTGACCGACCGCAACTGGGTCAGCAGCCGCAAACCCGATGACCTGCCCGCCTTCAACCGCGCCTTCATCGAACTGCTGGCGCAGCACGCCCACGTCTGAGCCCGGTGGGGCGACCTCGCGCGGCGGGGTGCGGGATCGTTCCTATAATCGAACGACATGCTCTGCCCTGTTGTGCCGGTTTGCCAAACCAGGAGACGCCATGCCCGCCGCCAAGCACCTGCCGCCCGCGCTGCAGCACCTGACGCTGCCCGTCATTGGTTCACCGATGTTCATCGTCAGCTATCCGGAACTGGTGTTGGCGCAATGCAAGGCCGGCATCGTGGGGGCATTCCCGGCGCTCAATGCGCGCCCGGCGGAGGTGCTGGACGACTGGCTCACGCAGATGAACGCGGAACTGGCGGCGTACCGCACCGCGCATCCGCAGGAGGTGGTTGGGCCGATGGCCGTCAATCAAATCGTGCACCACTCAAACGCGCGGCTGGAGCAGGACGTGGCCACGTGCGTCAAGCACAAGGTGCCGATCTTCATCACCTCGCTGCGCGCGCCGGTCAAGGAAATCCTCGATGCCGTGCACAGCTACGGCGGCATCGTGCTGCACGACGTGATCAATCTGCGCCATGCGGAAAAGGCCTTGGAAGCCGGCGTCGACGGCCTGATTCTGGTCGCCGCCGGCGCGGGCGGGCATGCCGGAACGCTTTCGCCCTTCGCACTCGTGGGCGAGGTGCGCCGCATCTTCGACGGGCCGATCGCGCTGTCGGGCGCAATCGCCACGGGCGATGCCATCCTCGCTGCGCAGGCCATGGGCGCCGACTTTGCCTATATCGGCACGCGTTTCATCGCCAGCCAGGAAGCCCACGCGGCGGAAAGCTACAAGCAAGCCATCGTGCGCGCGGCCGCGTCGGACATTGTCTATACCAACCTCTTTACCGGCGTGCACGGCAACTACATCCGCGAAAGCATCGAACTGGCCGGCCTGGACCCGGCGGCCCTGCCCGAGGCCGATAAATCGAAGATGAACTTTGGCGACGGCAGCTCGCGCGCCAAGGCCTGGAAAGACATCTGGGGCGCCGGCCAGGGTGTCGGGCAGATTGCCGATCTGCCGCCCGCCGCCGAAATCGTGGCGCGCATGAAAGCCGAGTACGACGCTGCAAAGTTGCGTCTCGCGCTGCACCTGCGCCTGTGAAACGCGCCTGCGCCTAGCCATGCGTGCGTGCCCTGCTGCACTTCAATTGACTTGCGCTGGCGGCGCTTCTACATTCCAAAGATTCATGACACGACATGCGCGGGGCTGCGGAATCGGCCACCGCGCAACCGTATGCGCAAGCATCCTTGGGGGGATGACCGACAGGCGTCTGCTTTCCTGTTGCGCGCACCGACGACAAAGGAGAACAAGATGACGCACTGCCCTGCGCCCGCGCGCCCGCTGACCAAGCTGGCCGCGGCGCTGAGCGTGGTGGCCTCGGCGATCACCCTGGGCCTGACCGGTTGCTCTACCCAGAACACCGCGACCACGGCTCCCATCGAACAACGTCTGCCGCAGCCGAACGAAGCGCTCGTGCGCTCGGCCTACGTCTACGCGTTTCCGTTGATGATGACCGACGCGCTGGTGCAGACCACGTCCGCGCTGGCGCCCGCCGGCACGTTCATGCATCAGCGCACGCTGGAAGACGAAACCCTGCCGACCGGCGTGCGCGCCCGCGTAGATGTGCTCGCGAGCAGCGCATTCGTCGATTTGCGTAATGGGCCGGTCGTCCTGAGCGTGCCCGACACGGGGCGCCGCCACATCTGGGTGGCGCTGCACGACGGGTGGAGCGATGTGTTCGAGTCACTCGGCAACCGCACCACGGGGTCGCGGGCCGCGCACTACGCCCTCACGCCGCCGGGCTGGGAAGGCACGCTGCCGGCCGGCGTCAAGCAGATCGCCGCGCCGACCAACCTGGTGTGGATCGTCGCCCGCACGCAAGTCGCCGGCGCGCGCGACGTGGCCGCCGCGCGCCGCGTGCAGGACCGCTACCGCATCACCCCGCTGGACGCCTTCGGCAAAACGTCCCTGCGTGAGGCCGAAGCCGAAACCAAGGTGAACACCGACAAGGCCACCGACCTCGACGTCAGCATGGAGGCCGCGCGCCGCCGCGTCACCGCATTGGATGCCAACAGCTACTTCACGCGCTTTGCCGAACTGCTGAAGGACAATCCACCGCACGCGGCCGATTCGACGATGCTGCAATCGCTGCGCGACCTGGGCATCGTGCCCGGCGCGCCCTTCGATGCCAAGGCCGTGAGCGCCGCCCATCTGAAGGTCATGGATGGCGGCGTGGCGGCGGCGCGGGAGACCCTCTCGCTGGCCGTGAAGCAGCCGTCCATCACGCAGAACGGCTGGTTCATCCCGCGCATGGTCGGCGCCTATGGGCTGGACTACGCGCAGCGCGCCATCGTCGCGTGGAACGGCGGCGGCACCGACCTGCCGCAAGACATGCTCGTCGCCACCGCCAAGACCGACACCAACGGCATGGCGCTGGACAGCACGCACCGCTATGTCCTGCACTTCGATCGCAACCAGCTCCCGCCCGAGAACGCAGGCTGGGCCATCGCCGCGTTATCCGCCGGCGGGCAACCGCGCAGCACTGCGGAGCGCCCGGGCCTGCGCAACATGCTGAGCGAAGCCGACCACCCGCGCCTGAACCGCGACGGCTCGCTCGACATCCTGATCCAGCGGGCGCCGCCCAAAGGCATGCGCAACAACTGGCTGCCGCCGCCCACCGGCCCGTTCCTGCTGCGCATGCAGCTGACGTGGCCGAAGGAGGCCGCGCTCGACGGCTCGTGGCTGCCGCCCACGTTACAGCGCCGCGACGCCGCAGCCCAATAACGAACCGACAGCGCCCGGCCGATCAGGCCTCGGCCACGCGCACCACGAGCTTGCCGAAGTTGCGTCCTTCGAGCAGGCCGAGGAACGCGGCCGGGGCGTTTTCCAGGCCTTCGACGCGGTCTTCGCGCACCTTCACCTTACCGGCCGCCACCCACGCGGCCATGTCGCGCTGGAACGCGTCGTAGCGACTGGCGTAGTGGTCGAGGATGATGAAGCCCTGCATGCGCACGCGCTTCTGCAGCACGGTCGCGGTGACCTTGGGCAGGCGGTCTGGCCCGGCGGCGGCCTCGTCGTTGTAGTGCGAAATGAAACCGCACACAGGCACACGCGCGCCGATGTTCAGCAGCGGCAACACTGCGTCGAACACCTCGCCACCCACGTTTTCGAAGTACACGTCGATGCCGTCTGGGCAGGCCTGGGCCAGGCGCTTCGCGAGGTCGGGTTGGCGGCGGTCCAGGCAAGCGTCAAAGCCGAGCGTGTCGACGGCGTAGCGGCATTTGTCCGCGCCGCCGGCAATGCCGACCACGCGCGCGCCCTTGAGCTTGGCAATCTGTCCGACCACCGCACCGACCGCGCCCGTGGCCGCGGCTACCACCACGGTTTCGCCGGGCTTGGGCTCGCCAATGTCGAGCAGACCGACGTACGCCGTAAAGGCCGGCATGCCGAGCCCGCCCAGCGCCAGCGATGGCTCCGGCATATCGCCCAGCGCGGTCAACTCGTCGCCGCCCGCAACGGCATAGTCCTGCCAGCCAGCCGCGCCGAGCACCACGTCGCCCTCGCGAAACCGCGCGTCCCGCGATGCCACCACGCGGCTGACGGTACCGCCCACCATGGGCGCGCCCACCTCCACCGGCGGCGCGTAGCCGGGGCCGACTTCGTCCATCAGATTGCGCATGTAAGGATCGAGCGACAGGTACAGCGTGCGCAGCAGCACCTGGCCGTCCTGCGGCGTGGGCACTGCAGTCTCTTCGATGCGGAAGTTGTCGAGCGAAGGCGTGCCGCTGGGGCGGCTGGCGAGAACGATGCGGCGATTGACGGCTTCACGTTGCGGCATGGCAATCTCCTGTAGACCAATCGTCTAGAAAACGGCGAAAAAAATTTGCGTGGCTGGGCAATCTAGCAGCAATCGCAAGATTCAGCCGACGGTTGCGCAAGGCACTACCCTCAGCAAGGCCAATCATTCGTCGCTTCATATTCCAGTTTACTAGATGAAAATTTCCATTAAACTGGAATGCATGGACATCCATCAACGTATCGCCCAGCGCCTGCGCGAATTGCGCGACGCCCAGGGGCTCTCGCTCGACGCGCTGGCCGAACGCAGCCAGGTCAGCCGATCGGCCATCTCCCTGATCGAGCGCGGTCAGAGCAGCCCGACCGCTACGGTGCTCGATCGGCTCAGCTCCGCGCTGGGCGTGACGCTGGCCTCGCTGTTCGAAGACGGTGCGGCGCCGGCCGCGGAGCCCTCGCCCGTATCGCGCGCGGCGGAGCAGCCGGAGTGGACCGACCCCGCCTCCGGCTACGTGCGGCGCAATCTGTCGCCGGCAGCGCGTTCGCCGCTGCAGCTCGTGGAGGTGCACTTTCCGCCCGGCGAGCGCGTCGCCTATGACACCGGCGCGCGCGATGCGGAAATCCACCAGCAGGTGTGGATCATCGAAGGCACGATGGAAATGACCGTGGGCGACGCGCACTGGCGCCTCAATGCAGGCGATTGCCTGACCATGCGGCTGGACTGTCCGATCGTCTATCACAACCCCACGCGGCGGCCGGCCCGCTACCTCGTCGCACTCACAACCGTATCCGCTGCCCACTGGAGGCCCTGATGACCGACACCCTGACCATCCGCCGCGTGGGCGCCAACGAGGCAAGCGCGTGCGTCGATGCCTTGGCCGATGTGCTCATCGATTGCGTGGAGGGCGGCGCGTCGGTCAGCTTCATGGCGCCGCTGTCGCAAGACAAGGCGCGGGCATTCTGGCGCGGTGTGGCCGACGGCGTGGCCAGGGGCGAGCGCGCCCTGCTGATTGCCGAAGATGCGGCGGGCGCCATCCACGGCACCGTGCAACTGGTGCTCGCGCAGCCGGAAAACCAGCCGCACCGCGCCGACGTCGCCAAGATGCTCGTGCTCCGCCGGGCGCGCCGGCAAGGCCTGGCGCAGCGGCTGATGGCGGCCATCGAAGACGAGGCGCGCGCCGAGGGCAAAACGGTGCTGGTGCTCGACACCGTGACGGGCGGCGACGCCGAGCGGCTGTACGCACGCGCCGGCTGGCAGCGCGTGGGCGTGGTGCCCAACTACGCGCTGATGCCGGACGGCGCGTTCTGCGGCACGACGTTCTTCTGCAAGCAGCTGGGCGCCGCCGATTAAATCGTCAACGTGCCGCGGCCGATTTCGATCACGCGGCCACCGACGTGGATCGTGCCGTCCGCATCCACACGCAGCGTGAGGTGGCAGGGTCGTCCCACCGCAGCGCCCTGCTCGATGCGGTAACTGGCCGGCAACGCATGGCCCGTCGCGCGCAGCCAGCCGCCGAGGTTGGCACACGCCGAGCCGGTGCCCGGATCTTCGAGCATGCCGGTGCCGTATTCGAAGAAGAAGCGCGACACCACCGGATCATTGCTGCCGGGCTTCGGCATGGTGAAGACGTACGCATTGCGCCCGTCGTTGCGGCTGCGCGGCCACGCGTCGAATACCGACAGATCGGGGCGGGCGCGATCGACGTCAGCGCGTGTCTTGACGGGCACCATCAACTGTTCGATACCGGCATCCACCCACAGCGGCGGGCCTGCCAGCGCATCGGCATCCAAGCCCAGCATGCCGGCGATGGCCGGGTCCGCCTCGCGCGTGCTCAGGGCACCGGAGCGCGGCGGCACCAGCGACCACCCGTCGTCCTGCGCCGTCAGCGACACGATGCCCGACGGGCAACGCAACGTCAGCTCATTGCCGGGGCCATACAGTTCGCGCACCACCTGCGCGGTCCCCAGCGACGGGTGGCCGGCAAACGGCATCTCGTAATCGGGCGTGAAGATGCGGAAGCGCGCCGTGGCGCCATCGGCCGCGTCGGGAAAGATGAAGGTGATCTCGGACAGGTTGAACTGGCGTCCGATGGCCTGCATGGTGGCGTCGTCCAGGCCGCGCCCGTCTTCAAACACGGCGAGCTGGTTGCCGCCAAAGGTGGATTCGGCAAAGACGTTGAGCAGGCGGAAGGCGTAGCGCGACATGGTGGCGTCCGAAGTGTTGGGGAAGAAAAAACGGTGTGGCGATGCGTCATCTTCAACGCACCGCCACACCGTCTCCATGCACACTTGCAGACAGTTTGCGCGAATCCGGCCTGACAGTTGTCGGACAGCCGTTAAAGCAGCCGGTAGTCGTCCGTACGGGGCGTGCGCTCCATCACGGCGAACAGCTCCGGCGGTGGCGCGGCAACTTTGCGCTCGGCAAGGTCAAACCACGCGCACATGCTGGTGATTTCCGCACACAGGTCGCCCGCTTCATTGCGGATGCGGTTGACCATGATGAAACGCGAACCGCGCTCGTTGCGGCCGGCGGTCTCCACGCTCACGGTAAAGGCATCCATGAGGCGCAGTTCCTTGCGGTAGCTGACACGGTCTTCAAACACCACCGGCCCGAGCTTGTGCTGCGCGAAGGCCTTCGGGCCAAAGCCCTGCTCGGTCAGAAAACGAAACCGGCTGTGCGACGCGTAGTCGATGTAGCGCGTGTTTTTGAGGTGCTGGTTGCCGTCCAGGTCAGCCCACAGCACCTGATACGTATAGATCGACATGGACGGCTCCGATGCGGTGTGGGATTGGCTCACTTGCGATAGTCGTACACACCGCGGCCGGTCTTGCGGCCCAGGTAGCCGGCGGCCACCATTTCGCGCATCAGCATGGCCGGGCGGTATTTCGGATCACCGAATTCGGTGTACAGCACTTCCATCACGGCCAGCATGGTGTCCAGGCCGATCATGTCGGCCAGCGCCAGCGGCCCGATCGGGTGATTGCAGCCGAGCTTCATGCCTTCGTCGATCTCCTCCGGCGAAGCCAGACCCTCGCCCAGCACGCAGAACGCCTCGTTGATCATCGGGCACAGGATCCGGTTGACGACAAAGCCCGGGCTGTTCTTGACCGTGATGGGCGTCTTGCCGAGCTGCTTGGCCAGCGCTTCCACTGCCGCATGCGTGGCATCGCTCGTCTGCAGGCCGCGGATGACTTCCACCAGCGCCATCATCGGCACCGGGTTGAAGAAATGCATGCCGATGAAGCGGCTGGCGTCTTGCAGCACGGCGGCCAGCTTGGTGATCGAGATGGACGACGTGTTCGACGCCACGATTGCGTGCGGCGCAGCGGCAGCCTCGAGCTGCTTGAGGATCTTCACCTTCAGGTCGAAGTTCTCGGTGGCGGCCTCGATGACGAGGTCGGCGCGCTTGAGGTCGTCATACGACGTGGAGCCCTGAATGCGGGCGAGCGCTGCGGCCTTGTCGGCCTCGGTCAGCTTTTCTTTCTTGATGAGGCGATCCAGGCTGCCAGTCACGGTGGCAATGCCTTTCTGCACGGCGGCATCGCTGATATCCACCATCACCACATCCAGCCCGACCACGGCGCACGCTTGCGCAATGCCGTTGCCCATTGTTCCGGCACCGACGATGCCGACGACTTGAATTGCCATGAACTGCTCCTCGCTTGGTATTGCTTGGTATTGGAATGGAAGACGGGATGAAACAGATTGCAGAGGATAAACGACGCGACGACGGGCAGAAAAGCCTTGCTGACGCTCCCGTCACATTTCACCGGTTCGCCGTATGATGGCCGGCGTCGCGCCCCCCCCCCTTTCACCTCAGGCGCCAGGACGCTGGAAATGGACCGTTTTCTCAGTATCGAAGCCTTCGTGCGCGTGGCAGAAACGCGCAGCTTTGCCGAAGCCGCCCGCCAGTTGGGCGTGACCAACTCGGTGGTCACCAACCGCGTGCAGCAGTTGGAGCGCTTTATCGAAGCGCCGCTGTTTCACCGCAGCACGCGGCACGTGCGCTTGTCCGAAGTGGGCGAGACCTATTACAAGCAATGCGCCGAAGCCGTCTGCATGCTGACGGATCTCACCGACCAGATGCGCGGCCTGCGCGCCACGCCGGCCGGCAAGCTGCGCATCCGCATGCTGCCCGGATACGCGCTCAGCCACTTTGCCGAACCGCTGGCCCGGTTCGGTGCGCAGTACCCCGATATCCAGCTCGACGTGGTGGTCGACGACAACGTGGTCGACCCCATTGCCGAGGGGTTCGACGTGGTGTTCCAGATCTTCCCGCCCATCAACGATTCGCTGATCGAGCGGCGCCTGTTCACGCTGCGGCGCATGTTCTGCGCCACGCCGGCGTACGTGGAAGAGTACGGCCTGCCGCAACAGCCGGCCGACCTGCTGCAGCATTCGCTGGCGCTGTATTCCGGTTATCCGACACGCAAGCGCTGGGAGTTCTCGCGCAACGGCGAAACGCTCCCCGCGATGGACCTGCCCGAGCAGGTGCGCTCCAACTCCGTGCATCTGCTGCGCGACTACGCCCTGACCAGCGCCGGCATCGCCTGCCTGCCCACGCTCGTCATCAGCGACGACCTGGTCGCCGGCCGCCTCGTGCCCGTGCTGGCCGATTTCGACCTGACACCGCTGCATTTCTCGGCCGTGTATCCGGCGACGCAGCGGCAGGCAGTCAAGGTGTGCGCGCTGATCGATTGCCTGGCCAGCCACCACGCCGGCGAGCTGGCCTGGGACAAACCGCTGCTCGAGCGCGGCTGGATCCGCTGACGTCGCTGACGGCCACGCGCGCCGAATCGCACGACCGAATTCCACGACCGGCGCGCGGGTCCAGGGTACCCACTGAATGTTTCCGAACGTCGCGACGATTGTTCGGCAAACGCAAAAACTGCACTCGCCAATTAAGCCGTTCCGCCCGGAGCGCAACTTCCTATCATGGATGGGCCGTTGATCGCGCCGCGTCGATGCGGCGACAGGTCTGCAGCATCCCCTCTCGTAGTTCCCCATCGGAAACTGGATACGGCCATGAATCCCAAGCTGGAAGTCCTTACCCCGCAGAACTGTCAATTGATCTTCATCGACCACCAGCCGCAAATGGCCTTCGGCGTGCAGTCGATCGATCGTCAGGTCCTGAAGAACAACACCGTTGGCCTTGCCAAGGCCGCAAAGATCTTCAACATCCCCACCACCATTACGACCGTCGAGTCGCAGAGCTTTTCGGGCTACACCTATCCGGAGCTGCTCGATGTGTTTCCGGATCAGCCACTGCTGGAACGCACCTCGATGAACTCCTGGGACGACCAGAAGGTGCGTGATGCCCTGGCAAAGAACAACCGCAAGAAGGTGGTCGTCTCGGGCCTGTGGACGGAGGTGTGCAACTGCACCTTCGCGCTGTCGGCCATGCACGATGCCGACTACGAGATCTACATGGTCGCCGACGCGTCCGGTGGTACGTCGAAGGACGCGCACGACTACGCCATGCAGCGCATGGTCCAGGCCGGCGTGGTGCCCGTGACGTGGCAACAGGTGCTGCTGGAATGGCAGCGTGACTGGGCCCACCGCGACACGTACGACGCCGTCATGAAGCTGGTGAAGGAGCACTCCGGCGCCTACGGCATGGGCGTCGACTACGCCTACACGATGGTGCACAAGGCCCCGCAACGCACCGCGACGCCGCACGAGGCGCTGGCTGCCGTGGCTGCCAACTGATCGCGCCGCCGACTATAAAAGAAGACGCTGTTCCGGCCGGGCGACGCATGTGCAACCGCATGCGTCGCCCCGTCGTCCATTCAACCAGCCTCCACCCTCTCTCTCATTCCCATGCAAACGATTACCACCCAAGACGGTACGCGCATCTTTTACAAGGACTGGGGCAGCGGCAAGCCCGTCGTCTTCTCGCACGGCTGGCCGCTCAATGCCGACGCGTGGGACGCGCAGATGCTGTTCCTCGTGCAGAAGGGCTTTCGTGTCATCGCGCATGACCGGCGCGGCCACGGCCGATCCGACCAGCCGTCGCAGGGCAACGACATGGACACCTATGCCGACGACCTGGCAGCGCTGCTCGACGCGCTCGACATCCAGGGCGCCACGCTGGTCGGCCATTCCACCGGCGGCGGCGAAGTCGCGCACTACATCGGCCGCCACGGCACCAAGCGCGTGGCCCGCGCGGTGCTGATCGGCGCGGTGCCGCCCATCATGCTGAAGACGGCGGCCAACCCGAACGGCTTGCCGATGGACGTGTTCGACGGCATCCGCAAGGGCGTGACCGACAACCGCTCGCAGTTCTACCGCGATCTCGCCACGCCGTTCTTCGGTTTCAACCGGCCGGGCGCGAAGGTCTCGCAGGGCACCATCGACGCCTTCTGGGCGCAGGGCATGACCGGCGGCATTCACGGCCAGTATCTGTGCATCAAGGAATTCTCGGAGGTCGACTACACCGAAGACCTGAAGAAGATCGACGTGCCGGTGCTGTTCCTGCATGGCGACGACGACCAGATCGTGCCGATCGACAATTCGGCCAAGCTGGGCGTGGAACTGGTGAAGAACGGGACGCTGAAGGTCTATCCGGGCGGCTCGCACGGCATGTGCGTGACCGAGGCGGACAAGGTCAACGCGGACCTGCTGGCCTTCCTCAGCACCTGATCGGCACGGGCGGCGCCGTTTGCGCGCGCCGCCCCTTGGCATCCTGGAGCCCTCCTCGTGAAGCCCTATCTCATCTCCATTGCCGTCGGCATGCTGGTCGGCGTCATCTATGCATTGCTGCACGTCCGCTCACCGGCGCCACCGGCGATCGCGCTGGTCGGGCTGCTCGGCATGCTGATCGGCGAACAGATCGTGCCGGCCGCGCAGCGCCTGCTGGCCGGCGAGCCGATCACCATGGCGTGGTTCCGGCACGAATGCGTGCCGAAGATCACCGGCGCGCCGCCTCAAGTGCCGAGCCAAGCGCCGCCCCAGGCGTCACCCACGGATTTGGTCGCCACCGGCGAATCCGGCAGCGCCACGCCGCGCAATCCGAGCTGATGCCATGACACGCCTGTCGCTCGAACCCTCGCAAGCTGCCGCCCCCGCCGGCACCGCGGCGAATGTTGCGCTGCATGCCGGCCTGCTGTTCCTGCGCGTCACCGGCAGCGCCCTGCTGATCGCCGTGCATGGGCTGCCCAAGGTGCTGCACTACAGCCAGGAACTGACGCGCATTGAAGACCCATTCCACATGGGCGCCGCACCCACGCTGCTGCTCGCCATCCTGTCGGAAACGCTGTGTCCGCTGCTGATTGCGCTTGGCGTGCTGACGCGCCTGGCGTGTCTGCCCATCATCGCCACGTTGCTGGTGGCCATGCTGGTGGTGCATCCGGACTGGTCGCTTGCCGATGGACAGTTCGGCTGGATGCTGCTGATCATCTTCACCACCGTCCTGATTGCCGGACCCGGACGCTTTTCGATCTATCCCAAATACTGACGCAATGACCGCCGACCTCATCCTGCACAACGGCCGCATCCACACGGTCGACCGCGAACGCCCCACCGCCAGCGCCGTTGCCGTGCGTGAGGGCCGCTTCGTTGCCGTGGGCGACGATGCCACCGTGATGGCCCAGCGCGGCGCTGCCACCCAGGTCATCGACCTGCGCGGGCGCACCGTCATTCCCGGCCTGAACGATTCACACCTGCACCTGATCCGGGGCGGGCTGAACTACAACCTCGAGCTGCGCTGGGAAGGCGTGCCGTCCCTGGCCGACGCGATGCGCATGCTCAAGGAGCAGGCCGCGCGCACGCCGTCGCCGCAATGGGTGCGCGTGGTGGGCGGCTGGTCGGAATTCCAGTTTGCCGAGCGCCGCATGCCCACGCTCGAAGAACTGAACCAGGCCGCGCCCGATACGCCCGTGTTCGTGCTGCACCTGTACGACCGCGCGCTGCTCAACCGCGCAGCGCTGCGCCAGGTCGGCTACACCAAGGACACGCCGAACCCGCCCGGCGGCGAGATCCAGCGCGACGCATCGGGCGAGCCCACCGGCATGCTGATCGCCAGGCCCAACGCGATGATCCTGTACGCGACGCTCGCCAAGGGGCCGAAGCTGCCGCCCGAATACCAGGTCAACTCCACGCGCCAGTTCATGCGCGAGCTGAACCGCCTGGGCGTGACGAGCGCCATCGACGCGGGCGGCGGCTTCCAGAACTACCCGGAAGACTACGAGGTCATCCGCGAGCTGTCGGCGCAGAACCAGCTCACCATCCGCATCGCCTACAACCTCTTCACGCAGAAGCCGAAAGAAGAGCTGGCCGACTTCAAGAACTGGACCGGCAGCGTGCAATACCGCCAGGGCGATGACTTCTTCCGCCACAACGGCGCGGGCGAGATGCTGGTCTTCTCCGCCGCTGACTTCGAAGACTTCCTGCAACCGCGCCCCGACCTGCCCGAGACGATGGAGCAGGAGCTGGAAACCGTGGTGCGCCACCTCGTCGCGCAGCGCTGGCCGTTCCGGCTGCACGCCACTTACGACGAATCGATTTCGCGCATGCTCGATGTGTTCGAGCGCGTGAACCGCGACATTCCCTTCAACGGCCTGCCGTGGTTCTTCGACCATGCGGAGACGATTTCGCCGAAGAACATCGAGCGCGTGCGCGCGCTCGGGGGCGGCATCGCCATCCAGGACCGCATGGCCTTCCAGGGCGAATACTTTGTCGACCGCTACGGCGCAACCGCTGCCGAACAGACGCCGCCCATCAAGCGCATGCTGGCCGAAGGCGTGCCCGTGGGCGCCGGCACCGACGCCACGCGCGTGTCGAGCTACAACCCGTGGACGTCGCTGTACTGGCTGGCGAGCGGGCGCACCGTGGGCGGCATGGCGCTGTATCCGGAAGGGCTGCCGCGCGAGGTGGCGCTCGAGCTGTACACGCACGGCAGCGCCTGGTTCTCGGCAGACCAGGGCAACAAGGGGCAGATCAAGGTCGGGCAACTCGCTGATCTGGCGGCGTTGTCGGCGGATTTCTTCAGCGTGCCCGAGGCCGATATCAAGACCATCGAATCGGTGCTGACGGTGGTCGGCGGCCGCATCGTCTACGGCGCCGCCGAGTTTGCCGAATTCGGCCCGCCGCCGATTCCGGTGCTGCCGGAGTGGTCGCCCGTGGCGCGCGTGCCGGGGCACTGGCGGCCGGCTGCGCCCATGCAGCAACAGGTGCATCAGTGCGTCGGTTCGTGTTCGGTGCACGGCCACGCCCACCAGAAAGCGCGCACGGCCAATGTGCCGACCACCAACTTCCGCGGCTTCTGGGGCGCCTTCGGGTGTTCGTGCTTTGCCTTCTGAAGCCGCGACGGCGGCAACGGCCACACCGGCGTCAGCACGTTTCCTGATCGCACAGGGAACGCTGCTGGCGTTCGTCGCGGGCTATGTGGATGTGGTCGGCTTTGCGGCGTTGTTCGGACTGTTCACCGCGCATGTCACCGGCAACTTCGTGATGATCGGCCTGGAGCTGGCGGGCTCCGGCCAAGGCGTGCTCGCCAAGCTGCTGGCGCTGCCGATGTTCGTGGTGACCGTGGCAGCGACCAAACTCGCCGTGACGGCGCTCACGCGGCGCGGTGTGGCACCGCTGCGGCCGCTGCTGCTTGTGCAGGCCGTTCTGCTGCTGGCCTTCATGGCGGCGGGCCTGCTGGCGCTGCCGATTCAGTCGCCCGATGCACCAGCCACGATCGTTGTCGGGCTGATCGGCGTCGCGGCGATGGGCGTGCAGAACGCCAAGGCGCGCATCGTGCTGTCGGAACACGCCCCCACGACGATCATGACGGGCAACACCACGCAGATCGTGATCGATGTGGTGGAGCTGCTGTCGCCGGGCGCTACGCAGAAGGACGTTGCGCGCACGCGGTTGCGCAAGATGGTGCCGCCGCTTGCCGGCTTTGCCATCGGGGCGGTGCTGGGGGCGCTGGCGTTTGCGATGCTGTCGTTCTGGTGCGTGTTGCCGCCCGTGGGCATTCTGGTGGCCCTGGCGATCCTGCAACGCTAGGCCACCGCGCGGTCAGAACTTGACGCGGCGGAAGAGCGTCGAGAAATCGATCGCCTCCACCTGCCGGGGCTCCAGCTCCAGCGCAGCGATGTATTCACCCAGGTGTTCGCCCATCAGCCGCGCGGCGCGCTCGCCGTCGCGGCGCTCCACCGCATCGAGAATGGCCAGGTGTTCGTCATGGCCGCAGCTCGGCCGTGCGGGAGACTCATAAAGCCCGATCAGCAGCGAGGTGCGCGCCACCAGCGTGCGCAGCATTGCCGTGATGATGGGGTTGCCGTTGGCCTCGGCAAGCTGGATGTGGAAATCGCCCGACAGGCGGATCCACTCGCGCCAGTTGCCGGACTCCCGGCTGGCATGTTCTGCAGCGGCCAGCGCGCGCAATTCGGCGAGTTGCGCCGCGGTGGCGTGCTGGGCCAGTTCCCGCACCGAGCCGGTTTCCAGGATCAGCCGCGCCCCAAAGACCTGTCGCGCTTCCGCCGCGTCGTGCACGGCGATGGTCGCGCCGCGATTGGGCTGCAGTTCGACCACGCCCTCATGCGCCAGCTTCACCAGTACCCGGCGCAATGTCCCCCGCGTAATTCCAAAGGCCTTGCATAGCTGTGCCTCGACCAGGCGCGTGCCCGGCGGCAGCTTCTGCTCAAGGATCGCCTCGTACACCGCATCGGAAATGCGGGCGTCGATTTCGGCGTTGTTGCGGCGGGGCTGGGAGATCGGAGGGGTCGTGGGCGCTGGCATCTCGCCATTCTAATCGAGCAAACCGCGCTTGGATTGTGCACAACCCTGATGCCAATCCGGACGACCTTGGTGCGCCATTCTCAAGAAATCTCCCCGCCCCACACACGGTTTTGCACCAGAAGCAGGCGAAAACCCGCGATTTTGCATGGCACGGTTACTGCATGGATGACCTCCGTGATTGTGCACAATCCAAACTAAGCTTGTACTCAACATAGAACGCAATGCCGGGAGCGGCCACGCGGTCGCGCCAATTCATTTAGGGGGATCACCTGTCATGAGCACCACCACCAAGCTGGGCGCTGCCGCCCTGGCATTCGGGCTGTCTGGCGTCGCTGCTGCGCAGTCGAGCGTGACGCTGTCGGGCGTCATCGATACCGGCGTGAGCTGGACCAACCATGCCGGCAACGGCTCGCAGAGCCTGACCGGCGTGTCGGACAGCATTCTCGGTGTGTCCAACTTCGGCCTGAGCGGCAAGGAAGACCTCGGTGGCGGCCTGAAGGCGCTGTTCAACCTGCAGGCGGGTTTCAACCCGAGCAACGGGCGCATGTCGTCCAACGGCACGCTGTTCTCGCGCAATTCGTATGTCGGGCTGAGTTCGTCGTCGGGCACGCTGACGGCCGGCAAGCAATGGAACTTCAACGACGACTGGCTGGTGGGCAGCGTCTTCAAGGGCGGCTACAACTCGGGCTCGATCTTCAAGTTCAGCGAGTTCGACGCCGTCAGCGAGATCTACAACAACACGATCAAGTACGTGTCGCCCGACCTGGGCGGCGCGCAGTTCGGCGCGATGTACGGCTTCGGCGAAGCCGCCGGCTCGATCTCGCAGGGTTCGCTGTTCAACCTGGCGGGGCGCTATAGCGCCGGCCCGCTGTACCTGGCCGCCAGCTACGACCAGGAGCGCGATGGCAGCGGCACCGGCTCGCTCTACAAGCTGATCACCGTGGGTGGCAGCTACACGTTTGGCGCGACCAAGCTGGGGTAGTCGTCCTTGTGCGACGTGACAGTCGCGTAGTTCGTTGTTTTGCCGTTGAAGTCTGACGGAAGAAAACCGGGCGTTCCGTCGCCCGTAGCCTATCGGTGCATGCAGTGCTGGCAACG